>CAZEJK010000147.1:0-11936 GCA_964512045.1 uncultured Thermoanaerobaculia bacterium
ATTAAAAACTTAGAACTCAACCCAGGCGCTTTGCTTCGAATTTTCGAAGATACGGAGTCTTGAGCCGCTAAAACTCCACCTCTGCGAACACGTAGACCTTCTCGGTGGCGACAAGGCTGTCGGCGAGCACCTTCTGCCGGTCGTCCTTCTCCTCGATGTCATTGTCACCGACACGGAACGGACGGAACTCCAGGCGCTCCAGCAACCCGCCGTCGGCGTCCTCGAGCAGCACGGCCAACGTCACCTCGGCGTTGTTCTCCCGGGTGTTGTGGAAGCTCATGATGATATCGACCTTCTCCTCGCGGCCCGGGCGCAGATCGTCCGGGTTTTTCGGCTGGATCCGGAGGGTTGACCATCGCAATCCGCTCAGATCGACATTGAGCTCGAGCACATCGCCAACCCGGTACTCGTACTCCCGCTGAAAGAGGTCCCCGACCTGCTCGAACTCCTGCTCCTGGGCATCCGCCCCACCGGGCGCCACGAGCATCACTGCGAGGACTGAAACCGATACCAATGCGATGCGTTGCAGCCTCATAACCCCCCCCGCTTCTTCTCATCGCGCAGTGCGTTCCTCATTACCGAGTATACACGGTGTGAACGCTGGTTGAAGACCGTACCTGGACAGCACACAGCTACCCAACGCGGCCGCGTAGCGGTCAGCGCCCAACGCGGCCGCGGGCCGCAACCAAAGTGATGCTCCGATGACGACGGTCCCACGGCCGCGAAGCTGTAAGGTACTCGCGGTTGGGTACTCGCTCCCCCGCCCGCCCCATCAGCCTCGCAGAAGCGACAACGCTTCGGAGCAACCTCGGAACCGGTCTCGGTCCCGATAGCCGGAACCCGGCCGTCCGGTCCCCGGCGGATACCTCGAGTCTTCGAAGATACGCCGGCGTTCAGTCGCCAACACCTCAGCCCAGAACGCACCAACGGCAGCACCAATGGTGCTGCCGTTGCAGCTCACAGCCGGTGGATCTCACGATCGCAGCGGCATCAACACGTCGTCGTGATGGTCAGGGCAGGGAGATCTCCATGCCCTTCTCGATCGCTGCCAGATCACCATCGACCACCGAGCAGACCGACAGCTTCTCACGCACCGAGTCGGCCCGAATCCGCGCCACCTGCGTCACGAACACATCGAGCAGCTCGCCCGTATCCGGATCGCGCAGCTCCTCTGCGGTGCCGACCACGAATGTCTGTCCCGAGGTGACGCCCTCGCGGCTGCCGCGGTTGATGTACACCTGACCCTCGCGAGCCATGATCACCGCCCCCCGCCAGGGAACGCTGTCGAGCTGACCGGTCAGCCAGTCCACCGCATCCGCGACCGCAGCCTCCACCGCCTTGCCGACGTTGTCCTTCTTGAACGCGTTGAAGTCACCGCCCCAGCCGTTGCCGGAGTAGCCGAGAGCGCCGCCACGGCGCTTCGCCTCACCGACCACGCTGGTGGAGGCCACGACCTGACCGGTGGTGGAGTCGAGAAGGTAGATCGTGGCGTTGACCTCCGCCTTGCCGCCGCTGCCGCCGACGCGCACGCGACCGATCGACAGACCGCCACCACCACCGGAGGTGTCGTGCTGGACATGGGTAATCGCGCCCTTCACCAGCAGCTGCGCCGGCGTCATCTGACCCGTGGCCGGCGCCTTCGCACCTCCAGCGGTCCGGCCGGACGCCGCGAAGTCCTGCTCCTCCAGAGCCGCCTGGCGCATGTCGCTCTCACCGAGCACGATGAAGCGGCCGGTCTGGTTCAACAGATCGGTCATGATCGTTCCCCAGGCATTCCCGATATCCCACTGCCCGTGCCACCCGGCCTCGTTCTCGAACTCGGTGACGGTGACCGTATAGCGGAGCCCGCCGGTCTCCTGAGCAACTGCCGGCAGCGCTGCCATCATCATGCCGACCACAACCGCGGATAGAAGCATCGAACGCATTCGCATCGCCCTTTCTCCTCTCGTCTACCAGTGTCTTCGCGCGTTCAGAGTCTCCGGAACCAGTCGGAGTGTACCGATCCTCTCAACTCAGTGTCAAAAGATCCCGTCCGCCACACGCCATGGCCGAGTCAACGGCACGCGCCGTTGCGGCAACGGCAAGGGGACAGGCCTCAGATCCGCTCCAGCATCCTCCTAGCGGGGGTACTGGTCGGTGATGTAGCTCACCAGATGGTCGATCTGGACGCTCTGATCACGGATCATCCACCGGGTCAGATCGCCCGCCGACACGAGACCGACCAGACGGTCGCCGTCCACCACCGGCAGGTGCCGGCATCGCTTCTCGGTCACCACGGCCATCGCCTCCTCGACGGACATGTTCGGACGGACCACCACGAGCGAGCCGGTCATCACATCGCGCACCGGCACGGTGTGGGGATCCCGACCCGCATTGATCACCCGCTGGAGCACGTCGCGCTCGGTGAAGATGCCCGCAGGCCACTGCGCACCCTGCTCCATCACCAGCACGGCGCCGATGCGGTGCGCGTTCATGGTGTCGACGGCGTCCGCCACCGTGGCCTCCGGCGCAACCGAGTACACCTCGCCACCCTTCTGGTCGATCAGATTCTTGAGGATCTCTGTCATGTGTCCCTCCCAGGCTCGAGAACGGTGTCTCGACGCCCGCTGCTTCATGAAAACAGCATCCCGACGCCCGGTGCCTCGGGCCGCCGCATCTGGTTGGCGATCGATACACCCGACGACGCTGAAACCGGCGCAGAGAGAAACACTGCTGCCCTCCCGATTGTTCCAGGAGGGCAGCGGATCATAGCTCATGACGTAGCGACGCGGTCACAGGCCTGAGCGAGCGACCCCGGTGCTCGGCACGCCCGGTTCACCTCAGTCCTGAGTCCACCCCTCCGAGTGCATCTCCTGGGCCTTGATCACACACATCGCGGTCATGTTGACGATGTCGTTGACCTCGACGCCCCGCTGGAGCACGTGCACGGGCGCACCGGCCCCGGACAGGATCGGTCCAATCGCCTCGACCTTCGCCAGGCGCCAGAGCACCTTGTAGGCAATGTTCGCCGACCCGAGATCCGGGCACACCAGCACGTTGGCATCGCCGAGGATCTTGGAGAACGGGTAGTTCTCGGTGGCGATGGTCGACTCCAGTGCCACGTCGGCCTGCATCTCGCCCTCGATGACCATGTTCGGCCACCGCTCCTTGGCGATCTCCACCGCCCGCTTGACCTTGGCCGTGCGCGGATCCGGGTTGGAGCCGAAGTTCGAGTACGAGAGCATGGCGATGCGCGGCGTCACCTCGAAGTAGTTCTTCGCCACCCGACCCGCGAGCCAGGCGATCTCGGCCAGCGTGTCCGCATCCGGATCCGGGTTGACGGTGGTGTCGGCAACGAAGATCTCTCGGTCCTCGAACAGCAGCAGGTACACACCCGCCACCTTGGAGACATCCGGGTGCGTCTTGTGGACCTGAAGCGCGGGTCGGATCGTCTCCGGGTAGTGCATCGTCAGACCGGCGATGAGCCCGTCCGCGTGGCCCTGGCGAACCATCATGTTGCCGAAGTACACCGGATCATGCATGCGCTTGTGCGCATCCTCGAGCGTCAGGCCCTTGCGCCACCGCATCTCGTGGAACGTCGTGGCGTACTCCTCATGGCGGCCGTCCCGCGGCGGATCGATCAGCTCGACGGCCTCCCGCGGGATCTCGTGCTCGATCAGCAGCTTCTCGATGACATCGGTCTCGCCGAGCAGCACCGGCTTGCAGATCCCTTCGTCGAGCAGGATCTTGGCCGCACGGATGATCTTGACCGCCTCGCCCTCCGGAAACACGATCCGTTTCGGATCCTGCTTGGCCTTGTCGATGACCGTATGCATGACCTGGCGCGTCCGTGACAGGCGGTTCTCGAGCTCGCGGACGTACTCGTCCTTGGAGGTGAACGGCTTGCGCGCCACCTTCGTGGCGATCGCGGCCTCGGCCACCGCCGGCGCCTCCCAGAGCAGCACCCGATAGTCGAACGGCTTTGGAATCAAATACTCGCGCCCGAACTTGAGCGGCTTGCCGCCGTATGCGCGGATCACCGAGTCCGGCACGTCCTGCTTCGCGAGATCTGCCAGAGCCTGCGCGGCGGCTCGCTTCATCTCCTCGTTGATCTGCGTGGCGCCGACATCCAGCGCTCCCCGGAAGATGAACGGGAAACCGAGCACGTTATTGACCTGGTTCGGGTAATCGGAGCGTCCGGTCGCCATGATCGCATCGTCGCGGACCTCGGCCACCTCCTCCGGTGTGATCTCCGGGTCCGGGTTGGCCATCGCGAAGATGATCGGGTCCTCCGCCATCGAGGCGACCATCTCCTTGGTCACCATCCCCTTGACCGACACACCGGTGAAGACGTCGGCGCCCCGCATCGCGTCGGACAGGGTCCTCAGCTCGGTCTCGACAGCAAACCGCTCCTTGTACGGGTTCATCCCCTCGGTGCGGCCCTTGTAGATGACGCCCTTGGAGTCGCACATGAGAAGGTTCTCGGGACGCACACCGAGGGACAGGTAAAACCTCGCACAGGCGATCCCCGAGGCGCCAGCGCCGCAGAACACCACGCGCACCTGGTCGATCTTCTTACCCGCAATCTCCAACGCGTTGAGTAACGCCGCGCCGGAGATGATCGCGGTGCCGTGCTGGTCGTCGTGAAACACCGGAATGTCGGTCGTGCGCTTCAGCGTCTCCTCGATCTCGAAGCACTCCGGCGCCTTGATGTCCTCCAGGTTGATGCCGCCCAGGGTCGGCGCGAGCATCTCGCAGAACCGGATGATCTCCTTAGGATCGCTGGATTCCACCTCGATGTCGAACACATCGATATCGGCAAACCGCTTGAAGAGAACGCCCTTGCCCTCCATGACCGGCTTGCCGGCGATGGCGCCGATGTTGCCGAGCCCTAAAACCGCGGTGCCGTTGGAGACCACCGCCACCAGGTTGCCCTTGTTGGTGTACTCATACGCCAGCTCCGGGTCGCGGGCGATCTCGAGGCAGGGCTCGGCGACCCCCGGCGTGTACGCCAGCGACAGGTCGCGCTGCGTCACGCACGGCTTGGTCGTCACCACCTCGGTCTTGCCGTGGCGTTTGCCCGTATGGTACGCGAGTGCTTCTTCTCGAGTGATCTTTTTCATCTGTGAGGCCTCCTCCGTGGCACGCGCGACGCCTCTGCGCCTGCAACCCGTCGACGGACTCGAGGGTCGGCCGTTCGCTCCGATCCTCGAACGATCCGCCCCCACAACCCACCGTGGAAAGCGGGGGCCGAGCGACGGGTGGTTTGCAAGCGAAGTCGCGGCATCGTCAAACCTTCGCCGGGGACCATACCCCTGGCGTCAGCACCCGTCAACTCCGGCCGGAGCGCTCGAGCGCGAGATCCACCAACCGCCCGAGAAGGACAGGGTACGGCAGACCGCTGACCTGCCACAACCGCGGGTACATCGAGATCGAGGTGAAACCGGGGATCGTGTTGACCTCGTTGACCAGCAGCGCGCCAGTCTCGGCTTCGAGGAACAGGTCGACTCGCGCCATCCCCGAGCACTGCAGCACCGTGTACGTGCGCACCGCCATCTCGCGCGCACGCTCCGCGGTGGACGGGTCCAACGGCGCCGGCGCTCTCAGCTCGCACGCACTGTCGAGATACTTATCGGCGTAGTCGTAGAACTCGTGTCCGGGAACGATCTCTCCCGGCAATGAGGCCTCTGGCCGCACGTTCCCGAGCACCGCCACCTCCAGCTCGCGTCCGACGACACCACGCTCGACGATCGCCCGCGACCCGTGCCGCAACGCCTCGTCGAGCCCGGCGCGAAGCTCGCTCCTCGTCCGTGCCGCACTGATACCCACCGACGATCCGAGGCGCGCCGGCTTGACGAAGATCCGCGAGCCCAGGGTCTCGCACTCGGTCGCAACCGCTTGCGGGTCATCCCTCCACTCGGCCGCAGTCACCTCGCGCCACGCTGCCGTCGGCAACCCGGCGTGCTCCACCATCCGCTTGCACACGACCTTGTCCATGCAGACCGCCGATGCCACCACGTCGCAGCCGACGTACGGAAGATCGAGCATCTCCAGCATCCCCTGCATCGCTCCGTCCTCGCCGTACGGCCCGTGCAGCACCGGAAACACCACGTCGATCGAGCCTTCGAGGAGCCGCGGGTCCACAGCCTGCACACCGGAGAACTGAACGACCTGATCGATCCGATCGCCGGAGCCTTCCAGAACCCTCGCAGCCTCGTCGGCTGCAGCCCATCGTCCTCTCCGATCGATCGCCATCGCAACCACCTCGAAGCGATCCCGATCCAGCGCCGCGGCCACCGACCGCGCCGATACCACGCTCACCTCGTGCTCTCCAGATCGTCCGCCGAACACCAGCGCCAGCCGCATCGCCCACCTCCCTGTAACCGTTCGATGGTATACTGCATAGTGTTGAATGTGACGGGGGCGTTCCGGCTTCGACGGGGAACGATCTGGTCACCGGTAGCGTGCCGAGGTCCACCGCCTCGTTAATCAGGTGGAACTTGAAGAGCTGCGGACACTGAGTACGCACTGGCTGCGTAAGTAGCCCGTCGGGCTCGACGGTTTTGTCTGTCGACCTGAGTCCGGCGCTGTTAGGCAGACTGGGCCGCTGCGGAGCCCGGACGCAGGGGTCGAGATCAACGGGCTGGTCTCGGAGGGCGTTGTCCGCTGACCACCTTCGAGACGAGAATCGATAGCGGGCTGTGCACGGAGAAGCCGGTGCTCGGAGTTCTTCGGACGTGGGTTCGATTCCCACCGCCTCCACCACCATCCATAGCAACCGCCCGCACCACGGGCGATCGGTGGCCGCCCCAGACCATCTGTGGCGACTGCTCAGGAGCGCGCTGATGCACCATCGACGCCTCGGCCTCATCGGGCCGATCCCTCTCCTCCTCGCGATCCTGACCACGACCCTCGCCCCATCGGCGACCGTTGCCACACCGGTTCAGCTGGAGTACCAGGGGACCCTGGCTACGGTCCCCACCTCGGGCAACAGGGTCGAGCTCGTGCCGGTCATCGAGCTCCTGGGTGGGCAGTCGCGGTTCTCGCCCGCGGCGGGCACCTTCCTCATTCAGGTTGGCGAGCACGTGTTCCAGGTGGCGCCCGACACCGAGTTCGTCGTCGCTGATGGCGCCCTGATCAAGACCGAGGACACACCTGTCGCCTCGCCCGGTGGTGTCGCGGTGTCTCTTCAGTTCCTCGAGGACGCAATCCTCAACCCCCTCGGGCTCCATCTCGAACGGACCGTCTCCGGCTTCACGATCGCACCCGGCGGCAAGGCCGCGGAGGTTGTGACCGCCAAGGTGGCCGCTGCCGACTTCGCTGCCACGACCACGCTCGTGATCACGCTCGACCGCAGCCTGAGCCCCGACGTGAAGACCCGCGACGGCGCAGTCACGATCCATCTGACCGACTTCAACCCACAGCTGGACCCGTCGGTGCCGCTCCGCTCTCGACGCGTACGCGCCATCTCCGTGGACCGTGAGCAGCTCATCGTCGACCTCGCCGAAGGCGTCGGTGTCCTCACCTGGCATACACTGGACGAGCCGACCCGAATCTACCTGGAGCTGGGACAACGACGTCCTACCCCCACCCCCGTGGCAGACCCCCGGTCGCGACCCGAGCCTTCTCACCGACCGATCGTGATCGACCCCGGCCACGGCGGCGACGACATCGGCGCGATCTCCAGCTCCGGGATCCAGGAGAAGCACCTGGTGTTGAACGTCGCCGAACGGCTCGCCGACGAGCTGAGCCAGCGCGGCGTGCCGGCTCGGCTCACCCGTACAGGCGATGAGCATCGGGCTCTGCGCGATCGCACCGCATTTGCCAACCGCCTCGATGCGCGACTCTTCATCTCGTTGCATGCGAACGCCTCGAGCGTCCGCTCGGTCCGCGGCGCCGAGACCTACTACATGAGCCTCGACAAGACGGCCACCGACGAGGCAGCGGCAGCAACCGCTGCCCTCGAGAACCAGGTCCAGCGGGAGCCGCGAGCCGGCTCCAGCCTGGACATGATTCTCTGGGACATGGCCCAGGCGGCCGTGCTCAACGAGAGCGCCCGGCTCGCGCTGGCGATCCAGCGTCAGCTCAACAGCAACCTCGAGATGCGCGATCGCGGCGTGAAGCAGGCGCCGTTCGTGGTCCTCACCGGCGCCAGCATGCCCGCGGTCTTGGTCGAGGTGGGCTTCCTGACCAACCCGGAGGAGGCGGTGCTGCTGACCACTCCCGAGCACCAGCAGCGGCTCGCACGCACGATCGCTGCAGGAGTGCTCGACTACCTGGATCAGGTGGAGTAGATCGTGGCGCTGAGTGACTCAGTCAGCGGTCCACGAGCGGTCGGGATCATCGTAGCGGCCGCCGCCGTCCTCGTCGTCCTGATCTGGGCGCTGCAGCCGCGCGGCACCGGTCAGGAGGACCTGCCTCCGGAGCCGCCACCGCTCCCGTCCCCGACGCCGGCGCCGGAGGAGAAGATCCTCTTGCTGTTCGTCGGCGAGGATGGACGACTCCATCCGGAGCTCCGATCGGTTCCGTTGCCGGAGGAGCTGGAGCAGAAGATCCGAGTGGTGCTCTCGGAGCTGTTCGCCGGCTCGACCGAGGACTTGCTGCCGGTCGCCCCCTGGCAGATCCAGCTCGAAGCGGTCTACCTCGACGGCGCGGGCAACGCCTTCGTCGACCTGTCCCCACCCCCAGAGCCGCTCACCGGAAGCCACACAGAGCTGATGCTGGCGTACGGTATCGTCGACTCGATTCTGCTCAACTGCCCGCAGCTGCGGGGCGTCCAGCTCCTGTTCGGAGGCAGCGAGGTGCACAGCCTGGCCGGCCACCTCGACCTGTCTCGCCCGCTGGTCCTCAACAAGCAGATCATCGCGACCTCATGAACGCCACGGACGAGATCCAGCTGCTATCGGCGGCACAGGCCGCAGCACGTCCGATCGGGGTCTTTGACTCGGGTGTGGGCGGGCTCACCGTGCTGCGCGCGATCCGCGACGTCCTGCCGGCGGAAGACCTCCTCTACCTCGGCGACACGGCGCGTCTCCCGTACGGCACCAAGTCGTCGACCACCGTCCAGCGGTACGCTCTGAATGCGGCCGAGCACCTGATCGCACACGGCATCAAGCTGCTCGTCGTCGCGTGCAACACCGCATCCTCCTACGCGTTGGACGTCGTCTCCCACGCCGTGGCGCCGACGCCGGTGGTCGGAGTTGTCGAGCCTGGAGTCCGTGCCGCGCTGGCCACCGGAGCTCGTCGCATCGTGGTGCTCGGCACCGAAGGCACCGTCCGCTCTGAAGCGTACCAGCGAGCGCTGACGGCAGCCCAGCCGTCGGTGCAGGTCGAGTCGGTGGCCTGCACCCTGTTCGTCCCCCTCGCCGAGGAAGGTTGGGGCGACCATCCCGTCACCGAGCAGATCGCCGAGCACTACCTGCGGGCCGTCCTCGACCACCGACCGGAGGCGATGATCCTCGGCTGCACGCACTACCCGCTGCTGCTCCCCGCGCTGGAGCGCGTCGTGGGTCCGGCGGTGCAGCTAGTGGACTCCGCCTCCAGTGTCGCTCGGGCAGTGGTCGAGCTCGAGGATTGGCCTCGCCACCCGGACGCCCAGCGGACCGGAGATATCATCCTCCAGCTCACCGACGCCTCTGACCGGTTCCGGCGGATCAGCACGGCGATCCTGGGCGAGTCCCCCGAGCAGCTGACCCTGGTCCACCTGGACGCCACCAACGGACCACGTCTCGACACCACGCCACGATGACCAAAGGAGATCCGATGCGACCCGACGGCCGAGCCGACAGTGCCATGCGCCCCTTGACCCTCGACACCGACTTCGTGCGCTACCCCGAAGGCAGTGTGCTGTACCGCGCCGGCAACACCATGGTCCTGTGTGCCGCCTCGATGTCCGACCGTACGGCGCCGTTTCTCCGCGGCAGCGGCGAAGGCTGGGTCACCGCCGAGTACGCCATGCTGCCCCGTGCCACCGAGCAGCGCACCGACCGTGAGGTGAGCCGCGGCCGGCCGAGCGGACGCTCCCAGGAGATCCAGCGGCTGATCGGGCGCTCTCTGCGCGCCGCCGTGCGCCGCGACCTCCTCGGCGAGCGCACGCTCACCGTGGACTGCGACGTCCTCCAGGCGGATGGCTCGACCCGCACCGCCTCCATCTCCGGAGGTTGGGTCGCGCTGGTCCTCGCCCTGGTCCGGATGTGGGAGCAAGGACTGCTTGCCGAGTGGCCGCTGGCCCATCAGATCGCCTCTGTCGCCGTTGGCGTGGTGGGAGACCGGATCGTCGCCGACCTGGACTACGACGAGGACTTCGACTCCGACGTGGACTGCAACCTGGTGTTCACCGCCGCGGGCGACCTGATCGAGGTCCAGGGCACCGCGGAGGGCCGTCCGTTCTCGCCCGTCGCCCTCGGCGAGATGGTGGCCATCGGCTGGAGGGCCGCCGAGCAGGTGATGTCCGCCCAGCGCGACGCCATCGCTGAGCGGTTTCGCACCGCCGGGATCGAGCTGCCGTAAGCCCGTCTCCGTTTCTCGGAGTCCGACGCGCACCGTGACGTACGGCACGTGCTCGTACCGCAGAGCGCAGGTATGGAACCATCGGCTCAGTAGCGCCAGCTCACAGTACATCGAGCCCCGGTCGCCGGCCGGGAAATCCGGACGACGCAACCACCGCGTCGACCGCCAGATCCGCACTCTGTGACCCCCTCCCTACCGTGCCCCGCGGCTTGACACCGCCACCGCCCGCTCCATATACTCCGCTTTCGCCGTGCGCGGTGTGATCTTTTCGATCTTTGCTCTTTCTCAATGAGGCATCGCACGAGACGCGACACGTCGGGGTGTAGCGCAGTCTGGTAGCGCACCTGCCTTGGGCGCAGGGAGTCGGAGGTTCAAATCCTCTCGCCCCGACCAGCACGCCAGTCTGTGCTCCCTGGTCTCAGAGACTCGATCCGCCTGTAGCTCAGCTGGATAGAGCAACGGACTTCTAATCCGTGGGTCAGAGGTTCGAGTCCTCTCAGGCGGGCCATCACGGTTTCTCGTGGCTCCGGCCGAACATGCGGTGGGCGTAGCTCAGGCGGTTAGAGCGCCAGGTTGTGGCCCTGGAGGTCGTGGGTTCAAGTCCCATCGCCCACCCCATCCACTCGCCGTCCCAGTCCCGTTCCCGTGCGATCCTGGTTGCCCCTACTCGTGCGCCCGTAGCTCAGCTGGATAGAGCGTCAGACTCCGGATCTGAAGGCCTTGGGTTCGAATCCCGACGGGCGCACCATCTACTTTCACCGAACCCTATAGAATCCACACACCTCCCGATGGCTCCCAGCCGTCGGAATTCGCCACATCTCCCAGCCCCCCTCCCGCCGTGGCACGCGCGGCACCGGTCCTGGCCCTGGACCCCGTCCCGGAAGCCGGCAGCCGGCCCCGGAGCTCTGAAGCCCCGACCATCGGGTTGACCAGCACGCCTACTGGTTGCTGTCCCACCGGTCTCCACCACCGAACCCCGCGCACCGAGCACCGAACCACGAGACCCCAAAAGCCCCGTCGACCCGTACGCTCCATCGTTCCTGCACGGCCATCGTCCGGGTCCGGCTACCGGCTGTCGGGGCCGGGACCACTGACCGGGGCCGTTGACCGGGTCCGCTGCCGAGGCCGGAGCGCCATCGTTCTCCCACGGGATCTCTCCGCTCGCCACATACTCCGGTGAAACCGATCACGCAGTCCGCACCGGGGCCATCAGCAACAACACGAAAGCTCGGTCGAGATGACGACGTGGACGGTGGACGAGGCCCTCCCGCCGTTCCGTACCAACCACCCAACGAGGCCACCCGGTACCGGTACCGACCCCCGTCCCGGAAGCCGGCAGCCGGCCCCGGAGCTCTGGAGCCCTGACCAGCGGGTTGACCAGCACGCCTCCTGCTTGCTGTCCCACCGGTCTCCACCACCGAACCCCGCGCACCGAGCACCGAACCACG
>CAZEJK010000147.1:12036-12483 GCA_964512045.1 uncultured Thermoanaerobaculia bacterium
AGACCCCAAAAGCCCCGTCGACCCGTACCCTCCATCGTTCCTGCACGGCCATCATCCGGGTCCGGCTACCGGCTGTCGGGGCCGGGGCCACTGACCGGGGCCGGACAGTGCTCCGATCGGTTCGATCATCGATTGCCTCGTGCCCCCCACCCGGCCCGCGAGACGCGGGCCACTACAATCGGACTGACTGCTCTTCGATTGTGGCAGCCGGCGTCTCGCCGGCGGGTGGGCGGAAGGGGTCTGCCACCCCAAGCCACCCAACGAAGCCACCCGGTACCGGTACCGGACCCCGCCCCGGAAGCCGGCAGCCGGCCCCGGAGCTCTGAAGCCCTGACCAGCGGGCTGACCACAGAATCCCCGACGCCCCCCTACCTCCGGGACGCCATCAACCTCCAGATCATCGCGCACACCCGATCATGGAGCCGGATGGCCCGCTCGGCAGCGGTG
>CAZEJK010000148.1:0-5121 GCA_964512045.1 uncultured Thermoanaerobaculia bacterium
GACCCGTTGGCTTCGCTGTCGCTGCGTGTCCATCATCCGGGGCCGGTACCGGGAAGCCACGGGTGCTCCCACGGGATCTCTCCACTCGCCACGTGCTGCGCTGACTCCAGAAGCCCCGGCTGCCCATGGCCTGCCGAGCGCCCATGGAAGCTCGGTCGAGATGACGCGGGGGGCGATGTAAGGGATGTCTCCGGTGGCTTCACGAGGCCTCCCGGCCTTGCTTCCTCCAGCCGCCCGACACGGCCCGCGGCCACGCTAGTGGATCAGATCGAGGATGCAGGTCAGGTCGTCGACGAGAGCGTGCCCATCACGGGTGCAGTCCGGGTCTCCGATGGGCGTGTAGGTGGGGTCCTTGAGCTCACAGATCAGGTCGGACAGATCCGCCGCATCGAACGCCCCGTCGGCGTTGACGTCACCGGGGGTGGCGACGCCGTACGCGTCGAACACGTACTCCTCGATGGCACATTCACCGTAGCCGACGTTGTAGTAGCCGTCGCCGTCCCAGCCTGAGCCCCAGCTGTTGCGCACGATCCAGTAGGCGCCCGTGTCGTTGTAGCCGACGATGACGACGCCGTGATTGATGGCGTCGTCGTTGGAGCAGCGGTATACGCCGTTGTCCCAGGAGCCGCCGACGCCGCTGCCGATTCCGAGCGCCACGGCCAGGGGACCGTGCTCGACGAGCGCTTGCTTGATCACCGTAGGATCGGAGCCCACCCAACTGGTGTGCAGGAACGACCGCAGGCGGCTGGTCCAGTCCGCGCACCGGTCGGAGCAGGTGTGGTCGCTGCACTGGCCGTCGGTCCTGTAGGCGCAGTTCGAGTCGCAGGTGTTGCCGCCGCAGCTGCACGAGGTGCCGTACGAGAGGCACGCTTCGTCGGGGATCCCTGACGTTCGGATGAAGCTCAGTGCACCGTAGCTGAAGCCGTGGAAACCACCACAGCAGTCGCCGCCGGAGAAGCAGTCGGAGACGAGGTACTCCTCGGACAGGTCCAGGTCGAGATCCGGGTCGCCCGCGGCGATGTTGTGTGCGGCCTCGGCGACCCCGACCGAGCAGAACGCCCAGCAGCTGCCGCAGCCGCCCTGGTTCTTGACCGGGCTCAACCAGTCGCCGCCGTCGTGGTTGCGCCAGTCGAAGGCGCCGGGGAGCGTGCGCTGACCCGAGAGGCGAGTCGGCTCCCCGCGAGCTTCCGCGGGCGGCGGCGTCCACTGCTCGCATCCGAACGAGCGGCTGTCCAGGTCGGTCAGTACCGACACTTTCTCGGCGCCGCGGCCGTGTGCGTCGACGCAGATGGCGTACTGCCTCGAGAGAGGGTCGGCACCGTCGGATCTGGTCTCCAAGCCGTACCCCGACCGCGCACAGTACGAGAACTCGGCGCCGCACTGCCCGGCGAGGAACTCCCAGTCATCGCAGAGCGTCCCGTCCGGCATCTGACAGGTTCCTCGCTGCCCGGCACCTGTCTCGAGTACGGCGTACTCGTACCCGAGCACCTCCGAGCAGTAGACCGCCGCCGGGTTGCGAAAACCGGTTGCCGTGACATCGTCGTTGGCATCGAGAACGCCGGGAGCCGCAGAACCTGTCGCCACCAGTACAGCCGCGCACCAGACCAACCGCATGGACAACCTCCTGACGAGATCGGGGAGGGGAGTGTCCTGACTCCCGGGTCTTCCCAAGCTATGGAGGGAGACCTCGGCCGTCAATCAGGATCGGGTTGCTTCAACATTTCTTTCACACAGCAGTTCGTACGGCGAGGCGGGCTGCACGTCGTGAGCATGGAACTCTACCTACACCTGTGTCGTGCGCCGCGATGTCCCAACCACGTGCCAACGGCCACAAGCTACGGTAGGCACCGCGGTGCGGCTTACTGCCCTGGGATGTACACGGGATCCCCGGAGCGGTTGTCGACCACGGAGGCGTAGCCCAGGTAGCGCGCATCGTCGGAGTCGGCACGGAGCACCGCGTAGCCCTGAGGGACGTCCCCGGAGGTGACAGCGCCGAACACATCCGTGAGCTGGCGATGCTCGCCGATGCGCAGGAAGACGCTGGTTTCACCCAGATGCGTGCCATCGCCACGGTACAGCTCGATCACCACCGTAATGGCGCTGTCGCCGAGATTCACGAACCCGATGTTGGTGCGGAAGCCCACTGATCGATCAGCGCTTCTCGAGAGCTGGACCAGACGAGCAGGTTGCGTTCCTTCGATAGCACGCGAGGTTGGCACGGCCGGAATGAACTGCCCGAAGCTCCCGGTGGCCGCGGTGTTGTAGGTTCGACTGGAGGCCGCCAGCTCGCCGCTGGTCGGTGTCAGGCGTAGAGCCGCAGCACCACTGTGCTCGAACAGCTGCTCCAGTGGGTTGGCCACCCGCAGGCTCTGACCGGCTGGCAGCGAGAGAGTGACTGCATCGGGGTCGGAGTTGGCATGGTCGCGTCTGAGCAGCTCCAGCTGTACAGACGTCTTCTTCGCCGATGGGTTGTGCAGCTGGAGGTCCGTGGTCCAGTGCGTCTGGTTGAGCCCTGGAGCGTTCGCCGTGGTTGCGACGACCAGCGAGTCCGCCTGACATACGGTTTCCAGTACAGTGCCGTAGACGCCGCCGACGACATGCCGATCGCCTGTCCAGATAATGGCCAGCAGCTTCCCCTGCGCATCGGTTGCCCACCGGGTCCAGCTGTCCAGGTCCGGGCTTGTCAGCACCGCCCTCAGCCCTGTCACAGCGTAGGTCTCTCCGTTGAAGATCGCGCTTCCGAGATCTTCGTAGGTGTCAGCGTGGTGTGCCGTCCAGCTCAGACCGTCGGGGCTGCTCGCCAGATATCCGCCGAACCCCGTGGTCACGAACCGACCGTTGAGCCACTCCACACGGTACGGCCATCCGGGCATCTCGGGGAGCGTTCCCAGGTTCCACTGAACGCCGTCAGTGCTGGTGATGACGGATCCGGCCTCGAGCCAGCTGGGCATCGTGCCGACGGCGACCCAACGACCCCCGTGCCAGGTCACGCCCCACAGCTCTTCGTCGTCGTCCAGAGGAGAGCTTCTGGAGGTCCAGCTCATGCCGTCCGGCGAGGTGAGTATGGTGTCGTTGTCGCCTACGGCCACGAACAGTCCGCCACCCCATGCGACGTCTCGTAGCCAGCCTCCGGTGCCGGCGGTGCGTGAGGTCCAGCTGGCACCATCGCGGGAGGTCAGCACTGTCCCGTCCTTGCCGACGATGACGAACAGCTCTCCGTTCCAGGCTCCTCCCTCCAGGTGGTTTTCCGTTCCGTTGTCAACCACGGACCAGCTCATGGCATCTGTGCTCGAGATCATCGTTCCGTAGTAACCGAACATCAGATAGAGATCATCAGTGACGATCGAGTCCAAGAAGGGCGCGTCGCCGAGGGCGCCGTCCGAGTTGAGGTCGTGCCAGTTGTCGAGCCCGCACAGCGCTCCGGATCCGCCTCCTGCCTCGGTCACTGGGTAGATGTACACCGGGTCGCCGGATCGGTTGTCGACCACCGATGCGTACGTCAGATAGGCCGCGTCAGCGGTGTCGGACCGGATGATGGCGAAGCCATCGTCGACATCGCCCATCCCGCCGAAGACGTTGTTGAGCTGCAGGTAGCTGCGCGGCTTGAGGTCCACCGGCCGTTGTGCGAGTGGCGTGCCGTCGGCCGCGTAGAGGGCGACCTGAACAGTCGCCGTGGTGTCGGTGGCACTGGCCAATCCGATGTTCGTCCGGAAGCTCACATTCGAGCTCAACTGGATCAATCGTGCCTCGTCGCCAGGACCAAGGGCTTCACCCTCCGAGAAGCCGGGGATGTACTGGCCGTAGGTGCCCTCTGCAGCATCGTTGTACGTGCGCGACGACACCTCGAGCGGCCCGGTGGCTCCCACTCGCAGCGCCGCCGCGGCGTTGGCTTCGCCGAACTGTGTCAGCACAATGTCATCGAGGTTCACCGAGACACCCGGTGGCACAGAGAACACCCGCCATCTCGCCGCGGTGTTGCTCTCATCACGGGCATGGAAGTACAGCGTTGCCCAGACGGTATTTGCGCCCGGGTTATGGAGCACTGCGTCCGTGACCCAGTTGGTGCCGAGGGCTCCGGGAGCATGCGCCGATGCCGGGATCAGATAGTGGTGGGTCTCGACACCGATGGCGATCGGGATGCTGCCGGAGAGCTCGCAGCTGGTTGCGCCGCTCCACGCCGACAGCTGCCATCGGTAGCTGCCGGGTCTGGTGTAGGTGTGCTGGCTGGTGGCGTGTGATGACACGGCGCCGTCGCCGAATGCCCACTCGATCACGACGGGATCCGTGCAGTTGCTCGAGCCGACTGCCGCTGTGAACTCGAGCTCGCTGCCGACGACACCACTTTCGGGTACGGATGCATCACACTCGAGGGTGCACATCGGGCCAGAGGTTACTGTGATCGTGACGGAGTCGCTGCCGGTGTTGCCGGCGGAGTCGGAGGCTTCCGCGGTGATGACATGGACACCCTCAGAAAGCGTTGTCACCGAGAGGATCGATCCTTGCCCGAGGTCGCCGTCGCGATCGGAGGACCAGGTGAGCTCACTGGTTCCGACGAGGCCATCCTCGGGGTCGATCACGCTGCCGCGAAGCGGCACGGGGAAGCCGACGGCATAGACATCGCCGTCAACCGGCAGGTTGATGGAGACGTTGGGTGGCTGGTCGGCAACGGTGAACGTCGCCGAGTCGACCACCGTGGCACGGACGCCGTCGCTGGCGACCAGGGTCAGTCGCGGAGCGTTGCCGGACGGGACCCAGGTCGAGTCCCACGCGAAGCTGTTCGTGCTCGTCTCCTCGACGAGTGGAATCCGCAGCTCGCCGTCGGGCGAGTAGAAGAGCGAGTACACCAGCGGATCACCGTCAGGGTCAGAGCCCTGCCATGAGACCGTGACCGTGCCGTCCACCGTGCCGGTCGGAGCTGCCACGAACTCTGCCTGGGGATCGTGGGCTGAGACAGCAATCGTGGCAAGCGTGGTGCCTCCGGTGCGGAAGCGAATCGTCCTCACCGCTTCCGAGAACGGCAGCACGTAGCCAAAGTCCACCCGGGCCGCGTCCTCCTCCACGTGGGGTACCCGGTGATCGGGGGTGAATGCCACCGAGGCCAGCTGCCCACCGGCGCTGTCC
>CAZEJK010000148.1:5131-12428 GCA_964512045.1 uncultured Thermoanaerobaculia bacterium
GTGTGGCTGCCTCCGGAATCGGTGTCGACCGCCCTGTCGGTCAGCGTGTAGCAGGTGTCCAGCAAACCAGAACCGTCGATCTGCGCGCTGCCGCGCACGAGCACGACTGAGTCCGCTGTGGCTGCCGTCCTCGCGGTGACCGCGCGCATGCGGGTCTTCATATGCCCCCAGCTGGTCGGGTCGGTCCAACGTTCCGTGTTTGCATTTCCCATAAAGTCGAACATCGGCCACACTTCCGGGTCGATGGCGTACTTGCCCCAGAAGAGATTGGCCGTGGGCGGGAGTAAGTAGTTGCCATACGTCGAGCTGAAGTATGGGTCCCGAGGGTTGATCTCGGGGTTTTGGATCGCCAACTCGTGGTCATAGGTGTCGCCGAGTGAGTACATGTGCCCCATCTCGTGGGAGAATGTCTCGCATGTCCACTGTGGACGGACGCACAGCGACGTGTTGACTATCGCCACCGTGCCACCAATTCGGTTTGTAACCCCACGAATTCCTGACTGCCAGACCTTCTCGAGGTAACCGTTGTCGACCATGTAGACGAGTCCGACGACATTGCCCGCGTCGGGCTTGTTGAGCCAGAAGACGAGGG
This sequence comes from uncultured Thermoanaerobaculia bacterium, assembly GCA_964512045.1. Taxonomy (GTDB): domain Bacteria; phylum Acidobacteriota; class Thermoanaerobaculia; order Thermoanaerobaculales; family Sulfomarinibacteraceae; genus CAZEJK01. Next base: position 5,724 of record CAZEJK010000148.1, read on the forward strand.
GGTTGGTGTTGACGTGGCGCAGCGGGTTCTCTGCATGGGTTTCAGCTGGGAGCTCGACGAACCGCAGCTGGCTACTCGAGACCGGCATCACCAGCTCGAAGTGTCGGAAAATCCGAGCGAACGACTGGTCATCCGGCAGCTCGGTGGAGTCGGTTCCATCGTCGAAGCGCGCCTTGGCGTACAGGATTGTCACCGGGCGCGACCGCCTGAAGGTGAATGGTCCCTCAGTCAGCGTGTCGTTGGACCGGTCGCGGTCGGGGTACACAGGATCCAGCTCGGCGGTGAGGGTGAGTTGACCCGTCTTGACTTGGCTCCAGACGTTGATGGCTTCAGCGCCCCACATCCGCTCGTTGTCCTCATAGCTCCGTTTGAGCACGAATCGTTCATCCGGGCGGTTGCTGCCGACACCTATGCCCCACTTCGGGTGCCACGGTGATTCCTCGGCCGGCTGTCCATCTCTGTCGACCACGTCGACCGTCAGGGCGAGCCCCTCGATCTGTTTGTACGGCGCCGTCCCGAGGTCGTCGACCATGAAGCGAAACAGCGTCCGGTGATCCCAAATCATGTCGTCCGAGCGATCGAAGGGAGTCCCTTGATTCACCGTGATGTACTTGACCCGGAGATCGAGCGGCGACGTGACCTCGACGCTGACCGTCGAGGAGGTATCCTGGTCGAGCTCGGCGGTGATCACGGCCGTGCCAGCAAGGGTCGTCGCGGGAGTGATGATGGTGTCGTTGGTCAGCTCTTCCTGGGGCGTCACCAGCTTCAGGGTGCCCGTGCCCTGGCTCACCGGAACAGTGACCTGCTGGTGCCGTAGCCCGTCGTTGGCGACGAGCGCGCCGATCCCGGTCGTCGAGCCGGTAGCGATCCACACGTCCACCGACCCGGCGAACGCGGTGTCCAACGCGCCGTCCTCCTTGAGGACCTCGACCTTGAGGGGGAGGTCGACGGTGGCCTCGACCTGCGGTTGTGCAGCCGTGATCCGGACCGTTCGGTCCGTGGTGTCGGGGGCGATCTCGAGGCACTCCGACAGCTCGGAGGTGTTTCCGTCCGGGTCGGTGGCGGTGGCGGCGAGGAAGCCGCTCGCCGAGCTGTAGGTGATTGAGAACGCCCCATGCCCGGCCGCGTCGGTGGTCACCGTGGTCTGGCCGAGCCACGTCTCGGCCTCGCCGTAGCCTGATGGGTCGCACTCGGTGTTGGTGTAGAGGTCGACGGTGAAGGTGGTGCTGGCGGTCGAGTCCAGGGTGCCGGTAGCTGCAGTGCCCGTGGCTGACACAAGAACCGGGAAGTTCTGAAGGTGATTGCCGCCCTCGTCGGTGTCACCTGGATCGTTGAGGTCGACACCACTACTGCTGAGAGTGATCCCGAGGCCTCCGTTGCTGAAGATCGAGTTCTCGCGGATCTCGACCTGGGTCGTGGAGGAGTAGACGTGCACACCAGCGCGTTGGTTGTGGGCGATGATGTTCGCTGCATCGATCCCAATGCTGGTGTCTGATCCACTGTGGCGGCAGTAGATGCCATTTCTGCCGTTGCCGAGTGGCGAGATCCCGTCGTTCGCGGTGCCGATCCGATTGCCGTGGATGGAGGTTTGGCTTGCACTGAAGGTCAGGCTGATGCCTTCCGACCGGTTCCCGGAGATGAGGTTCCCGGCTCCCGGTTCTGAGCCGCCGATGAGCGCGTGCTCGCTGGTTCCAACGTCGATGCCGTCGCCAGAGCTCCCGAGCTGGTCAGACCCGTTCGGGACCGCAGACTCTCCGGAAGCATCGGTGCCCACGAAGTTGCCCTGAACAGTGACATCCTCCCCACCGACCCAGATGCCGTCATAGTCGTTGCCCGAGATCACATTGCCGGCGCCCGCAACGACACCTCCGACCTGGACTCGAGGCCCGGTTGCGTCGATGCCGCGCTGACCGTTGCCCAGATCGTTCGTGCCGGCCTCGTCCACACCGATCCAGTTCCCCTGGATGACTCCATCGGCTCCGTCCGCGACGATGCCCGTAGAGGAGTTGCCGGATACGATATTCCGTGCAGCCGGTGTTGTACCTCCGATGATGACCTGCTCTGCATCGTCCCAGACGCGAGCTCCCTGCTCGTTGCCGAGGGCCGATCTGCCGTCCGCCGTGGTTCCGATGCGGTTGCCCTGAATCAGCGTTCCGGTACCGCCGTACCTGAGCTGGATACCACCCTCCTCGCAGCCGGAGATGACATTCCCGGCACCGGGTGCTGTCCCGCCGATCGTGTTGCCAAACGCATCGCCGTGGACGCTGATCCCGCGTCTCGCGAACGGGGCCTGACCTGAGGCATCGGTCCCGATCCAGTTTCCCTGGATCCGAACGTCGGTGGTCTCGTCATCGAGGATCTGTACGGACCAGCCTTCCTCGTTGGAGATGATGTTTCTGGCCGGTGCGGTCGTGCCCCCGACCAGGTTGTCGGGGGTTGCGATGGTGACCCCGGGCTCGAAGTACGTCGAGTCGGTCACATCGAGCCCGACATGATTCCCTTCGAACACGTTGTTGGTGCTGGCGACACCGGAGGAGACGACCTTGGCGTGCAGCGAGCCAATCGAGAGTCCACGGGCAGTGCTGTTTCCCCCACCGAAGCGGATCTCGGCGGCGTCGCCGGTGATCCGCACGCGACCCTGCGAGGTGCCGTCCACGGTCACTGGCTTGTCGGTGTAGGGGACGCCTCCAGAGAGCGTTGCACTGCCAACCTCGAATGTGATCGTGGTCAGCCCGTCCAGGTTCTTGCCCTGGGCAATCGCGGCGCGGAGTGTGCACGTTCCTGTCTCGGTGGCGCACTCTCCATCGTGGATGTTGTCGTCACCGTCGTTGCCGGAGTCGTTGACGACGAACGATGCGCGTGGCGCCGTGAGCAGAACCGAGGGTCGCCAGTCGCCTCGGCGGAGCACGACGAGGTCGTCCAGAGCGTCGCCGTTCAGGCGCATCGGGACAACGGCGACCGGTGCGGAGTCCACCACCACATCGGTCAGCGTTGCTCGAGGGAGCCTACCGTCATGTACGACGTTTGCTTGCACGAGTCCGACTGTGCGCATCTCCGGCTGCATCACCAGCAGGTCGTCGCCCGGCCGGGCCGACGTCCTGGTGCGAAGCAGGCGCAAGCCATCGTCAGAGAGCACCACCACCTCTGACAGCACGTCCTGGCGCCACAGCTGCAACGGCTCGTCGGTGCCGACGAAGACTGTCAGGCTCCCGTCGTCGGCCAACACCGCCAGATCGCGGGCGATATCGCCGCGGAAACGTCCTGCCGCAAGCTCGACCGCAGGCCGGGCCAGGGTGCGTTCGGTAACGGTGGTGGCGGCGACCCGAGAGCGCAGACGACGGTCGAGTGAGAGCTTGCGGTCGCGGCCGGAGATCAGGAGCAGATGGTCGCCGGCGACGACTGCGACGTCGACCAGGTAGTCGCCGTCGAGCTCGGCGATCTCGATGTCGGTCGCTGCCGCCGCCAGCTCGAGCACCTCGGGGGTGGCTCGCAGAGCCCCGTTCGGGTGCTCCAGCACGAGCAGACGTGAGCCGTCTGGAGTCGTCACCCCGACCGCAAGGTCCGGCAGGCCGTCGCGGCGGTTGAGATCGCCGCTCGCCCACGCCGTGATCCGTCCAGGCAGACTGATGGAGCGGCCCTCACGAAGGTTCCCTGTTCCATCGCCCGGGAGCACGACGATGTGCGCTCCACCGGCACGGGCGATGGCGACGTCGGCGTGCCCATCGGCGTCCATGTCGCCGACCGCAAGGGAGTCGGCGGCGAGCGGGCTGGTCACGAGCCGGACATCCGGCAAGAAGGCGGCGCTCCACCCGGTGCCGGCGGCTCGACGAGCCCGAGCTCCTGCGGAGTTGGGGAAGAGGAGATCCACATTTCCCCGATGCACCGCAAGCTTCGGTGCACCGTCACAGTCGAGCGACACCACCAGGTCGGGCATGCCGTCCTCGTCGAGATCGCCGGTCGCTGCTGCGATCGGCTGACACGAGGTTGGGCTTTGGCTCTCCGCCAGGTCGGGAGGCGTCAGGTGGCGGACCTCGATGGGTTCTGCAGGCACGAGCTGCAGCCACGGATCGCCGTCCTCGAACGTGAAGGCCTCGTTCTGGTCTGCAAAGGCCGCTGCCGCGGCGACTCCGATGCACAGTACAGCAACGCACAACGCGAACTCGGATCGCCCCATTCTGATCCTCCCACGGCTTTCGATTGCGACCGGATACAGGCTCCTTTCGATAGTCGTGTCTCGCACATGGGATGTCAAATGCGGCGCGGCTCACCCGGGGGGGTTGCAGCTGAGTCGGTGGGCCTCGAAAAACGGTGCGTCGAAGTGGAGATCAGGGTGGTTCCTCAGGCGGGCCGTTCTTCGTTCGAGACGCCCAGCGAGCTTCTGGATGTCGCGACGAACGGCTGCCGCCGGGCGCGTTGGGCAGCCGCGACCAGGACCGGTACCACAGCCATCCACAGGCCGGAGAGGACCAGGAGCGTCAACGGCAGCGAGGCGGTGAAGGTAACAGCGCCCCATGCGTGGCCACCGATCCAGTAGGAGAGCGGTCCACCGGCGCCGCCGAACAGCGCCGCCACGAGGGGTCGCCCGTGCAGCCAGCTGAGGGAGTGGTTGAGGGTGAGAGCAAAGCCGAGCCAGAGCGAGAGAATCCATGCGGGTGCCAGTCCGGTCCACGGTCCCACCGACGTGTATGTGAGGACACCCGAGGCCGCCAACGTTGCGTCGAACACCGAGCCGAGGCCGACGGCGAGGAGCGCCACCCTGGCATCAGCGAGACGGTGGCGACTGCGGGCGAAGTGCCAGAGGGCGAACGGGAGGAGCGCGAGGGGACCGAGCCACCAGCGGCCGCTGCCGGCGCCGCCAACGCAGGCCATCCAGACGAGCTGGAAGCCGGCGGCGTTGAGGAGCCTGTCGGTCACGAGGACGTCTTTGGTAGCTCCCGCCGACGGCGTGGCGTGGGCGAGACGGTGACCGGCACCGGCTCCGGTCGAAGCACGCTCGTTGCGTCGAGCCGCCATCCGGCGGTCCTGCGAGGCAGTCGCGTGCAAGCGACCGAGAGCGCGACTGCGATGGTAGCGAGCCCCAAGGTTTGCGAAAGGTCGGGGAGCGGACGCCACCCGACAACAACGGCGAGGCCTGCAACAACCATGAGTGTGGGCGGGGGTGCAAAACGCTTCATCTGCACTGAGACCTCCATGATGATCTCTCGATATATTAGAAAAAACTTTGGGACTACGTAGAATTCCTGGAATCGAACGTCTCTGAGGTATGCTCTGGCCATGTCGAAACCCCGTTCCCTCGCCCTGCTGCAGTCCCACCAGCAGATTCCCCCCACGCACATGTACTACGTGCCCGACCTGGTCGAGCTCTGTGGGCTGGCGGCTGCGGTCCGAGATCTGGTGGACGATATCTGGATACCTGTCTCGCCCTCCGATCGGACGCCGTTGGCGACCTTCGAGCGGTTCATGCGGCGCAATCGGCCGGAGGTGGTCGGGATCTCCGCGTTCACCTGCGGCGCGAACTCGGCGCGCGAGTATGCGCGCATTGCGTCGCAGGCCGGCGCGAGTGTGTTTGTCGGTGGCTTCCATCCATCGGCGCTCCCCGAGGAGGTGCTGGACTGGCCAGGTGTCGACGTGGTGGTTCGGGGTGAGGGCGAGGCGACGCTGCGGGAGCTGCTCGCTTCGGGGAGTGCCGAAGGCGTGGCCGGCACGTCGTACCGTGCGAACGGTACGGTGGTGCACGAGCCGTTACGACCGGTGATCGAGGATCTGGAGAGTCTTCCGAAGCCGCTTCGCGAGCTGCGACCCGAACGGTTCGGGTTCTCGGGCCTCGACTACCACACGGACACGGTCTACGGCTCGCGCGGATGTCGAGGCCGCTGCCGCTTCTGTGCCAACCATCTCGTTGGTAAGGGCTGGAGACCGCGCAGCACGGAGAGCATCCTGACCGAGCTGGCATCCATCACGCCTCCCTCCAGAGGCCGCACCAAGTACGTCAAGTTCTGGGACTCCAGCTTTCTGACCGATCCGGAGCGGGTGCGCGAGCTGTGTGAGGGCATTCTCGAGGCCGGGCTGGAGCGTCGGTTTCGATTCGTGGCCGAGTGTCGCGTCGAGGATGTTATCCGCGCCGCGGACATCCTCCCGCTGATGCGCAAGGCGAGCTTCGCGCGCATCGGCTGCGGCGTCGAGAGCCCGAGCCGAGTGACCCACAAGAGCTTGCGCAAGGGGATCAACCTCAACCATGTCGATCGGGCTGCCGAGCTGCTGCGGTCAGCCGATATCCAGCTCTCGAAGTTCCTCATCCTCGGCCATGCCGGTGAGACCGAGGCCGACATGCTCGCCTACACCGATTACGCCCTGAAGCACGGTGTCAAGCTGCAGCGGACGACGTTCTTCGTCATGACCCCCTACCCGGGCACGGAGCTCGCGGACGAGTACGCTGATCGCGGGTGGATCACGAGCCGGAACTGGGATCTGTATACCAACTTCGGTGCGGTCGTGGCTCCCGATGGCACCTCGGCCGAGCGGTTGCAGGTGCTGCACTGTGCGGTGGCCGCAAGCTACGGTGTTCGCCGGCGGTTCGCTGAAGGCAAGGGGCTGATGAAGATCCTCGAGCGCCTACTCGAACCGCTCCTGCTGTACGCCGCCATGAGCAGAGTGAAGGGTGTCCCCAGGACGGAGGTCGAGTGCGGCGTCATGGACGCTCTGGCG
>CAZEJK010000149.1:0-12240 GCA_964512045.1 uncultured Thermoanaerobaculia bacterium
CGGGAGCCACAGGCGCAGTGTCGCATCGGCGATGGAGACCTCGAGCACATCTTCGTGTGCAGCGAGGTCGCGTCCGAGCGCCAGGACAACGGCCGGCGCGGAGTCGTCGCGAGAGCGCAGCACCTCGATCCGATCAGCAGGGAGAGCCCGCATCCACCCGCGAGCGAGCTTCAGCAGGCGGGTGTGGGCATCCATGGCGGAGTGCTCCAGAACCTCCCTGGCCACCGCCATCGCCCGTTCTGCCGGCGCCATGCCGCGAACCGACGTGCCGCTTTCGCTGGCGCTCCCAGGGTCTGTGGGGGCATGTCTCGGCTCCGCCTGCTCGGCTGGACCTGGGAGGTGGGTCCAGCGGGTGGCCAACAGTCGAGCTTCGGCAGGACCCAAGCGGACGATCTCGCCGACGGGCAGCACGGCGCGCACCACCTTACGCTGTCCGATATAGGTTCCATTGGTCGAGCTGAGATCGGTAATCACGGCGCCACCGTCCGGGAGCACCTCGATCCGTGCGTGACGACGGGAGACGCCCTCCACGGGCACCCTGACATCCGCGCCCCCTCCGGACCCGAGAATGTGCTCGCCCGGGTTCAGTGGAACGCGGCTCTCGCCTTCGGAGATCGGCGTCATGATCTCGAGCAGGTAACGGTGCTGTGCCTCCATGACCTCGAGAGCGTATCACGATGGATGGCGAGGCGATGTGATGCGCGATCCTCCTGGTTGGGAGTGTATGCAGGACGATGTCCGTTCACGCACAGGGACTGGTAGGGTAGAGTCCGTTGATGTGGATGGAGGACGCCATGTGGACGACGGTCAGGTGGCTCGGGTTGAGTGGTGCTGTCGTTGTGGTGAGCTGGGCTCTCGTCGCGTGCGGTGCGGGAGAGGAGCCGACGGCTCCGACGGGCGCGAGCGCCGATCCGCGGGATCTTCCCGTCGACGTGGCGGCGTTGCGATCGGGAGAGGAGAGCCGAGCGTGGAAGATCCGGAACCTGGTTCCGCTCGATCAGCTGCACAGCAGCATCGGTGGACATCCAGAGGGGCTGCGAGTGGATCTCTCGAACCTGGGCGAGCTCAACGATGGAAGCACCGTGGAACCGGAGAAGATAGCTGGCACGGCGTGGTTCGGACCGTACCCGTTCGAGTCTGCCGAGGTGTCGTTCACCTATCGACGGTTCCGCGAGGACGTGCCGGTGACGGCTGGCCGGGCGCTGCTTCCAGTCGGTGAGCTTTTCATTCCGAAGCTCAACAGCGAAGGGTGGACGGACTGCGGAACGGTTGCAGTGCGGCTGAAGCTCCACGAGCTGCGCCACCAGGCGGACCGCCCGCTCGGTACGTACGACACGTTTGCTTCATTCTGTCGCACCGAGGACGGCTTCGAGAGGCTGCCGACGGTGGTGGAGGGGCCGCTGCTGCACCGCGTCACGAGCGATGACCCGAGTCGGGTCGTGGTCTCGTTCGTGACGGATCGACCGGCATCCGCCGTGGTGGAGGTGGAGTCCGTGGGCACCTTCCGGTCGACGGCCGACCGTCGACACCACGTGGAGCTGGCCGGGCTGGAGGCGGATAGAGCGTACCGCTACCGTCTCGGAGCCGACGAGTGGAAGTCGCGATGGTATCCGCTCGAGACGGCACCTGCCGCCGGCCGCACTCCGGTCCGCTTCGCGTACGTGTCGGACAGTCGCGAAGGTCCGGGCGGTGGGATGCAATCCTACATGGGCGTCAATCATGTGACGCTCCAGCGCCTCGCTGCGCTCGCATCCCTCGAGAAGGCACGATTTCTTCTCGTCGGAGGTGATCTCGTGAACGGGTACACGTTGTCTGTCGAGGACTTTCGAGGGCAGCTGTACGCGTGGAAGCAAGCTCTTGCCGGCTACTGGAACCGCTTTCCCGTGTACCCGGTGATGGGCAACCACGAGGCGTTGCTGCGACGGTTCGTCATGGAGGACGGACGCGCGTGGTTTGCTGACCGCTGGCCGTACGCAACCGACAGTGCGGAGGCAGTGTTCGCCGAGGCGTTCGTGAACCCGACCAACGCACCGCAGCCGGACGATCCGCGTCGCCCGACCTACTCGGAGAACGTCTACTCGTTTCGTTACGGGCCGATGTTTCTGATCGCTTTCAACAACAACTACTGGAGGAGTCGGCCGGCGAGCGAGTTCGGCGGTTCACCAGAAGGGTTCATCTTCGATGACCAGATGCGATGGATCGAGGAGCAGCTGACGATTGCGGAGGAGGATCCTTCGGTCCGCTACGTGCTGCTGTTCGCTCAGGAGCCGGTGTTCCCGCTCGGCGGCCACGTGGACGACGCGATGTGGTATGACGGCAACAACACCGTCCGAGCGCACACTTATACCGATGGCCAGCTCGTGCCGGCTGACCACGGCGTGATCGAGGTGCGTAACCGGCTCGTGCGAGCCGTGGCGCGCTCGTCGAAGGTGGCAGCCGTTCTGGCGGGGGACGAGCACGCCTACTGTAGGGTCCGGATCGACCGCTCCGTGCCGATCGGGGATCCAACAGAAGACGACCTGGACGGCGACGGTCGGATCGCCTGGAGGGACGACGAGCCTGCCGGACCACTCGAGGAGCTCGAGCGTCCCGTCTGGTACATCACGTGCGGCGGCGGGGGAGCTCCCTACTACGCCGAGGAGCACTCACCGTGGGCCGCGTACTGGCAAGGCCGCGATGACGAAAGCCAACATCTGCTGTACTCCTCCCAAGAGAGCTTGGTGTTCTTCGAAGCGACCGAAGAAGGGCTCGGCCTTCGCGCCGTGAACCTGTTCGGCGAGACGATCGATACTATCGAGAACCTGATGGCGATTGCCCAGTAGGCTGGTCGGGCTCGGCGCGCAGATCGACGATCACCGGCTTGCCACCGGTGTGGTCGATCAGAGTGCGGCGGTTGCCCCAGAACCTTCTCTGGACGGTCTCACGCGGGTCTGGCGCAAGAGGACGCATCAAGGCGGCGATACCGTGGCTGGTGTCGGAGACTCCCCGAGCCGGGAACGAGTCGCCGGACGCCGCGGTTTACTTGAGCATGAGACCCTTTCACATTCCCTGTGTGATGCTCGCTGCGGCTCCGGCGACGTTCGCCCAGGAGCCCGAGCTCGTGGTGGTGGATGTCCTCCAGGGAGTGGCTGCGGAGAGCTCGATCGAGTCGGTGGCGTGGGGTGACGTGGACAGCGACGGCGATCCGGATCTCTACCTCACCGCCAACGGAGCCAATTACCTGTTCCGCAACAACGGGAGCTGGTAGCTCGACGAGATAAGCTCTTCGGCCGGAGTCGAGGAACCGGGGCGATCGGTAGGCGCCGTGTTCGGGGACCTTGACAACGACGGTGATCTGGATCTCTGTCTGACCGGCGGCCCGGGTTCGCCGACCCGTCTGTGGCGCAATGAGACATCCGGCAACAACCGGTGGTTACAGATCGTCGTGCGTGGGCGCAGCTCGAACGGCAGCGGGATCGGGGCTCGGGTGACCGTGACGACGGCTGCGGGACAGGCGGTTCAGGAGGTTTCGGGAGGAACGGGACGCGGCAACCAGAACGAGCTGGTGCTCACCTTTGGACTGGGCCAGGTCGATCAGGTGGAGAGGTTGCAGGCGGCCTGGCCGAGCGGCGCCGTGCAGAAGCTAGGGCCTTTGAACCCGAACCAGCGACTGCACGTCTTCGAGCCGTTCGTGATTCCCTGGCGCGACCATGCTCCGCGGAGTGCGCCCGTCAGGTTCCTGGAGTGATCGTCCCCGGCGCGTTCATGGCACAATCTGTCGCATGGAGGTGCCGGATGAGACGATGTGTCGGTGCCATGATGAGCGCGGTGCTTGTGCTGACCGCTGCCGCGACTGCCGCCGAGGAGTGGACGATCGACGACCTGGTGACGGGACAGAGTGTCGGACAGTGGGCCGTGGACCGCGGAGGTCGAAGCGCAGCCTGGGTGCAAAGCTCGGTTGCGAAGGTGGACGGCCGGGAGCAGGCGGTGCAGACGATCTGGATCGCCGACCTCAGGACGGCGTCGAGCCGTCAGCTGACCCGGTACCAGGGACGCTCGAGCGCCCCCCAGTTCTCTCCGGACGGCGAGTACATCGCGTTCGTCAGCGATCGTGAGGTGCCCGGTGGCGGCCAGGACCTCGGGTCGCGGCAGCTCTGGGTGCTTCCGCTGGCTGGCGGTGAGCCGTACCCGGTGACGAAGCTGCCGCGCTCGGTGCGGGGCTACGGCTGGATCGGCCCTGATGCGCTGGTGGTGCTCGCTGAGGAGTCGCCGACGTGGCGAGAGGAGCGCCGCAAAGACGCAGGCGATGAGGCCGAGGTGCTCGATGCTCCGGAGCTGACGCCACCGGTGCGACTGTTCCGGGTGACGCGCGACGGCGAGATCTCACGCCTGACCCATAACGCCGACTGGATCGATGCAGTTGAGGTGGCGCCGAGCGGCGAGATGGCCGTCATCCGCGCGCAGCAGAGCCTGAGCTTCCAGTTCGATGCGCGGGTGCCGCCGAGGTACTTCGTTGTCGACCTCGACAGCGGAGAGCGTCGGCAGATCCTCGCGGACACAGACCTGTTGCCGGCGGCCGTGCACTGGGCAGCGGACAGCTCGGGTGTGTACCTCCTCGACGAGCACTCGAGCCATCCGGTGTACCGGCACGCGACGGTCGGCCGGCTCTGGTACCACGACCTGGAGTCTGGCGTCACCGAGGAGGTGGATCTGGGCTGGGAGCGTGGGTTCAGCCGGCAGCTGGCCGTGACGGAGAGGGGCGTTGTGGCGCTTCTTGCAGATGGAGTCCGCTACCGGCCGGTGTGGATCGAGCGCTCGGCTGAAGGATGGACGCGCACCGAGCTCGAGGGCGAGCACGTCGTCAACCTGGATGCGGTGGCTGCGAGCCCGGATGGCGACGTGCTGGTGTACGAGCGCTCCTCGGCGACCACGCCGCCCCAGGCCTATGTCGCCCGCCTCGAGGAGGCCCGGGTCGTCGAGCCCCGCCGGCTCACCGACCTCAACCCGAGCTTCGCGGACAAACCCACCGGTCGAGTCGAGGTCGTCCGCTGGACCGGGGCGGAGCCTGACGAGGTGGAAGGGCTGCTGCGCTACCCGCTCGGCTGGAACGAGGAGGATGCTCCGGCGCCACTGGTGGTGCAGATCCATGGTGGTCCCGCCGGCACCGACCGCGACAGCTGGGCTGCCCGCTGGTCGCGGCCAACCATCCTGTGGCGGCAACGTGGGGCGTTCGTGCTGCAGGTGAACTACCACGGGAGCGCCGGCTACGGCCTCGACTGGGTGGAGTCGATCGCCGAGCGGTACTACGAGCTGGAGGTGCCGGATATCGAGCGCGGAGTCGACTGGTTGATCGCGCGTGGCCTGGTGGATCCCCAGCGGCTCGCCGTGACTGGCTGGAGCAACGGCGGGATCCTCGGTGCGGAGATCATCACCCGAACCAACCGGTACCGGGCGGCGTCGATCGGTGCGGCCGACGTGGAGTGGTTCTCGGACTGGGCCAACGTGGACTTCGGCGCCAGCTTCGACAACTACTACTTCGGCGGGCCGCCGTGGGAGATTCCTCAGGTGTACCTCGAGAAGTCGCCGTTCTTCCGGCTCGACGAGGTCACCACGCCGACGATCATCTTCACGGGCACTGCCGACACCAACGTGCCGCCGCACCAGTCGCGCTCCCTGTTCCGGGCGCTGCAGCAGATCGGGCGGGCCGAGACGCGTCTCGTGGAGTTTCCGGGGGAGCCGCATGGTCTGCGGAAGATCGCGCACCAGCGTCGCAAGCTGGAGGAGGAGACCCGCTGGCTGGACCGCTTCCTGTTCGACGCTCACCAGCCGGACAACCCGGCGGTGCGTGATGGCTCGCCGTTGCAAGCGCTCCTGGCCCGAGGCAGCGCCGCGCGAGCTGGCGGTGCTTTCGGCGTGGATCATGAGGGCATCCTGGTGCCGGAGGTCGTGCCGTACGGTGACCTCCAGCTCGGTCGCTTCGAGGTGACGGAAGCGCAGCTTGCTGAGTTCGACCCGGATCGGACCGTCGTTGCGGGTCACCATGACTGGCCAGCAGCCGGTGTGCCGTTCGCTCAGGCCCAGGCGTACCTGCGCTGGCTGGCGGATCGCACCGGTCGATCGTTCCGGCTGCCGACGGTTGCGGAGGTCAAGCAGCTGGGGAAACGTGGTGGCAACACTCTGGACTGGTGGGCCGGCTACACCCCGAACCCGGAGGACGCCGAGCGGCTCCGTCAGGCGGTCGCCGAGATCGGGCCAGCGTCGTTGCTCAAGCCGGTGGGGCAGCACGCGGGAGTCGGCGAGGCCCCGGTGTTCGACCTGGACGGCAACGTCGCCGAGTGGGCCGTCGGCGAGGACGGCCAGGGGGTTGCGATCGGTCCCAGTGCCGACCGTTCTTCGGACCCCGCGTCCACGTCGAAGCCGAGCCCGGAGTACATCGGGTTCCGGGTCGTCGTGGACTGGAGGGAGTGAGGCGGCCGCAAAGAAACCGAGACCGTACCACGCCGTGACCTTTCGCGCTGTCCTCTGCGTGGCGGCGAGGTCGTGCCCCAGCGGAACCCGCAGCAGGCGCCGGGCTCTGAGAACCCTTTTTCGATCTTCGCCGTTCCTTCCTACAATGTCGCGGTAACGCAGACAGGATCGATGTGCGACGGAGGTGCGGATGCTCGAGGTGCAGCGGCTCCACAAGAGCTTCGGTGCGCTGGTGGCGGTCAACGATGTGTCGTTCGACGTGGCCGAGGGCGAGATTTTCGGGCTGCTCGGTCCCAACGGGGCCGGCAAGACCACCGCGATCTCGATGATCTCCGGGGTGCTCAAGCCGGACAGCGGCCGGGTGCTGGTGGATGGGCGCGATATCTGGCTCGAGCCGAAGAAGGTCAAGCGCTCGCTCGGCGTGGTACCTCAGGAGATCGCGGTGTACGAGGATCTGACGGCACGCGATAACCTCGACTTCTGGGCCTCGCTGTACGGCTTCTCGGGCCGCGAGCGGACGCGGCGGGTGAACGAGGCGCTCACCCGTGTGGGGCTCTCCGACCGGGCCCGCGACCGGGTTGCCACCTTCTCCGGGGGAATGAAGCGGCGGCTCAACATGTGCATGGGGCTGATGCACCGGCCGAAGCTGCTGCTGCTCGATGAGCCCACAGTCGGGATCGATCCACAGGCCCGGCTCAACATTCTCGACGTGATCCGGAACGTGGCGTCAGAAGGCACTGCCGTGCTGTACACAACCCACTACATGGACGAGGCCGAGGAGCTGTGCGATCGGGTGGGGATCATCGACCACGGCTCGCTGCTGACCGTGGGGACCCTCGCCGAGCTCAGTCAGCTGGCCGGCGAGGGCGAGGTGATCCGTCTGTCCGGGGATTTTGATGCCGACACCGGCCGTCAGCGGCTGGACGGGATCGCCGGAGTCACTGTCCACGCGGTGGAGCCCGGCGCCGCGGTGCTGCTGGTTCAGCCGGACGGACCCGGGCTGACCGGCGTGCTGCCCGAGCTGCTGGCGGCGGATCTGGCCGTCGATGGGGTGTCGGTGCAGCCGCCGAGCCTGCAGTCGGTTTTCATCCGACTCACCGGTCGGGAGCTGCGCGACTGATGGCCGCCACACCCGCTTTCAGCATCGTGCGGCGCGACCTGATTCGGTTCGTGCGCTCGCCCGTGCGCACCGCGTTGATGTTCTCGATTCCACTGGCCATGGCCGCCATCTTCGCGCTCGTCTTCGGCGGCTCGAACGGACCCGAGATCACCCTGCGCGTGCTCGTCTTCAACGAGGACGAGGGTCCCCTCGGTCGCTTCATCCAGGGGGCCGGGCAGCAGCAACCCGCGGATGCCGGCGCCCGCCTCGAGGTGGTGCCCGTGGGCGAGGAGGGGTACCAGATGATGGAGGATGGCGAGGCCTCGGCGCTCGTGCACGTACCCGCCGGGTTCTCCGATGACTACCTGGCCGGGCGTCCGGTGGCACTGGAGGTGGTCAAGAACCCGAGCCAGGCGTTCCTGCCGCAGGTCGTGGAGGAGGGGGTGTCGCTCGGTGCTGTGGTCCTTTCCCAGGCGTCTCTGGCGTTCCGCCCCGAGCTCGACACGTTGCAGACGTTCTTCAGCGAGGAGGGCGTGCCCCCATCTGCCGATGTTGCGGTGCTCGCTGCCGGCATCAACGACCGGTTCGCGCAGGTGGAGCGGTACGTTCTGCCACCGGTGTTGACGCTCGAGTCGACCACCGCCGAGCGCAGCCCGGAGGAGGAAGGTTCAGCAGATCCATGGAGTGGAGGGTCGGTGTCGATCCTGGCGGTGTTTCTGCCGGGGCTGTCCGTGATGGGGATCCTGTTTCTCGCGCAAGCTGCAACCCGCGACATCCTCCGGGAGCGGGAGACCGGTTTGCTGCGCCATCTGCTGGCCGCGCCGGTCTCGGTGACAGACTATCTCGTCGGCAAGTGTCTCTCGGTGCTGCTGGTGACGTCGCTCGGCTTTGGTGTGCTGGTGCTCGTTGGCGTTGCCATGGGCGTGACCTGGGGGGCGCCGCTCGCCGTGATCGTGCTGGTGCTCGCGACCTCCATCGGCGCGGCCGGGACGTTGCTGCTGCTGATGAGCCTGGTGCGGACCGAGCGCCAGGGTGATGCGTTGACCACCATCGTGATCATCGTCTGGTCGATGGTCGGCGGCGTCTTCCTGCCAGTCACGCAGATCCCGGAGCTTCTCCTGCCGATCTCCAAGAGCTCCCTGACCTACTGGGCGTCGGATGGCTTCCTGGAGCTGATCCTGCGCTCCGGGACGCTCACCGATGTGCTGCCGAACGTGGCGGTGCTGATCGGCTCAGGGGTGCTGTTCGTGTCCATCGGCGTCTGGCGGTTACACCGCACGATCTCGGCGGGGGTGCGCTGATGCGCGGGGTGGCGGTGATCGCCGGTCACGAGCTGCGGCAGACCATGGCCGACCGGGGCGCGGTGCTGTGGCTGTTCGTGCTGCCGATCGTGTTTGCCGTGTTCATCGGGATGGTGATCGGTGGTCAGGGCTCGCCGTCCTCGACCACGGCAAGCCTTTCCGTGGTGGATGAGGACGGTGGCGAGATCGCCCGGCAGCTGGTTGACGCCCTGGCTTCCGAGAAGCTGGCGGTTCAGGAGCTCGGCGCCGAGGAGGTCGAGAGCGTCCAGAGGGTGCGTACCCTGTGGATTCCCGAGGGGATGACGGAGCAGGTTCGGCGGGGCGAGCAGGTCACCCTGCGGCTGGTCAAGGAGCCCGACACCTCGGGCGAGGCGGCGCTTCTCGCCGAGGCGCGGATCACGGCGGCGATCGCGCGCGTCATCGGCTCGCTGGTCGCCGGCGAGCTGGATCAGCAGCCCGCCGCGGGCGCGCTGTCCGAGCAGCCCGTGGATCTGCTGGAGCAGGCGTCCATAGAGGATCTGGTCCGCGTCGAGTCGCGGTTCGCCGGAGAGGCGACGGTGGTTCCGGGCGGGTTTGCACAGTCGATTCCCGGTAACGCGGTCATGTTCGTCATGCTGGTGGCGCTGACCTTCGGCGCAGCGACCCTGACCGCGGAGCGCGAGGGCGGCCAGCTCCGGCGTCTGGCCACCGCGCCGGTGTCCCACGGCGAGATCGTCCTCGGCAAGGTGCTCGGGCGGTTCGTGGTCTCGGGCGCGCAGATCGTCGTGCTGGTGGGCGTGGCGGTCTTGGGCCATGCTCTGTTCGAGATCCCGGTCGGAGACGATCCGCTGGCGCTGCTGGTGATCCTGCTGGCGTACGCCGCCGGGATCGCACCGCTCGGCGTCCTGTTCGGCGCCCTGTTCACCGATCCCGATCGGGCGGCCAACATCGGTGTGCTGTGCACCCTGGCGATGGCAGCGTTCGGTGGCTGCTGGTGGCCGATCGAGGTGGTGTCCCCCACCTTGCAGAAGGTCGCGCTGCTCCTGCCCACCGGTTGGGCGATGCATGCTCTCCACCAGGTGATCTCCTTCGGCCACGACCTCGGCGCCGTGACGAGCTGGCTGGCGGTGCTGCTGGCCTTCGGCGTGGTGTGTACCGTGGTTGCGGCGCGGGTGCTACGGGTAACGGGGTAGGGCGACACTGCGCACGCTCCGGTGCAGGCTGCCGTCCTGGCTGGCGGCCCCAGGAGCTGACCGCCGATCTGCGGATCCGGCTCCGCTGCTCGGGTTGCGCCCACAGTATCGGTGAGGCCTACTCCGTCCGGTACTGGTGGACAGAGGAGCCCTGCGCAGTCGGCATGAGGACCATCTCGCGCACGTTGGCGTGTGGTGGTCGCGTGGCGCAGAACAGGACGGCGTCGGCCACGTCGTCAGCAGTCAGGGCCTCGATGGTCCGGTAGACGTTTGCCGCGCGCTCGCTGTCACCGTGGAAGCGCACCAGAGAGAACTCGGTCTCCACCAGCCCTGGATCGACGGACGACACGCGGACGTTGCTCCCGAGGACATCGATGGCCAGTGCCCGGTTGAGGGCCGCCACTGCGTGCTTGGTGGCGCAGTACACGTTGCCCCCCGGGTAGACCTCGTGACCGGCGATGGAGCCGATCTGGATGACGTGTCCGCGACGGCGCTCGATCATTCCCGGCAGGAGGGCGCGGGTGACGTAGAGGAGGCCCTTGACGTTGGTGTCGATCATCTCCTCCCAGTCTGCGATATCGCCCTCTGCGAGCGGGGCCAGGCCGCGTGCGAGACCGGCGTTATTGACCAGGATGTCGACCTCCGGCCCGTCGGCACTCAGGCGGGCCGCCCAGGCCTCGACGGCCGCTCGATCGCGGACATCGAGCGTCGACAGGGAGATGCCGAGCCCGTGTCCGCTGAGCTCGACGGCCAGCTCCTCCAACCGCTCCCGGCGACGAGCCACCAGGTGCAGGCGGGCGCCCGCGCGAGCGAACGCTCTGGCACATGCGGCCCCGATGCCCGATGACGCTCCCGTGATGACGACGTGCCGTCCAGCGATGTCCATGCCCCCTCCTCGACCGACGCGACGTCATCATAACCCGGACGAGCCGGAGCCAAACATGGCCGGACCTGGTCGCAGCGCGTGGTCGGTTCTCGGATTCAACGCAAAGACGCTGGGACGCAAGGCCGGAAAGGAGAGGGGGGTGGGTAACAGAGGTGCATGGAAGAGCTCAGCTTCCGCTTATGAAGGCCGGCCGCGCCCTGGCGCTCGCTGGCCTCACACTTCGATCCCTCGTCGTGATCCCAGGACGTGCCAGGATGCACCCTTCATGAGTTCCTCCTCCTTTGCGACACAGCGTCTTGGCGCCTTTGCGTTGAAAATCCTGCCATATCTGCGCATAACGCGGCCGCGGGCCGTAACCAAAGCACTGCTCCAGAGCTACCGGCCGCACGAGGGCGGAGCTCTTGGCGTTGTGGGTTAAGCTAATGCCATGATATTGACGACACTCGTTGCTGCCATCGGTCTCGGGATCGCTGCGCAGGTGATCGCCGACCGGTTCCAGATTCCAGCCATTCTGCCGTTGCTGGTGTTCGGAGGTTTGTTCGGACCAGCAGCGATCGGTCTGTTCGATCCCAACTCGCTGGGCGACGTGATGCCCGATCTCGTGCATCTGGGAGTGGCGATCATCCTGTTCGAGGGAGGGCTGTCGCTGGACCCGCGTCGGGTCCTCCAGGTTGGCGGCGCCGTCCGGAACCTGCTCACCATCGGAGTGGTGGTGACGGCCGTCGGCGCCGCGTGGCTCGCATACGAGCTCGTCGACCGCTCTCCTGTTCGGTGCGGTGATGACCGTGACCGGACCCACGGTGATCGTTCCACTGCTGCGCCACATGATCGCGCCATCGAGGGTGAAGACAGTCCTCGTCTCGGAAGGGTTGATGATCGACCCGATCGGTGCGGTGCTGGCGTACCTGGTGCTGCAGTGGATCGAGCGCCAGGGGATTCCCTGGCGCGAGCTGGCCGGCGAGCTGGTGGTTCTCGGCGCGAGCGGGGCCGTCCTCGGGTTCGCTGCCGGGGCCCTGTCGAACCTGGTGGTACGCAGCCGGATCGTGGCCGGAGAGCTCCGCAACCTGTCGATTCTGGCGATTCTGATGGTCTGCTACCTGGCGGCAGAGAGTCAGGCCCATCAGTCCGGTATCTTGGCGGCGGTGGTGATGGGGTTCACCATGTCGGCGTCCGAGGTGCCAGATCTGGTCTCGCTGAAGGCGTTCAAGGGCCAGCTCACGACCTTGGCGATCTCCGCGCTGTTCATCCTCCTGGCAGGTCAGCTCGACGTGGCGGCTGTGGTCGCCACCGGCTGGGCGGGCGTGGCGGTTGCGCTCGGGCTGATCGTGCTGGTCC
>CAZEJK010000150.1:0-12230 GCA_964512045.1 uncultured Thermoanaerobaculia bacterium
CCCGCCCCCCCAGCCGGCGAGACGCCGGCTTCCACAACGAGAAGAGCGCCGTAATGCGGGTGGGAGGGGGCCGGCTACGCGCTCTCGCCGGCGCCGATCCGGCGGATTGCGGCGATGAGCTCGGCCGGCCGGCCGCTTTTGGACAGACACTCCTCGGCGCCGGCGTCGAGCATGACGCGGGTGACGTCCGGCTCGTCGAACATCGTCAGGCCGATGACGTGGGTCTCGGGGTGCGCCTCGAGCAGCCGCCGCGTGGCCTCGTCGCCGGGCAGCCGGGGCATGGAGAAGTCCATGACCACGACGTCGGGACGGAGCTCGTCGGCGGCGTCCACCGCCGCCTGGCCGTCGCCGACCTCGCGGACGACCTCCATGTCGTCCTCCTCGGCGATCAGCATCGCCAGGCCTTCGCGCATGACCTCGTGGTCGTCGGCGAGGACCACGCGGATGACCCGAGGCTCGGAGGGGGTCTCCTCGTCGAGGCGGACCCTCGTCTCCTCCTCCGGCGGCGCCGGCTCGGCGGTGCGCAGAGCTGGCTGGCTGTCGGTCGGATCGGCGAGCGGGATCTCGAGCCGGACCCTGCAGCCGTCCCCGGGGATGCTCTCCACCTCGATCGCGCCGCCGAGCGCCTCGACACGCTCGCGAATGCCCAAGAGCCCGAGGCCCGGCGGCGGCCCGCCGCGGTCTGCGTAGGTGGGATCGAAGCCTCTGCCCTCATCGTGGACGGCGACCTGCAGATGCCCATTGGTACGCCGGAGCAGCACCTCCGCCTCGGTCACCCCGGCGTGCTTGACGATGTTGAACAGCAGCTCGCGGACCGCCGCGAACGCCAGCAGGGTGATCGCCTCCGGCGTGTCGCCGATCTCGGCCTCCTCGGCCTCGAGCCGCACCTCCAGGCCGTGCTGGCGCTGCAGACGATGCGCCAGCCAGCGCAGCCCGGCGACCAGACCGTGCTGGCGGAGCACCGTCGGGCTGAGCTCGTGCGACAGGTTGCGCGCCTTCTCCACGGCCTCACGGAGCAGATCCACCGCGGCGTTCAGCGGCTCGAGGACCTGGGGGCCGTCCTTGACGCGCCCGATGGCGCTTTCCAGGTGGAACCGGATCCCCACCAGCACCTGCTGGAGATCGTCATGCAGCAGGACCGCCAGACGCTGGCGCTCGCGGGCCTCGACGCCGGACAGCTCCACCACCAGCCGCCGGAGGTCGCCGCTGCGCTCCTCGAGCTCGAGCGTGCGCTTGGCGACCCGTTGCTCGAGCTCGTCCTTGAGATCGCGCAGCTCGTCCTCGGCGTGCTTGCGGTCGGTGATGTCGGTCAGCGTGACCCGGAAGCTCTCGGTGTGCCCCGGCGCCGAGCACGGCATCACCGCGGCGTGGACCCATCGGGTCGACCCGTGGGCGGCCGCCAGCGGAAGCTCGGCGGAGCGGGACGAGCGGTCAGCAGCCGCGCCGCGGAGCAGTGTGTAGCACCGGTCACGGCCGTCGGGCTGCAGCAGCCGCTCGAACCGCTGTCCGATCAGCCGCTCCCGCTCGAGGCCCGTCAGTCGCGCTGCCGCCAGGTTGGCATCGCGCACGGAGCCGTGGTGGTCGAGGGTCAGGTATCCGATCGGTGCGAGCTCATACAGGTCGATGTAGCGCTCGTGCGCCACTTCCAGCTCGATCTGAGCCCGGCGCAGCTCCTCGTTCTGGACCTCCAGCTCCGCCTGATGAACGGTCAGCTCGTGGATCAGGTCGGCGCTCTCCGCGCTGGCAGCTGCGCTCCCGTCGGCCATCCGCTGCTCGAGCCGGCGTAGCGCCCGCTCCCTGAGTGCCTCGCGGTCGAGCCACGGGGCGCCGTCGCCAGAGGTCATGAGCCCTCCTCGGCTGCGTGTGCTCGCTCGAACGCCAGCAGAATCCGGTCCGGAGCGTCGGGAGCGCCTTCGAGCCGCCGGGCGTTGAGCAGGAAGCGGCGGTGGCCGATGCGGGGGAAGTCGTGCTCGACGACGAAGTCGGTCATGATGGTGCTCTCGGCCAAGATCTCCTCCAGCAGCCGCCGCAGCTCCGCGATGTCCCACTGGCCGTCATCGAGGGCGTACAGCTTGCGCTGCTCGGTAGCGTCGTCAGTGGTCTGAAACTCCTTCAGAAATGGCTCGTTGGTCTGGACGACCTGTAGCTCGCTGTCGAGCACCAGCAGCGGCTCGCGAACCGTGTCGACGATGCTGGCGAACAGGTCGCGGCCGAGCTGGGCGCGCTTGGCGCGGTCGATGTCGACGATGGTCATCACCAGACCCTCGATGACGTTGTCCGCGGTCCGGTACGGCAGGATGCGGATCATCATCCAGCGGCCTTCTGTGTCCTGAACCTCCCTCTCGATCGGCGTCAGGGTGCCGAGCACCTGCCGGCAGTCGTCGATCAGCTCGTCGTACTCCAGGCTCGAGGTGAGGTCGGACAGTGGCCGGCCCAGGTCGGAGTCGATCAGGCGGATCACCTCCTGGGCCTTGCGGGTGTAGCGCTTGACCCTGAGGTCGCCGTCCAGGAACACGGTGGCGACCTGCATGCTGTTGAGCAGGTTGCTCATGTCGTCGTTGCTGCGGGCCAGCGCCTCCACCTTCGACTGCAGCTCGGCGTTGACGGTGTTCAGCTCCTCGTTGAGCGACTGCAGCTCCTCCTTGGAGGTCTCCAGCTCCTCGTTGGACGACTGCAGCTCCTCGTTGGTGGACTGCAGCTCCTCATTCGAGCTCTTCAGCTCCTCGTTGGAGGTCTCCAGCTCCTCGACGGTGGTCTGCAGGCTTTCGCGGGTGTAGCGGAGCTCCCGCTCCAGCTGCTCACGCTCGTTCGCGGGCAGCGGGACCCCAGGCGCTTCGTCGCTCGGCTCCCCGGTTGGTGGGTCGCTGGATCGAAGGCTGACGAGCACGAGCCCGCGCAGGCTCTCGGGCGCCTGCAACGGCTCCACGGCCGCCTCGACGGTGATGGTCTCTCCGTTGGTCTGCACGCGGATCCCGCGTTGGACCACCTGCCCGCCCTCGCTCTTCGCTCTCCGCACCGCTGCGGCGAGATGTGGCCCGAGACCCTCTCGTGCCATGTCCAGGAGCCGGTTGCGCGGCTCCCCCTGCTCGGGCTGGAGAAACTGCCCGCAGTGCCCGCACAGGTAAACGACCGTGCCCTGGTCGTCCACCAGCACCGTACATCCCGCCAGCCGTTCGAGCAGGAACCGCTCGATCGTGCGGGTGAGCGGCTTGGATCGGCCCCGGTACTCTGGCTGCTCGTCCTCGCGGGTGCTGTCGTGGCCACCGCTTCGTCCGCCGGTCTGAAGGCCCGACAGCTGCAGCGGCTCCGGGGTTGGCGTCTCCCGGCGGCGGAGGATCCGGTGCTGGCGGTCGAGGCTCTCGAACAGTCGCGACGACTCGCCGAGGGACTCGGAGCTGCCGAGCATCAGCAGCCCGCCGGGCTTGAGCGCGTAGTGGAACGACGGCAGCACCCGCTGCTGAGCTTCGCTGACCAGGTAGATCAAGAGGTTACGGCAGACGATCAGGTCGAGCCGCGTGAACGGTGGGTCGGAGATCACGTTCTGCTGAGCGAACACGATCGAGTCGCGGATCTTCTTGTGGATCCGGTAGCCGTCGTCCTCCTGGGTGAAGTAGTGCTCGAGGTACTCGTGAGGGACGTCCGCAGCGATACCGTGTGGGTAGAGACCGGAGCGCGCCTTCTCGATGGCCTGCGCGTCGAGGTCCGTGCCGAACACGTGGAGCTCGCATCCGTGCTCGTCCGCAAGCAGCGCCTCATGGAGCACGATGGCGACCGTGTACGCCTCCTCGCCGGTGGCGCAGCCGGGCACCCACGCGCGGATCGTGTCGTCGTCCGATCGCTCCTCAAGGAGCGTTGGTAGCGCCTCGGTGCGCAGTGTCTCGAACGCCTCGGGATCGCGGAAGAAGCTGGTGACGCTGATCAGCAGCTCCCGCTGGAGCAGATCGAGCTCGTGGGGGTGGTCGCGGAGGTAGCGGACGTACGTTTGCGGCTCCTCGATCCGGTGCACGTTCATCCGCCGCTCGATCCGCCGCGCCATGGTGCTGTGCTTGTAGCAGGTGAAGTCGTGGCCAGTGTGGGAACGCAGCCGGACGAGAACGGAGTGGATGATGTCGTTCGGAAGTCTCGGAGCCTCCTTCGTGCGGGCTGCGAGCTGCAGGAACGGACCGCTGCAGTACTCGGTGAGGAGGCCGGGGAGGTTCTCGGGGGTGTCGATGTAGTCCACCAAACCGGTGGCGATGGCGGAGTCCGGCATGCCGGCCGAGCCCGCCGAGCCCGGGGACTGGGCCATGACCATGCCGCCGGCGGCCTTGATCGCCTTGATGCCCAGCGTGCCGTCGTTGCCGGAGCCGGACAGCACGATACCGATGGCGTGCTCCTGCCGGTCCGCTGCCAGGTGCCGGAAGAACTGGTCGATCGGGTGGTGGGTGGGTGGACCGTTGTCGTGCGCAGCCTGCCCGATCGTGCCGTTGGCGATCGTCAGCGTGGCATCCCGGGCCACGAGCACGGTGTTCGGGTCGACGGCGAGCCCCGGCTCGGCGTCGGCGACCTCGAGATCGGTGACGTTGCCGAGGAGCTCGGCGAGCAGGCTCTCGCGATCGCGGGCCACATGGGTGATCACCACGAAGCCGATACCGGGGTCCGAAGGCAGGTTGCCGAAGAACGCCTGCAGCGCCTGCAGACCGCCCGCCGACGCGCCGATGGCGACGATCGGATGGGGCGTGGCCGGACGATCGGCAGCCGGCCCGGTGGGCGCCGTCTCGTCGGCGCCGGCTCCGTCGCCGGCTGGGTTGTGCTCGCTTGAGGCGGTCATGTCGTCTCCTTGCCCCCGACGCTGTCCGGCCGGTCGCTTCGAGGATGTGCGCCCGTCCATCGTACACCCCAGGGCTTGGCCTGTGCGGGGTGACGAGCGCCCTCTGGCGGTGTCGCCCGTTCTGCACGGGCGAGGACCGGTGTGCCGTCGCCTGGCGTTGGTGATGGCCCGCGTCTCAGTGGTCAGCCAGTCGCCTCCCTCCGTGCGATCGGTTCGGGCCCCCTGCAGGACCGGATCGCACCTGTCCATCCTGCGCTCGCCGGCCCTCGCCCACCACCGGGACGCGACCGAACGTTCCCCTGGGGCAACGCCCGAGCCCGCCCCCCGGCCGGCGAGACGCCGGCCTCCACAATCGATGAGCCCCGCGATCCGGATTGTGGCGGCCCGCGTCTCGCGGGCCGGGTGGGTGGGTCACGGGGTGTGGAGTTGGTGTCGGCTCCCGATTTTGGTACTGTCGCCTCTACCATGCCGAGCACTCATCGAGGGCCGATCCCGTTGGAACGGGTGGTTGATCCGCGGACGCTTCCGTTCTCTCCAGGCACCACGCGGGGAGATCTTCCGCATCTCGACAAGGCAGGGTGCACGGCGTTCGTGACGTTCTGCGGGGCTGGTGGGCGCACGCTGCGCCGGTCTGGTGAGCTCGACCCGGAGGGCTCGTGGTCGCCGGAAGGCATCGCGGCTCGAAGCGAGCCAGAAGGTGGAGCTCGATCCGGCGTTCTGATTCAGCGAAGCGTGGGGGAGCTGGTCGAAGGAGCACTGCTGCACTTCCAGGGGCAGAGGTATGCGCTGCATGCCTGGGTCGTGATGCCGGACCACGTGCACGCGGTCCTGACGTGCTACCCAGAGCATCCCTTGCAGAGCGTGCTGCACTCCTGGAAGTCATTTACCAGCCATGCCATCAACCGCATGCTAGGTCGCTCCGGGCCCTTCTGGCAGAAGGAGTCGTTCGACCACCTGATCCGCAGCGAGGAGCATGCCCGCCGGTTTCTCGAGTACGTGGAGACGAACCCTGTGGTAGCCGGGCTCTGTGGCCGTCCTGAGGAGTGGCCGTTTTCCAGCGCGCGATGGCACCATCACGGGACTGTGTCCTCCTGACATTGGACGGCGGACCCTCCCGCCCCCCGGCCGGCGAGACGCCGGCTTCCACAACGAGAGGAGCGCCGCGATCCGGATTGTGGCGGCCCGCGTCTCGCGGGCCGGGTGGGTGGGTCACGGAGCTGGCAGCATTGTGGTTCGCTGGTGAGCACGGCCCGGTCGTGGTGGCCGGCCCTGGCCCCGGTCCAGGAAGCCGGCAGGCCGACCCCGGACCTCCGAGGCCCTGCCATCACGTTGACGCAGCACCAAGCAGGCTGGTCACAGCCACCGCCCACCCAGCAGACCCTCCCGCACCCCCAGCCGGCGAGACGCCGGCTTCCACAACGAGAGGAGCGCCGCGATCCGGATTGTGGCGGCCCGCGTCTCGCGGGCCGGGTGGGGGTCACGGAGCTGGCAGTAGCCCCGCTGCCTGCGCCACATCAGTCGGGACGCTGCTGGCAGGTGGGGCAGTAGTAGCCGGCGCGGCCGGAGACGGTGATCTTCGCGACCTCGCCTCCGCAGCCGTGTGGGCACGGCTCGCCTTCGGAGCGACGCGGCAGCAGGTAGTGCTCGGGGGCGTCGTCCGGGTTGACGTTGAAGTCGATCGCCTCGTGGAGCACAGTCTGCATGGTGTCGTACAGCGTGTCGAGCGTGCCGGGTGCGAGCTCGCGGAGCGCGGTCTTCGGGTGCAGCCGCGCCTGGAAGAGGATCTCATCGGTCCACACGTTGCCGAGGCCGGCGATCACCTCCTGGTTCATCAGGGTCGACTTGACCATGCCCCGGCGTCCTGCCAGCAGCTCGCGGAAGTCGTTCGTGCCGAGCCGGAAGGCGTCCGGTCCGAGGCCGTGCTCCTCGATCGCGACCTCGGGCGACTCCACGATCCCGAGGGCGCCGAGCTTGCGGGTGTTGCAGTAGGCGAGGTGGCCGCCGTCCGAGAAGTCGAGGCGCAGGTGGACGTGGTCGGGCTCCCGATCCGGGTCCGGCTCGTCCCACGCCACCGGGTAGCCGGTCATGCCGAAGTGCACGAGCAGCCAGCGTCCGTGGTCGAGCCGGCCGAGCAGGTACTTGCCGTGGCGGTGGGTGTCGGTGAGGCGATGACCCTGCAGGTTGCGACGCAGCGTGCTGTCGGAGCACTCGAGCACCCGGGTGTCCGACACCTTGGCGTGCTCGATCTGCCGGTCGAGCGCGGTGCGGTCGATGGTGCGTTTGAAGACCTCGACATCGGGAAGCTCTGGCATCGGGCTCCTCCTTCGAGCTAGCTCGTCCAGCGCAGCGCGAGCTCGCCGTCGGTGGTCACCTCGATCCGGCTGCCGAGCGTGCGACACTCCCGATCGAGCTGCTCGGCCATCCACTGGACTGCCGTCTCTTCCGCTCGCCGGAGCTGCAGCCGGACCGACTCGAGGACCACCATCCGCAGCTGGAGGAGCGCGCCGGTCGCCGGGTCGAGACGCGGAAGGTACATCAGCCGCAGCTCGGGCCGGAACGCCTCGTGCCCGGTGATGCCCTCGTAGTCGTTGATGAAGTCGCCACAGCCGTAGAGGATCGGTCGGTCGTGGTGGACCTCGATGCCCATCGGGTGGTGCGACGAGTGGCCGTGCACGAGGTCGACCCCGGCCCGCTCGATGAGCAGCCGGCCGAACCTCTGGTGGGCCGCAGGGACGGCCCAGCCCCAGTTGCCGCCCCAGTGGACCGATGCGACGACGATGTCGCCGGGGCGGCGCACGTTGGCCAACAGCTCGGCGACCCGGTCGGCGGCGCGTTCTGTCAGCTCCTCGATCCAGACGCCGGAGCGGTCCACCTCGGCCGCCCACTGCGGCGGGATCCCGCTGGAGGGGTGTCCCAGCGAGAGCACGAGCACCCGGCCGGCGTCGTCCAACGGGAGGACGGCTGGCTCGGTGGCCGCCGTGAGGTTGGCGCCTGCGCCGGGCGTCGCGATGCCTGCGGTCTGAAGGGTGGCCAGCGTCTCCAGCAGGCCCGGACGGCCCCAGTCGATGACGTGGTTGTTGGCGAGCGTGCAGCAGTCGATGCCGGCAACCGTCAGAGCTGCGACGTTGGCGGGGTGCATCCGGTAGTGGATCCCCTTGTGCGGCCAGGGGGTGCCGTCATCGGTGACGGCGGTCTCCAGGTTGATGATGCGCAGAGCTGGCCGTGCAGCCGCGAGCAACGCCAGGGCGTCGCCCCAGACGTAGTCGAAGGCGACCTCGTTCGGGATCGGTCCGCTCTGCTCCTCGGCGAGCTGGACGTAGGTGGTGGCAGAGGAGACCCACGGCTCGAACAGGCGTGGGTCGACCGAGGTCGGCAAGATCTGATCGATGCCGCGGCCGGTCATGACGTCACCCGCCAGAAACAGCGTGACGCCGTCTGCGGAGTGCGGGACCGGGGTGGTCGCCGACGGCGTCGTCATCGACGACGGACCACTGCGGCTACCGCACGCGCCGGTAACCAGAGCGCTCACAGCAGAGGCGCCGATGACGCCGAGGAATGCACGGCGGCTGGGCGTTGCGGAGGACGTTCGGTCGCTGCTCCTCGATCCGTGGTCCATGGTGCGTCACGTCGGGGTCACGCGGAGCGTATCAGCGCGGATTGCCGTCAGCAGCTGGTCCGAGCCGTCGGCCTTGCAGACGTACGCCTCGGCGCCGGCATCGAGAATCGACACTGCTATGTCCTCGCGCTCGTGCATCGACAGGCCGATGATGCGGGTGTCGGGCCAGCGGTTGGAGATGATGCCGGTGGCCTCGATGCCGTTCATGTTCGGCATCGACACGTCCATCAGGACGATGTCGGGCTTCAGCCGGCCGGTGAGCTGTACCGCCTCCTCGCCGTCACCGGCCTCGCCGACGACCTCGACGTCGCTCTCCTCGTCGAGCATGGCGCGCAGCCCTTCGCGGACCACGTCGTGGTCGTCGACCAGGAGCACCCGGTAGACGCCGTTGCTGATCGGGTGCTGTCGCTGGGGGCCTCGCGTGTGTGAACGAGGGAGGTCCTTCGCCGAACCGGTCGCCTTCGTGGTGTCGGTTCGCTTGCGGGGCAGCGTCAGGTGCGCGATCGTGCCGCCACCGGGGCTGCTGTCCACCTGGAGCTCGCCGCCGAGCAAGGCGGCGCGCTCACGGATCGCGAACAGGCCGAGGCCGGCTCCTTCCTCCTCCTTCAGGAGTGTGTCGTGGTCGAACCCCACCCCACCGTCCCTGACCGTGATCAGAACCTCGTCATCGCTGGTTGTGACCTGCACCTCGGCCGTGGTGGCGCCGGAGTGCTTGCTGACGTTCAGCAGCAGCTCCTGGACGGCGCGGTAGGCGAAGATTCGCGCGTCCTCCGTGTCGGGCTCGGCGCCGGCCTCGGCGTCGAGCGTTACGTTCAGTGCTCCGCGCTCTCCAAGCCGTCGGATGAGCCCGTCCAGCGCGCGCACCAACCCTCCGTCGGTCAGCAGGGGCGGGGCGAGCTCGTGGGAGAGGTTGCGCGAGGTGCCGATCGCCTCACTGAGCAGGGAGCTGACCTGGTCGATATGGTTGGTCATGTCCTTGCGGGCGGAGGGGCAGATGTCGCCGTGGCGAGCCGCCAAGCCGAGCTGGAGCTTGGCGCCCACCAGGATCTGTTGCAGATCGTCGTGGAGGATCGCGCCGATCCGTGCGCGCTCCGTCTCCTCGGCGGTGGTCAGCTGCGAGGTGAGCCGGCTGAGCTGCTCGGCGCGGCGGGTCAGCTCGGCGTTGGCCTCCTCGAGATGGCTCGAGCGTTCACGCAGCGCTTCTTCGAGCCACCTCCGTTGGCTGACCTCCTCCTCGAGCCGCGAGATCGCGGCGTGCAGCGCACGGGTGCGCTCCTCGGCGCGCTCCTCGAGGGTCTGGTTGAGCTGCTCGAGGCCGATCTCGGCCCGCCGGCGGAGGAGCGTCTCGACGATCGCCGGAGCGAGCCCTTCCACTGCCGCCAGGTCCTGATCGCGGTAGCCGCCGGGACGATTGGCGAGGCCGATCATCCCGACGATGGCGTGCTCGTGCAGCAGGGGTACCCCGAGGAACGAGTGGATCTCCGGGTGGCCATCCGGGACACCGGCGCTCTCTGGATGGTGGGCCGGATCGTTGGTGAAAAGACCGTGACCGGCCCGGATCACGGCGCCGAGCAGGCCGCTCTGAGGCAGGCGGCTTGGTAGGTCCGGGGGCTCGAGGTCCGAGGCCTCCCAGCCCGGGTCGGAGATGGCGATGATCGCAAGGCTCTGACCATCTCCTCCTTCCGCGATGAAGCCAAAGGCACTGCCGGTGAGGTCCTCGGCGATCACCAGGCAGCGGTGTCCCAGATCGTCGAGCGTGTCGCTGCGAAGGGCCTCGTAGAAGACGCGGTTGACGGCGTCGAGCAGCTCGCCGCGGCGCCGGGCTGCCTCCTCGGCGAGGTGCCGGTCGGTCACGTCGTAGTTGACGCCGGCGGCGCGGACGGGTCGGCCGTCCGCATCGTGGTACACGCGTCCGATTCCCGCCAGCCAGCGGACCTCACCGTCGGGCCGGACGATGCGGAACTCATCGGTCGACTCGCCACCTCTGCGCAGCCAGCTGGCCACTCCGGAGACCGCTCGGTCGCGATCGTCCGGATGGATCATGCTCGCGAACCGTTTGAACGTCAGCGGGGTGGAAGGATCCAATCCGAGGAGCTCGAACAACCGGTCGTTGGCGATGACCCGGCCGGTGGCCAGGTCGTGGTCCCAGGTGCCCATCCCTGCGCCTTCGACGGCGAGGCGGAGACGCTCCTCACTGGCCTCGACGGCGTCGAGGAGATTCCGAGGATCGTGGACCTCGCCGGTGGTGTCGTCGACGCGCTCTGGATCTCCGCGCGGGCCGATCCCGCCGCTGTCACAGTTGGTGGTCGGATCGGTGCTCATGGTCACTCTCGCTACGCGCCCAGCTTGCCGAGCCGGCCAGCGTGCGCGAACGCCAGTGGCATCAGGTCGGTGGCCGGTAGCCGTGGCCCCAGCCCGCCGGCCAGGCAGCTGGACTCACCAAACTGCTGCACCGGGTCGGGACGGCACGTCGAGCCCCACAGGAGCGCCGGCACCGGGTGCCAGCTGTGGTTGCGGAGCCCGGCCGGGGTGGAGTGGTCGCCGGTCACCACCACGACGTCCGGCTCGAGGTGCATCAGGCGGGGTACCGCAGCATCCACCGACTCGATGAGCTCGACCTTGCGAGCGAAGTCGCCGTCCTCGCCGGCGCTATCGGTCTTCTTGAAGTGGACGAAGAAGAGGTCGTGCTCGCTCCAGTGGCGCTCGACGGCCTCGAGCTCCGACTCGAAGCTGTCGCAGGCGTCGAGGACCTCCATGCCGACGAGCTGGGCGACACCGCGGTACATCGGGTAGCTGGCCGCTGCGGCTGCCCGTACACCGTAGATCTCGGGAAGCGTCGGCCAGTCCGGGCGGCTGGAGAACCCTCGCAGCAGCACCATGTTGCCCTGCTCCTCGTCGGCGAGCATCTCGCGGGCCTTCTCTGCGAACTCCTGGACGAGCTCGGCCGTCCGGCGGGCGCCGGGCTGCTGGGCCTCGGCGCGCAGCGGCTGACGGCCGGTCTGCTGGGGGTCGGTGTCGGCGACCTCCGGGCTGAGGTTCTCGCCCCGGAGCACCAGCAGGAACCGGTACTCCTTGACGGTGTCGACGAGCAGCTCGACGCCGTCGATCGAGATCTCTCGTAGCCGCTCGCACAGTCGGCGGTTGGTCTCGCTGTCGAGGCGGCCGGCGCGACGGTCGGTGACGACGCCGTCGGAGTCGACCGTGCAGAAGTTGCCCCGGGCGGCGACGTCGTTGTCGCGGAGATCGAAACCGATGCCGAGGGCGGCGAGCACTCCGCGGCCCACCTGGTGCTCGAGGGGATCGTAGCCGAACAGCGCCAGATGGGCGGGTCCGCTGCCGGGCGTGATCCCGGCGCCAGCGGGCTGATGGAGCCCGCAGATCCCCTCGGCCGCAAGACGGTCCAGGTTCGGGGTGCGGGCCGCCTCGAGCTCGGTGAGCTGGCTTTCGGTTGTGGGGAGCCCTCCGAGACCGTCCATGACCAGCAGGACCACGGTGGTGTCCGCAGGCCGTTGCAGGGCCCGGATCTGACTCGGTCGCATTCCATACCTCCGTCTGGAGCATGCTGAGAGCAGGCCGCGCTTCTACCGGCGGCGTTCGAGGCCCTAGCTGCTCACATGCTGACTTTCTTTCAGCGGGAGTCGAGGGGCCATCCGGTGCTGTCCCAGGGGCCACTAGGGGCTGCCCCGAGGCTCTGCCGCTCTCCCTCCACCCACCCTCCGCGGCTCCGCCGTGGCACGCGCGGGCCACTCCAATCGGACTGACTGCTCTTCGATTGTGGCAGCCGGCGTCTCGCCGGCGGGTGGG
>CAZEJK010000151.1:0-12091 GCA_964512045.1 uncultured Thermoanaerobaculia bacterium
CCTGGCCCCGACAGCCGGATCCCGGTCGTCCGGCCCCCGGCGATCATGCTTCGAGTTTTCGAAGATACGGCTCCGTGAGCTGCTGAAGGTCGAGGATCTCCAAGAGAGCGAGGCAGTATCGCCGGGGACCGGAGAGCCGGGATCCGGATTGCGAGGCCATAACCGGTGGTCTGGACGGATGATGGTGGGCTCGGAGCGCGGCAGGGTCGGAGCACGTGGTGGGAATTTGAGGCGCTCACGGTGTGTCGTTGCCGGCAAGCAGAGTTTGCTCGATCTTGACATCGAGCGCCTTGACCGACCGATCGGTATGCCCTTAGGTTAGTACCACGGTGTGGCTCAACTCTGAGATCGAGCTGCACTGCAGTGCGTCAGGGTGGAGAATGGCAATGGAGCTGCGGGACGAAGAGAGCTCGAAGCAGTCGGGTACTGCCCCACGATACGTGGTCGGGATCGGTGCGTCTGCGGGAGGTCTCGAGGCGCTGACGTCGTTCTTCGAGGCGATGCCCGTCGACTCGGGCCTGGCGTTCGTGGTGATCCAGCACCTTTCGCCCGACTACAAGAGCCTGATGGTGGAGCTGCTGTCCAAGCACACCGAGATGCGAGTGGTCCGCGCCGAGGACGGCTTGCTGGTGGAGTCGGATACCATCTACCTGCTACCCCCGAAGCGAAATCTGTCGATGCGTGACGGTTGCCTCGTGTTGCACGAGCAGCTGGGGCGCCAGCAAGGGATCAACCTGCCGATCGATATCTTCTTCCGCTCGCTGTCCGAGGACATCGGGGAGCGGGCCGTCGCCATCATCCTCTCGGGGACCGGGAGCGACGGGATGCGTGGTGTGCGATCGATCAAGGAGATGGGAGGTACGGTCCTCGTTCAGGACGAGGCCTCGGCAAAGTTCGACGGCATGCCGCGAAGTGCAATCTCCACCGGTCTCGTGGACATCGTGGCCCCGCCGGGCCAGATGCCGGATCGGCTGCTGACGTATCTGGACGAACCCCGCTACGGTGAGGCCAGCGCGCGGGAGGAGTCGGGTTGCGCCGACTCGTTGGCGCGCGTGTTCGAGGTGCTCCGACAGGCAACCGGCCTGGACTTCACCCATTACAAGCCGAGCACCGTCAACCGTCGCCTCGACCGGCGGATGCGGATCAACCACGCCGAGAGTATCGACGAGTATGTGCGCCTGCTGAAGAGCTCCCCGCGGGAGACAACGGCGCTCTATAGGGAGCTGCTGATCGGCGTGACCAACTTCTTCCGCGACGACGAGGCGTTCTCTGTGCTGGCCAGGACGGTGATCCCGGACCTGATCGAGGCGGCCGGGCCGGACGGACCGATCCGGGCGTGGGTTGTCGGATGCTCGACGGGGGAGGAGGCGTACTCCCTCGCGATGCTCTTCGCGGAGCATCTGGAACGTACGCAGACGTCGAGGGATGTCAAGATCTTCGCGACGGATGTGGACCGCGACGCGGTCGAGTATGCCGGGGTGGGAGTGTACCCGGAGAGCATCGCTGCCGACCTGCCGCCCGAACGGCTGCGACGGTTCTTCATCCGACGAGGCGAGACGTACCATGTGGTGCGGCAGGTTCGCGAGATGGTCGTGTTCGCGCCGCACAACATCGTTCGCGACCCGCCGTTCACGCGGATCGATCTCGTCAGCTGCCGCAACCTGCTGATCTACTTCCAGCAGGCGCTGCAGACGAAGGTCTTGGGCCTCATGTCGTACGCCTTGCGGCCGGGCGGAGTGCTCTTCCTGGGGTCGAGCGAGACCGTCGGCGAGATGGGCACACAGTTCGACGTGCTGGACGCGAAGTGGAGGCTGTACCGCAACCGTTCTTCAGGGCCGCCGGCGGTGCTGGAGGTGGGAGGCGAGCGCACGGATGCCCGGAGCCACCAGGTGCTGCGGTCGCGGTTGGCCGCCGGCATGCCGCTGCGCGCGGAGCACTCCGAGCATCTGGAGGCTCAGCTGCTCGATGTGCTTGCCGAACGGTACGTTCCCGCCGGGGTTGCTGTGGACGAGGAGCTGCGGCCGTTCCATGTGTTCGGAGATGTTTCCCGATACCTCACCATTCCCGCCGGCAAGGCGTCGTTCAATCTGGTCAAGCTGGCCCGCCAAGAGCTGTCCGTGATCCTGTCATCGGCGATCGCCACGGCGCGCAAGGACGACCGCGAGGTCGTGTACCGCGATGTGCGGCTGGCAGGCTCGGACGCCGAGCCGATCACGGTGCGGGTTCGCCCCGTGGTCAGGCGGCACGGTCACGGTCAGATGCTGATTGTTCTTTTCGAGCCGGGGGAGGTGCTGTCGGGAGCAGTTGAGCGGGACGAGGAGACGACGACCGTCCATCTCAGCAGCGAGACCCGCCAGCGGATCGCGGATCTCGAGCGGGAGCTGCAGTTCACTCGGGAGAATCTGCAGGCGACGATCGAGGAGCTGGAGACCTCCAACGAGGAGCTGCAGGCCACCAACGAGGAGCTCCTCGCATCCAACGAGGAGCTGCAGTCCACCAACGAGGAGCTGCAGTCGGTCAACGAGGAGCTGTACACCGTCAACGCCGAGTACCAGACCAAGATCCAGGAGCTGGCAGAGCTGAACAACGACATGGACAACCTGCTCACCAGCTCTGAGGTGGCGTCGATCTTTCTCGACCGGGAGCTCTGCATCCGCCGCTTCACCCCCGCTGCAGCGGGGGTTGTCCGGCTCATGGAGCACGATGTCGGACGGCCGCTGGATCATCTGTCGATCGAGATCGAGCAGGTGGACCTCGTCGCGGAGGCACGGAGCGTTCTGGCAGGCGGCGGCCCGGCCGAACGGGAGGGACAGCACCGCGATGGCCGGCGACTGCTGATCCGCTTGCTGCCGTACCGGACACGGACGGACGCAGTGGACGGCGCCGTGATCAGCTTCATCGATGTGACCCGCGTGCGCAGCACCATCCTCGAGCTGGAGCGACTGGCCACCCTGGTCCAGGGGTCGGCCGACGCGATCATCACCAAGGACCTTGATGGTGTCATCAGCAGCTGGAACCGGGGTGCGGAGCAGCTGTATGGGTTCTCCGCGGAGGAAGCCGTGGGCCGGTCGATCGGGATGCTCTTCGACAGCGACCGTCGCGACGAGCTTGACGCCTTGATGGCGCAGGTGCGCCGCGGCGAGGCCGTGGACGACCTCCTCACCCAGCGTCGCAGCCGCGAAGGTCGGATGGTGGATGTTCGCGTCTCGATCTCTCCGATCCACTCGGCCGACGGTACTGTCGTCGGCTCCACGGTCATCGCGCGCGAGACGCGTCAGCCCAGCGACTGGACCCGACGCACCGAGCTCGACCTCCACCGGCTGATCCTCGACGTGAGCCCGGCCGGGCTGACCTTCGTGAACACGGAGGGCGAGATCGTGTACGCGAACCGGCGCGCGGAGGAGATCTTGGGGCTGGATCGCGACGAGATCACCAGCCGGCGCTACGACGATCCGAAGTGGCAGATCACCCGCGCTGATGGCAGCCCGGTGGCGGCCGAGGAGCTGCCGTTCGAACGCGCTGCCCGAGGCGAGGCGG
This sequence comes from uncultured Thermoanaerobaculia bacterium, assembly GCA_964512045.1. Lineage (GTDB taxonomy): Bacteria > Acidobacteriota > Thermoanaerobaculia > Thermoanaerobaculales > Sulfomarinibacteraceae > CAZEJK01. The sequence goes on from CAZEJK010000151.1 coordinate 3,538, forward strand.
TGCACCGCTTCGAGCATGCCATCCGCTGGCCGGATGGGACGTGCAAGCTGCTGTCGATCGACTCCGCGCCGTTGCACGACGCCACCGGAGCGCTGCGCGGCGTCGCCAACAAGATCGAGGAGCTGGGTGGTGCGTGCACCTGTGCGCCGGCAGAGGAAGCGAGCTGCGAGAGCGGGGGGGAGAGATGAGCGAGAACCGCTCGCTGCGAGAGCGTGCTGAGGCGTACCTGGACGCTCACGGGCTCTCGGAGGGCGCCATGCAGCCGTCCGACCCGCGTCAGCTTGTCCATGAGCTCCACGTCTATCAGGCCGAGCTGGAGGTACAGAACGAGGAGCTCCGGGCGGCGAAGACGGCTGCCGAGGTGAGCCGGGAGTACTACCAGCAGCTGTTCCAGTCGGCGCCGGTGGGCTACCTGGAGATCGACGACCGCGGCATCGTGGTGGAGGTCAACGACACGTTTCTCGGAATGGTCGGCGGAGCCGACCGTGCTGCGGTGCTTGGCCGGGCCGTGGCACTCCTGGTCGCCGACCCGGACCGCATGGCCATCGAGGAGTACCTGCAGTCGGTGCGGCGTCACGGAAGAAAGGCCGCGTGCGACGCGCGGCTGCAGCTCGAAGGCGGTGGATCGGTGTGGTGTCGCGTCGAGCTGGCGCCGTGGGGCCGGGAGGGGAAGCGGATCTTGAGCGCGTGGACGGATGTGTCCAGCGCACGTCGCGACCAGGATCGGATCGCTCGACTCAACTCCTTGCTGCACGCTGTACGCCAGATCCACCGGCTGCTCGTTCACGAGCCAGGGGTTCAGGAGCTGACCGAGAGTGTTGCGCACGCGTTGGCCTCGGTCGAGGGCTATTACGACGCCTGGGTTGGCGCCGTCGGGCTGGACGGCGAGCTCACTGCCTCCGGCTGCTCGGACAGAGGAAAGATGTCCGTCGACGAGGTGGCCTCTGGTCCGGCTCATGGTTGCCTCGAGGTGGCCAAGCGGTACGGTAGTCAGTGGGCGGAGGTTGCACGCAATGAGCGCTGCCCGAGCTGCCGGGCTCACTCGAGCCCTGACACGGTGGCAATGGCAATCGGGATGGCCCATCAGGGACGGTTTCTTGGCGGCATGTGCGCCTCCATGCCGCGACGCTACGCTGACGATGCAGAGAGCCGTGCGGTCTTTGCCGAGCTGGCGGAGGATATGGGTGCAGCCCTCCACGCACGCCGGCTCGAGCAGCAACAGGCGGAGTCTCTGCAGCAGCTGGAAGTGGCGAACAGCTCGCTGCGGGTGCTCGAGGATATCGTCAGCAAGAGCCCGGCGATCGGTTTCCGCTGGCGTCTGGAGGACGGATGGCCGGTCGAGTACGTCTCGGCGAGCATTCAGGCGTTCGGATACGACCCGGATCAGCTCCTGAGCGGTGAAGTGCTCTTTGCGGATCTGGTGCATCCGGAAGATCTAGATCGCCTCCGCCACGAGGTCGGGGACTACCTCGACCAGGGAAAGTGGGAGTTCTCTCAGGAGTACAGGATCGTCACTTCGGACGGCGAGGTGCGGTGGGTGGACGACCGGACCTGGGTACTGCGCAACGCGTCCGGGGCGCCGACCCACGCCCAGGGCGTTCTGATGGACATCTCCGATCGGAGACACGCCGAGCTCGCCCTGGCCGTCAGTGAGGAAAGGCTGCGGACGGTGTTCGCGACCATCCCGGATGCGGTGACCGTGACACGACTGGCGGACGGACAGTACCGCGACGTCAACAGCTCGTTCCTCAGCGTCACCCGCAGCGAGCGGTCGGAGGTCCTGGGCCGGACGACGGTGGAGCTCGGACAGTGGGTGGATCCGGAGGACCGCGACCGTCTCGTGCAGCTCGTGGCAGAGCGAGGTGAGGTGCACAACTTCGAGGCCCGGTTCCGGCTGCCGGCCGGCGAGCGTGTCGGCCTGGTGTCAGCTCGTCCGTTGGATCTCGACGGCGAGCCCCACCTGCTGGCTGTGACACGCGACATCACTGAGCTCGAAGAGGCTCGAACGCGGCTTGAGCGGGCTCAGCAGGTGGAGGAGCGGGTTGCGGAGCTTCTGCGGACCGTTCTTGCCGGGTCGAGCCTGGACGAGGCAGCCAACGAGATGCTGGCCGCGGCGTGCGAGCTGACAGCGAGTGAGTTCGGCTACGTTGGCTACCTCGATGACGAGACGGGCTTCCTGGTCTGTCCGACCATGACCTGCGGGATCTGGGATCAGTGTCAGGTCTCGGGCAAGAGCCCGGTGTTCGAGAAGTTCGGCGGGATGTGGGGATGGGTGCTTGACCATCGTGAGCCCCTTCTGTGTAACGATCCAAAGGGCGAGCCTCGTTCGACGGGGACACCCGATGGGCATCTTCCGATCAGTCGCTTCCTGTCGGCTCCAGCGATGGTCGGTGAGCGGTTGGTCGGACAGATCGCACTCGCCAACCGTGAGCTCCCGTACACCGATGAGCACATGGTTCTCGTCAAGCGGCTGGCCGCGATCTGGGCCGTGGCCCTGGACCGGCTGAGTGCTGAAAGCTCTCTGGTCGAGAGCGAGCGTCGGTACCGCCAGCTGTTCGAGCGGATGCGAGCCGGCGCCGCGGTCTGCGAGCTGGTCCGCGACGAGGACGGCGAGCCAGTGGACTACGTGCACCTGGAGATCAACAGCGCCTTCGAAGAGCTGACCGGCCTGTCTCGCGAGAAGGTGATTGGCCGTCCGGTACGCCAGCTGCTCCCCGCGCTGGGACCTGATCTGCTCTCCGTGTTCGCGCGGGTGGTGGAGACCGGTGAGGCCGGAGCCATCACCTTCTGGTCTGAGGATCTGGGCCGGTGGTATGAGGCGGTAGCGTACCGCCCTGTGCCGGGACGTTTTGCGGTGCTGTTCGAGGATGTCAGCTCGATCGTCGAAGCAGAGCACGAGCGCCAGCGGCTGGAGGCGCAGATGCTGCAGACTCAGAAGCTCGAGAGCCTGGGCGTGCTGGCGGGCGGGATCGCGCACGACTTCAACAATCTCCTGATGGGAGTGCTCGGCAACGCGGACCTCGCGCAGATGTGTCTTCCCGATGAGGGACCTGTGAACGAGAAGATCGAGCAGATCCGGACTGCGGCGCAGCGGGCCGCGGATCTGTGCCGGCAGATGCTCGCCTACTCCGGCAAGGGACGGTTCCTGGTGGAGCACGTCGATGTCAACGAGGTCATCCGCGAGATGGGGGACCTGCTGCGGACCTCTGTTGGTAGAAACGTCACCCTGTCGTACCGCCTCGCGGCGGAGCTGCCTGCCACTCACGCCGACGTCACCCAGATCCGGCAGGTTCTGATGAACCTGATTACCAACGCATCCGAGGCGATCGAGGCGGAGATCGGCCAGGTCGTCGTGACCACTGCGGTGCAGTGGTGCGATCGCGCGTGCCTGGAGACGGCTCTGCTGGACGAGTCGCTCGAGGAAGGCTGGTACGTGACGATCGGGGTCTCGGATACCGGGGTCGGCATGACGCCGGAGACCGTGGAACGGATCTTCGACCCGTTCTTCACGACCAAGTTCACCGGACGGGGGCTGGGCCTGGCTGCCGTGCTCGGGATCGTTCGCGGTCACAAAGGCGCGATTCGGGTCGCCAGTGAACCGGGGGATGGGACGACAGTGACGCTGTACTTCCCGGCGGTGGAGGCGGTCGAGAAGCAGGAGGCTCAGGCGCGCGCGACCACCGCTTCGTCTCGCGCCGATGGCCGAACGGTGCTGCTGGTCGACGACGAGGCGTCCGTTCGACAGGTGGCCTCGAGCATGCTCGAGGCCCTGGGATACCATGTGGTCTGCGCGTCCGACGGGCTCGAAGCGGTGGAGGTTTTCCGTGGACGCACGGACGAGATCGACTGTGTCCTGCTCGATCTGACCATGCCGAAGCTGGATGGCGAGGCGACCCTGCTCGAGCTGCAGAAGATACACCCCAACGTTCGCGTGATCCTCTCGAGCGGCTACAACCAGCAGCACGTGGTTCGTCAGTTCGCGGGCAGGGGGCTGGCCGGGTTCATCCAGAAGCCGTATCGCATCAAGACTTTGCAAGAGGCGCTGGAGACGTACGACGAAGAACTATGACAGGCGGACGAGGTGGTAGAATCAAGCCCTGAACCCGACGCGGCTGGTGTCGCGGGCGGCTGTCCGGCTGCTCACATTGCTCGGAGACCGCAGGGCCCGCACTGACGCTGGCCCGGCCTGGGAGCGTTCGGCAGTCACGCCGGTCGGGAGAAGGCTGGCAGGGCTTCGGGGGTATGCAGCAGTTCGGAAAGTATCTCCTCATCCGCAAGATCTCGTCCGGAGGCATGGCCGATGTCTACCATGCCAAAGCTCTCGGGATTCGGGGCTTTGCGAAGACGGTGGCGATCAAGCGGATCTTTCCACACCTGCTGGACCGGACCCGGTTCGTGCGGATGTTCTCTGATGAGGCGAAGATCGCGGCCCAGCTCGTCCATCCGAACATCGTACAGATCTACGATCTCGGCTCTGATGCAGGCGTTCCCTATATCGCCATGGAGTTCGTGGAAGGCCGGGATCTGTTCGAGGTCCTGGAGCGGTTGCACCAGAGAGGACAGCAGCTGCCAGCCGGCTTCGCGGTGCGGGTGGTCGTGGAGCTCTGCCGGGCCTTGCATCACGCGCACGAGTTCCACGGCGCTGACGGGCAGCCGATGGAGATCGTCCATCGTGACGTCAGCCCCCGTAACATCCTCCTCGGGACCCGCGGTGAGGTGAAGCTGACAGACTTCGGTGTAGCGCGGGCGCGGGACCGTGAGGAGCACACCGAGCATGGGATCATCAAGGGTAAGGTCCGGTACCTGAGCCCGGAGAGTGCGGCGGGCCGAAGCATCGACCGCCGCAGCGACCTCTTCTCGCTCGGCACGGTGTTCTTCGAGATGCTGACCATGCGCCCGCTGTTCGAGCTCGAAAGCCAGCTCGACACGTTGTTGGCGCTGCGGAGCGGCAATGTCGATCCGCAAAGGTTGCGATGGGCGCCCGCTCCTCTGCGGCCCGTTCTGGAGCGAGCGCTCCAGCCGGATCCAGACCAACGGTACGAAACGGCCGAGGAGCTCGGTCAGGACCTGCTGGAGAGAGCCCACGATGAGCTGACGCCCGTTTCTGTACGGAAGGCCGGCCGCCTGGTCTACGGGCTATTTGCGTCAGAGATTCAACGTGAACGAGAGCAGGTGCACGAGGCGGAGGCGCAGCTGCGGGCGGGTTGGCAGTCGCAGACCGTCGAGCAATCCGATCGCAGAGCCTCCAGCTCCGCACCGGCGGTGCTCAGTCGCCAACGGACGGTTCGGCCACCATTGCCAACGCCGCAGTACGAGGGGAATCTGGCGCGCCTGCCACTTGCTCGAGTACTGCATGTCCTTGCAGGGGAAGGCGCCGAAGGCCAGCTCGACCTGCGGCGCGATCCCGTCGTCAAGTCCGTCTTCCTGGAGTCCGGCGACCCGGTGTTCGTCACGTCCAACGTCTCGTCAGAGCTGTTTGGAGAGTTTCTGGTCGGCCGTCGCGTGATCTCGGCCGAGCAGCTGCAACGGGCGTTGGAGCAGAGCACCATCAGCGGCGCACGCCTGGTGGAGACCTTGCTGGCTCAGGAGGTCTTGCCTCCGCACGCGCTCTACCGGCATCTGGCAGATCAGGTTCGCGAGCGGATCCTCGAGATGTTTACGTGGTCGGCGGGACGGTTCGCCTTCTACGACGGTGTTGCTCCGCCGGATGCCGGTATTCCGCTCGGCTTGCGCTCGTACGCGTTGATCCACATGGGGGTTCAGGAGCAGGTGCCGCTGGGAACGATCCGCGCTGCTTTAGAGCGGGTTCGCGACCAGACGATCCAGCTTTCCGAAGAGCCGCTGCCGTCGAGCCTCGGCCTTTCTGGTCGCGAGCAGAGGATACTGCGGAGCCTCGAGGCGGAGCGGTGCTCCATAGCGGAGCTCGTTCGCCGTGAGCGAGATGAGGAGCAGGTCCTGAGGCTGGTGTACCTCCTCGAGCAGCTGCAGAGGGTCCGGTTCTCGCGGCCGTCGTGACGAGGCACGAGACGCTCGACGCGAGGCGTCAGCGGTTGTGGTGAGGCGACTCGCCACGGACGCATCGTTGCGGTAGAGTGAGAGGTCGCTCTCTCCAGCCCCGCCGACCAGCGGGGGCTCATAGACAGGCGGTGGAACAACGGACGGAGGAGGCATGACCGAGCTGGGCATCGCAGTTGCGGGTGGCATTGTGGGGCTCCTGTTGGGGTGGTTCGTCGGTCGGAGAGGGGCTCCTGCCAGGGTCCAGAACCCGTATGCGGTGGAACCTGATGTGGCCCCGTCGTCGCAACGTGCAGCGGAGAATCGAAGTGGCGGCAGTACGGGCGGGTCAGCTGACGAGAGCAGTGTCCGGGAGCCGCAGCCCGGCTCCATCGAGACGGTGCGAGGATCCGTCACAGCAGATCCATCTGGCAGCGAAGGTGTCGAGACACCAGCAAACGGTCAGAAGACCCCTGGTACAGACCTCGACGAGGTCTCGACACTGCACGCGCTCGTTGCGGATCTCGAAGCGTTGACGGGTGCGTTGCGGTCGGATCTCGACCGGTACAAGCGTTGGGCCGAGAGCCGGTTCTGGCAGCTGTCGGAGCGTCTTGAGCTCACCTGGAGGAAGGCGAAGCTGACCGACCGCGTGCACGATCTGCCTGATGAGGTCGCCAAGAAGTACGACGGGCAGTTGCAGGAGCTGACGGCGGAGCTGGGGGAGTGGTTGGACACACTCGAGCTCGGTACCGGGGAGGTCTGCCACCGGATTGGACTGTGGGAAGCCATGCGAGGAGACGCGGCGCGGGCGAGCCAGTGGTTCCGAAAGGCCGTGCAGAAGGGGCTCGGTTTCGAGGCGTGGTTGGCACTCGGCGACTGCCTATGGCAGCAGGGGCGTCGGGAGAAGGCGCGCGAGGCGTACGCCGAGTGTGCCCGAGCTGAGGGGATGCCGGAGCACGTGTATCAGCGAATCGCCGAGGTTGCCGTTGATCAACACCGGTATAAGGAGGCCTCGAGCGCGCTCGAGAGGCTGCTCGAGCGGCCGAAGCCGCCGGTGGAGGTATTTACGTTGGCGAGTCTGGTGTGTGGGAAGCTCGGAGACGATGCACGCTCGGTGGAGGTGTGCCAACAGGGGCTCGAGCTGCACGGTGGTTCTCCTGAGCTCCTGGCGAGTCAGATCATTCCACTGGCCCGCATGGGGCGGCTCGAGGAGGCCGAGGCGATCTACGACTCGGTCCGTGAGCTCGCACCGGATCTGAGCGAGGCACAGTTTGCCATGGGCGTGGCGCTGATGAACGCTGGCGACGCTGAACGTGCCGTGTCGCTTCTCGAGCATGCGTTGCAGCTCGATCCTGACCGGGCGGAGGTGTACTTCTGCCTCGGCGTTGTGCACAACCAGCGGGGCGAGTTTCGCGAGGCGTTGGAGGATTTCCAAAAGGCGGTCGATCTCAAGCCAGGGTACGCCGAGGCGTACTACAACATGAAGGACTCATTCGAGGGGCTGCGCGACTTCGATAGCGCGATGGAGATGCTGCAGAAGGCGACGCGACTGAATCCGGAGTACAGATAAGCTGTGAGCTATGAGTTGTCAGCTCTGAGTTTCTGAGTTTCCGCTCTCCCTCCCCAGAGAGCCTTCTCCGGAAGGCGACGGGTCGGCCGCCTCTCACGGCTCTGGTGGGCGCGCAACATGTCCTCTGGGCGGGTGGGTGGCCGTCAGAGCTCAGCACTGTGAGCTCAGAGCTGCTCTGAAGGGGGTGAAGATGAGTCGGTACACGATCGACGAGTTTGTGACGAGAACGGCGCAGAAGGACCGCGGCCAAGGGGTCTTCGAGCTGGAGACCGAGCGGATGCTGGAGGTCAACCTGGATGGCCAGGTGTGGACCAAGACCGGCTCGATGATCGCCTATGTGGGGGACATGCGGTTCACGCGCGAGGGCGTGCTCGAGCACGGAGTGGGGCGTGCGCTGAAGAGGTTCGTCACCGGCGAGGGAACGGCGTTGACGAAGGTTGCTGGCAACGGCCGGCTGTATCTGGCCGATGCCGGAAAGAAAGTAACGATCTTGGAGCTGGACGGAGAGGCCCTATACGTGAACGGGAACGACCTGCTGGCGTTCTCCGGCGGCATCGAGTGGGACATCACGATGATGAAGAAGGTGTCTGCGATGCTGGCGGGGGGGCTGTTCAACATCCGTTTGAGTGGTACGGGCCTCATCGCGATCACCACCCACTACGAGCCGATGACGTTGCGGGTGACCGCCGAGACACCCGTCAAGACCGACCCGAACGCGACCGTCGCGTGGTCGGGGAATCTGAGCCCAGACCTTCGCACCGATGTTTCGTTGAAGACGTTCCTCGGACGCGGAAGCGGAGAGTCGTTGCAGATGCAGTTTGCAGGTGACGGGTTCGTGGTTGTTCAGCCGTTCGAGGAGGTAGTGTTCCAGCAGCAGAGCGGGTAGGAGAGGATACGCTCTGGATGTTGAGCCTTGAGCGAGTCAGACATCCCGCATCTTCGAGAGCTCAAAGCGAAGGCGTGAGTTGAGTTCTAAATTGTGAATTCTCA
>CAZEJK010000152.1:0-12001 GCA_964512045.1 uncultured Thermoanaerobaculia bacterium
CGGCCGCGGGCCGCAACCAAAGTGATGCTCCGATGGCGCCGGTCCCGCGCCCGCGGAGCTGTTCCGACGCCGCAGCCACGCTTACCGTGCTACCGGTTGCGACCGTACCGCTCGTGGCTCGACACCCAGTCCAGCGACGAGATCGCCGAACCGAGGGACAGCTCGCCGGCCAGCGCCACGCCGGCGATGATCTCGGCCAGCTTGTTGACCTTGTCTCGCCCCCTGCAGCCGAGGATCTCGAGGCACTCGCGCTGCGTCGGCAGGCCCGTACCGCCGCCGTATGAGGCGACGATCAGCGACGGGATGGTGAGCGACATGTAGAAGTCACCGTCCGGGGTGATCTCGGTGTACACGATGCCCGCCGACGACTCGGAGACGTTGGCCACGTCCTGGCCGGTGGCGATGAACATCGCTGTGATCGCGTTGGGCGAGTGGGCGCCGTTGTTGTTGGCGCCGGACAGGAACGCACCGACGTTGGCCACATTGGAGTGGTAGTGGAGGCTCTCCGGCTCCACTCGCATCACCTCCACGAGGACATCGCGGGGGACGACCGCCTCGGCAGTCACGCGCTTGCCGCGCGTCCGCATCATATTGACCTGCGATGCCTTCTTGTCCGTTGCCAGGTTCGACTCGAGGTAGAAGCGGCGCACACCTGTCACCTGCTCGAGAATCCACGAGCACGCCGCGAAGGTGGCGCGTCCGACCATGTTCTGGCCCGCGGCATCGCCAGTCGTGAAGTTGAACCTCAGGTAGGCGAACTTGTTCGACAGATAGGTATCAACGTACAGCAGCTTGGCGACCGTCGACGTGGCCTCGGCCGCATCGCGAATCCCCTGGATGTTGCGGTCCACCCAGTCTCGGAAGTCGCGCGCTTCGCGCGCCGAGTCGAAGACGAACACCGGCGCCCGCTGCATGCAGTCCATCGACACAGTCGTTCGGACTCCACCCGAGAGGTTGACGACCTTGATCCCCCGGTTGTAGGAGGCAACCAGCGTTCCTTCGGTGGTTGCCATCGGCACCAGGAACTCGCCCTGCGCGTGCTCGCCGTTGATCTGAATCGGACCGGCGAACCCGATCGGAACCTGTGCAACGCCCGTGAAGTTCTCGATGTTGCCCTCGGTCTCGGTAGGCGGTATCGAGTAGGAGCTGACGTGCTCGAGCCGGACTCCCGAGAACTCCTCGACGAACCGCTGGCGCGCCTCGATGATCTCGGGCGTCGTGTTGTTCTCCTTCGAGCACGGCACTGCGGGCCGCTGCGGCCGCGCCTCCTCGATCGAGTCCTTGACCTTCAGCGTCAGCTCACCGAACGGCTCAGCGCGAAACGTCAGCTGGATCTCGTGCTTGCCCCGCTCCAAGCTCACGTCTGCAACTGTCACGTGGACGCTTCGACGCAGCGGGAACTCCAACGGAGCGCCTTCCGAGATCTCCCGCGGTCGCAGCTTCGTGCCATCCTCCAGCTCGAGCGTCAGCGCCTCCGCGGAGCTCTCTTCGCCATCGATGCGAGCTCCATCGACCTGCACCAGCTTGGCGTCGGAGAGACGGTTCTTCAAGCTGAACCGAACCCCCTCGGGACGGTTCTCGAGGCTACCGAACGTGTACAGCTGCTTCAGGATCAGGGCCGGGACCTTCATGATCGCCTCCAGAACATGGCGTACCGCTTGATCTGTGTGAGCACAGTCGTCGTGATCGAGCTGCTGCCATCGTAACACCACCGTCGAACCGGATCTTCCGCATCGGCGCACACCGCGTCTCGCGCGTCCGACTTGAGTAGAATTGCAGGTGGAGGTCGCGCCATGGAGCAAGGAACCGTTCGCACCCCCGTCCCGACGAGCGCGGCGGTGGTGAGGAGCACGCCCCGGTGAGGGTGGACTGCAGCGCGAGCTCCAGTCGTCTGCACTGTGCCTCGGTCCTCACGGCCCTGTGCATGGTGGCAAGCGCCGGCATCGCCCCAGGCGTCGAGCTGCCGTTCGACCACCTGTCGCAAACCTCGGTTTCGCTCCCCTCCGAGAGTGTCCAGTGGGCGCATCAGGACAGCCTCGGGTTCGTCTGGCTCGGCTTCTTTTCGTCCGGGCTCGGCCGGTATGACGGACACAGCCTGGAGCTGTACGGAATGTCCGACGGCATGGCGGATATCACGGTCCGCGACATTCTCGAGGACGGCCAGGGCTTTCTCTGGGTGGGCTCGGAGACCGGGGTCGTGGTGTCCGACCGGCCCCTGGACGAGTATGCCGTCGGCGAACGCGTCCGCTTTCGATCCACCGTCGGTGGCTCCGAGCTCGTTCGCAGCCGCATTCGCCACAACTGGATCACCACCGGCCCGGACGGATCGATCTGGGTAGCGACGGCCGATCAAGGGCTGTACCACTACACCAGCCACCGCGACGGCGCCCTCGAGGTGGAGGTCATCCCCCTCGGAGGTCTCCAGGAGGCGCGGAACTCGGGCGGCTGCGTCGAGGTTCTGTCCGATGGCACCTTATGGCTGGCCTTGGAGAGCGGCCCCGTGGCCATCGTCGCTTCAGGGCAACAGCTGGTCGTCCCCCTGCCCGAGTCCGCCCTCCCGCCGGAGCCAATCTCCGTGCTCCGCGAGAGTGACAGCGGGGCACTGTGGGCCGGTTGCTTCGACGGATCGCTGTGGCGCTGGAACGACGTTGCCCGGAAGTTCGTACCGATCTCTCAAATCCTCGGTGAGCAGGTCATCAGTCTCCTCGAGAACGGCGACGAGCTGTGGGCAACCACGGTCGGCGATGGCGTCCTCCGCCTGTCGACGAGCGGTATGGCAGAGCCCCTCCACATCACGCGCCGCCACGGGCTCCCCAACGAGACCGTGTGGCGCATCATGCGCGACCATGAAGGAACACTCTGGTTCTGCCACAACGCGGGCCTGTCCAAGCTGCGCGCCGACTACCGCGCGTTCGGTCACCTGACCGGTTTCTCCCGAGCCGGCGAGCCCCCGCTGCTCCCCGAGCCGACAGTGTTCAGCGTGCTCCCACCAAGCCAGAGGACCGCCCCTCAACCGGCCGAGCTGCTCTGGGTCGGAACCGGCGGCGGCGTTGCCGCCATCGCCAACGGCGTCCGGGCGGCGACCCTCGACACCAGCGACGGCCTGCAAAGCAGCTCGATCTACGCGCTCTATCGGGACCAGAGCGAGCGCATCTGGATCGGAACACAGCTCGGCATGTCAGTCCTCACCTTCGGCCCCGCAACCCCACCACCTCCCCTGGGATCGAACGGGGCCGTCCCCATTCAGATCGCTCAGCACTCCGCCACGCTGACACGGCTCGACACCGACACGGTGTATGCATGCCTCGAGCTCGTGATCGACCATGAGTCAGGAGCACCCGAGCCCACCCTGTGGATCTGTGGCACGGACGGCCTGTTCTGTCTGCTCAACGGACGGTGGATCACCTTCCGCTCTGCGTCCGGCCTGCCGCCGACGGGAACGGCCGGGATCGCACTCGACCCGAGTGGACGGATCTGGGCATGCTCGAAGGATCGCGGTGTGTTCCGCTCCAGTGGCCCGGTGACCTCCGCCGTCCTGAAATCGCTGGAGACCGCCGGTGACGAGGTCGTCACACCGCTGTTCGAGCCTGTCTTCAACGCCTCCATGGGAGCACCGACGAGCAACGTCAACAACCTGATCTGGGCAGGAGACCGCATCTGGGTCGGAACGGCCGCCGGTGTGCACGCTCTCGAGCCCGACTCCGCGGCCATCACCACATCCCTCGGACGCGACGACGGTCTCGGCGGCGGGATGGTCATGGGAATGGCTGTCCACCCTCGCACCGGCCACCTGTGGATCACCCAGAACGAGGGGATCGCGGAGATCGACCCGACCTCCGCGACCGTTGTCCGCACCGTCACCAAAGCCGATGGACTGGTGCACAACGAGTCGTGGGTCGGGGCGTCGCTGGCGATCGGACCCGAGGGTACGATCTACCACGCCACGCCCAAAGGCGTCTCCCTCTACCGCCCGTCCCTGGACTGGTCCAACCCCCAACCGCCGATCCTCCGCCTGCGCCAGTTCGAGCTCAGCGAGAGCCTGTCGGGGCACAATCAGGTCGTCATCGAGTACGCGGCACTGTCGTTCGTCGATGAGCAGCGGGTCCGCTACCGCACCCGACTGCTCGGGTACGACACCACCTGGTCCGAGGTCACCCACGACACCCGGATCCGCTACACCAACCTGAACGCCGTCTTGCTTCCCAGGCAGTACACGCTCGAGGTCGTGGCTGCCAACGACGCCGGAGTCTGGACCGATCAACCGCTCTCGGTCAGCTTCTCCGTGCAGCCAGCCTGGTGGCTCACGTGGTGGGCCGGCGCGCTGTACGTCGTCGCCCTGATGGCGGTCGCGATCACCGTGGACTCGATCCGCAACCTCCGCCTGAAGCGGCGGACAGTGGAGCTCGGGGAGCAGGTGGAGCTGCGCACCGCCGAGATCCGATCGCACATCCAGGAGCTGGAGACGCTCGACGAGATCGTCGCCACCATCAACCGCGAGAAGGGCCTCGAGAAGGTCATGGAGACCTTGCTCGAGCAAGGTCTGGTCCTGCTGCCTCAGGCCAGCCAGGGGGCGTTCGTCCTCCGCGACGAGGAACGCGACCTGTTCGAGGTGGTGGCGGTGTACGGGTGGGACCGTGATGAGCTGTTCGGCGTCTGGTTCTCGGTCGACGAGGCGCTCAGTCGGTACGTGGAAGGAACCGAGAAGGTCGCCTCCGGGGTGTACCTGGTGCACGATGCCGCCAATCGGCCCGGCGCCGACAAGGTCGAGCACCTGGGCTCCACGGAGACGATGCTGACCATCGATCTGCCGCTGTCTGGCAAGATCTTCGGTCTCCTGGTCTTCGAGCTGATGACCCCGCTGAGGACGCTGCGAGCCAACGACGTCCGCAAGCTGATCCGCTACCGACAGCACGCCATATCCGCCCTCGACAAGGCCCTCGTGCTCCGCCAGCTGGAGCGCAAGAGCCGTGAGGCCGAGCAGGCGAACCGCGCCAAAAGCGCGTTTCTCGCCAACATGAGCCACGAGCTGCGGACGCCCCTGAACTCGATCATCGGGTTCTCGGAGGTGCTCCTCCACAAGCTGAAAGACGGTACCGACGACCGCTCCGTGAAGTTCCTGTCGAACATTCTCGCCAGCGGCCACCACCTCCTGGCGCTGATCAACGATCTGCTCGACCTCTCCAAGATCGAAGCCGGCAAGATGGAGCTCGATCTCGAGGAGATCTCCCTTCCGCAGCTCGTCAACGGCGTGACCGCAGTGATTCAGGGTATCGCCAAGAAGCGTCGTATCGTCATCGAGCAGGACCTCTCGCCAGAGGCGAGCAGAGCACATCTCGACACCTCCAAGGTCAAGCAGATCCTCTACAACCTTCTGTCCAACGCCATCAAGTTCTCGCCAGAGGCGAGCACAGTCACGATCCGATCACGGTTCCTCGACGCCGACGAGAGCCCATTGGAAGAGCCGTCGATCGTCATCGAGGTCTCCGACCGCGGCATCGGTATCGCAGCGGAGGAGCAGCAGCGGATCTTCGATGAGTTCCAGCAGCTGGACGACAGCTCATCACGCCAGTACGTCGGCACGGGCCTCGGCCTCGCCCTGGTGCGCCGCTACATCGAGATGCTCGGTGGCACCATCGAGCTGGAGTCCGCCGTGGGCGAGGGCTCCACCTTCACGGTCGTGTTACCGGCGGACGCTTCGCGGCACTCCACGGCCGACGACTGACACCACGACGCCCGCAGCTCAGGGCTCTGCTCGACTCCCTCGAACCATCGCCTGCATCACGATGTGCTGGAAGATGCCCGACCCCGGGAGGTTCTGACCGCCGTCGACGCGCACCACCGCTCCGGTGACGTACGAGGCCAACGGCGAGGCGAGGAACACGGCGACCTGGCCCACCTCCGCCGCGGTGCCGAACCTGCCAAGCGGGATCGCCGCGCCGAGCTGGTGGTTCCCCTGCCCGAGGTCCGGGGCCAGCCGGCGCACGCCCTCTGTTCCCTCGATCGGACCGGGAACGATACTGTTCGCCCGGATACCATACTGTCCCCACTCGAGCGCGAGGTTCTGCATGAGGTTGTCGACACCGGCCTTCGCCGCGCCGACGTGCGCCTGCGCCGCGTACGGGATCAGGCCCTGGCCTGCTGAGATCATCAGGATCGAGCCACTGGTCTCCCTGAGCTGCTCGAACGCCGCCCGACACGCGTTGAACGTGCCCATCAGATCGATCTCGACCACCGCCTTGAAGCCGTTCGGCGACAGCTTCTCGGCAGCGGCAGGGAAGTTCCCGGCGGCCCCGCACACCAGGCACGCGACCGGACCGAGCTCCTGGCGAGCGTTTGTCAGCGCGGTCTCCATCGCCGCGGCGTCGCGCACGTCGGCCACCGTCGTCGAGACCTTCGCGCCCAACGCCTCGAGCTCCGTGCGGGCGGCGTCCAGCTTCTCGGCCGTCCGGCCGCAGAGCGCGACGTCCGCTCCGACTGCCGCGAACGTCTTGGCGATGCCCAGGTTGATGCCGCTGCCACCGCCGGTCACGAACACCGGTCGGCCGCGCAGCATGTCGTCGGGAAAGAAGTCGGTCACCAGCATCGCCTGCCTCCTTCGCAGTTGGCGCCGTACGCACGCTCTCCTCGGGGCACGGACACCATCCGATCGTCCGGCACGCCAGCCGCGCCGGAACGTCGCAGATCCGTCATCGCATGCCCCGCCGCCGTGCGATCAGCTCGTCGAGCGACCAGCGGCCGGGACCTGTGAGCATGAGGGTCACCAGGGGCGCAGCGTAGAGCAGGGCAAGCTCCTTCTTCGCCCACGGATCGCCAGCGTGGACGATGAACGCCGCCACGACCATCGTGATCAGCAGGGGCACGGCTGCCAGCCGCGTCCCGAGACCGATCGCGATCAGCAGTGCGCAACCGACCTCGGCGGCCACCGCCAACGTCAGGCTGACCTGGGAACCGAGACCGAGCGGATCCGGAAAGCGGCCAGCGAGATCGCCGTACATCATCAGCTTGCCCCAGCCGTGCAGAAGCAGCATCATCGCTCCCACGCCGAGGCGCAGCACCAGGAGTCCGCTCGAGGTCAGTGCGTCGTGTCGTTGCATTCTCAGCTCCTGACTGACGAACTACCCCACGCGCGACAGTATTCCGCGCGCCTCCACCGACCGCCGGGCCAGCACCTGTGACGGTCTACAATGGATCCATGGAGAAAGCCCGCAGCGCGACGCACGATGTTCCAGCATGGAGCGCGTGGCACGGACCGGACAACGAGATCCGCCTCGGGATCTCGTCCTGTCTCCTCGGCGAGGAGGTCCGGTTCGACGGTGGCCACAAGCACGATCGTTACCTGACCGGCGTCCTCGGCCAGTGGGTACGCTGGGTACCGGTATGCCCTGAGGTGGACATCGGCCTGCCGATCCCGAGGCCCTCGATCCGCCTCGAGAACCACGACGGCTCGGTGCGCCTCGTGAACCCACGCAGTGGGGAGGACCTGACGGACCGGATGCGCACGTACTCCGAGCGAAAGGTCAGCGATCTCCAGGAGCTGAACCTGGACGGCTACGTCCTCAAACGCGCCTCCCCCTCGTGTGGGATGGAACGACTGAAGGTCTATCCGCCGCACGGCGGCTCGCCGGACCGGGACGGGGTTGGGATCTATGCACAGGTCCTGATGCGACGCTGGCCCGGCCTGCCGATCGAGGAGGAGGGGCGACTCAACGATCCGGTGCTCCGTGAGAACTTCATCGAGCGGGTGTTCTGCCGCCACCGCTGGCGCAACCTGGTCACCGGCGGGTTGAGCCGGGCTCGTCTGGTGGAGTTCCACACCGCGCACAAGCTCCTGCTCCGCTCCCACAATGAGGCCGGCTACCAGCGCCTCGGGCGGATCGTCGCAGCCGCGGGCTCGATGCCGGACGCCACGCTGTACGAGCGCTACGAGGCCGAGCTCCACGCGACGCTGGCCACCCGCACGACCACCAAACGGCACGTGAATGTGCTCTACCACATCCTCGGCTACCTGAAGAAGGTCCTCGATCCCGCCGAGAAGCAGGAGGTGATCGGGCTGATCGAGGACTACCGGACGGGTCTGCTACCGCTCATCGTTCCAGTGACCCTGCTCCGCCATCACGTCCACCGCCATAGCGTCTCCTACATGCTCGGCCAGCTCTATCTCGAGCCCCATCCCAAGGAGCTCATGCTGCGCAACAGGGTGTAGGGGAGAGGCTCTTGGCGGCTCACGGAGCCGTATCTTCGAAGATTCGAAGCAAAGCGCCTGGGTTGAGTTCTAAGTTCTTAATTTTGAATTCTTAATGCCGCCCGCCCGCCCCAATGCATGCTCTGGGAGCTTCAGGGATCGAAGAGTGGTGGAGGCGCTTGCAGCATGGGCAGATGGGTGGGAGGGGGAGCTAACGGCCAACACCTAACCGCTGAGACCTACGCGGGCGCGGGATCGGCGCCATCGGAGTATCACTTTCGTAGCGGCCCGCGGCCGCGTTAGGAACCAGGGAGGCGATCATGGACACGAACATCATTCTCGCGGGGGTCGGAGGTCAGGGGATTCTGTCGATCGCCTTCGTCATCGACAACGCCGCGCTCGACGCCGGCTACCACTTCAAGCAGGCCGAGGTGCACGGCATGGCCCAACGCGGAGGCGCCGTGCAGTCCAACCTGCGCTACGCCGACCACGAGATCCACTCGGATCTCATCCCGACCGGCAGTGCCGACCTGGTCCTCAGCGTCGAGCCATTGGAGGTGCGGCGGTACTGGCACATGCTGTCACCGGAGGGCTGGGTGGTGACCAGCGCCACTCCGTACATCAACATTCCGGACTACCCGGATGAGACGGAGCTGCTGAGCCAGCTCGCAGAGTTCCAACGGATCATCATGGTGGACAGCGGTCCCCTGGCCAAGGCAGCCGGCAACCTGCGTGCCCAGAACATGGTCACGCTGGGCGCGGCCACACCGTTCCTCGACTTCTCCGACGACCAGCTCCTGAAGTACGTCGAGGTGCTGTTTCAGGCCAAGGGCGAGAAGATTGTCGGTGTCAACCGCACCGCGTTTGCGCTCGGCGCAGCATGGGGTCGGTTCAGCAAGGCCCTGCTCGACGGAGGCGTTCATGCGACCGATGTCCTCAGGCTTGCCCGGCTGATGGATCCTCACACGTTGGATCCCAAGCACGCCCCCGCCTGGCTCGACACGCTCGCCGGCCGATTTGATCAGCTCGACGGAGTCCAGGGACCGATCGACTGCGCGAACCCGACCGTCCTCGCCTGATCACGAACCGCTCGTCGCACGGCGCAGGCAGCCGTGGCCGATGTCCACCGCGGGAGGAGTCCATGTCTACCATCGATCGCGAAGGGATCGCCGAGATCTTGCACCGGGCCGCCCGAGACGGGCGCTCGAGCCTGTTCGAGCACGAGTGCTACGAGCTACTGGCATATATCGGTGCGGAGAGAGCGCCGGCGACCCTGCTGGTGCCGGTCGGCACACCGGTCAGCGATGCTGACCTGCAGCGTCTCTCCGGGGACCGGGTGGTGCTCAAGATCGTCTCGGAGGACATTGTTCACAAGACCGAGGCGAGAGGCGTACGTGTCGTGCCACGAACCGTCCACGCCATCAACAGCGCGATCGACTCGATGCTCGCCGAGGTGCCGACAGCCTACGCCCGGCACCTGGCACGGCATCCCGGCCACCTGCCGGCTGAGCATACCGACCTGGACGGTGAGGCATTACAGCAGCATCTCGCCGAGCGGATCCGCGGCGTGCTGGTCTGTCAGTTCGTCGAGCCCGACGCTCGCGGCTTCGCCACGGAGCTGTTCGTCGGCATTCGTCACACCACCGAGTTCGGGCCCATCATCTCCGCAGGCCTCGGCGGTGTCGAGATGGAGGTTCTGGCAGCCCACAGCCGTCCCGGCGCGGCGGTTGCCATAGCGCCCACCGGAACGATTACGGCCCAGCAGTTCTTCACCCTCTTCCAGAACACCTTGAGCTACCAGAGGCTCTCCGGGACGATGCGCGGCGCCGAGCAGCTGGTGACCGACGAGGCCCTGATCGAGTGCTTCGATGCCTTCATCCAGCTGGCGAACGCCTTCTCACGCGTTGGCCACAGTCACGACCACGAGATCGTCGAGATGGAGGTGAACCCGTTCTTCGTCTCCGCAGGCAAGATTGCACCCCTGGATGGCGTGTGCGCGTTCCGCCCTGCGTCCTCCGAGCCGGTGGGTCGTCCGCTCGACCTCATCGGCAAGCTGCTGCGACCATCATCCGCAGCTGTGATCGGTGTCTCCGAGAGCAAGATGAACATGGGCCGGATCATCCTCAACAACCTGTTCGAGGCCGGCTTCGACCGTTCACGGGCGTACGTCATCCGACCCGGAGTGGAGACGATCGACGGCGCCACCTGCGTACCGTCCATCGATGCGCTACCGGAGAAAGTGGATCTGTTTGTCGTCGCCGTCGGTGCCGCGCAGGTTCCTGACGTCGTCACGGCCCTGATCGAGCACGATCGGGCGCACGGCGTCATCCTGATTCCTGGAGGGCTCGGCGAGAAGGAGGGCAGCCAGGACCTGGAGCGTCAGCTGAAGGCCGGAATTGCCGAGGCCCACACCAGCGGCGACGGCGGGCCGGTGTTCCTGGGCGGCAACTCCCTCGGGGTCATCTCCCACCCGGGCCGGTACGACACCATGTTCATCCCGGAGACGAAGCTTCCCAAGTCACGCGGCGACCACCAACGGAGAACCTGCTTCATCAGCCAGTCTGGCGCCTTCGTCATCGCCAACCTGTCGCGGATGCCGTGGTTCGACCCGGCCTACGCCCTGTCGATCGGCAACCAGATCGATCTGACCGCCGGAGACCTGATGGAGTACCTCCGCCACGACGACGCCATCGACGTGTTCGCCGTGTACATGGAAGGGTTCCAGCCGATGGACGGCCACGCCTTCGCCGCGGCGGTTGAGGCCACCGTTGCCATGGGTAAGGACGTTGTGTTCTACAAGGCCGGTCGCACATCCGCGGGACGCAGCGCCACCGCCGGTCATACGGCGAGCGTCGCCGGCGACTATGCGGTGTGCGAGGCTGCGCTCCGGCAGGCCGGCGCCTACGTGGCTGCCGACTTCACCGAGTTCTCCGACCTCCTCCGGGTTGCGCTGTTCATGCGCGACAGCACCGTGGGCGGTCATCGCCTCATGGCCATGTCGAACGCCGGTTTCGAGTCGGTCGGGATGGCCGACTCGATCCAGGGTGACGACTTCCAGCTCGAGCTCACCCGGCTGGCGCCAGGCACCATCGCTGCGCTGCAGTCCACGCTGGCGACGCACCGGCTCGACGGGCTGGTGGACGTCAAGAACCCGTTCGACGTGACACCGATGGCCACCGATGCCGCCTACGAGGACCTGATCCGCCAGATCGTGGCCGACGACAACGTCGATGCCCTGGTGGTCGGAATCGTCCCGCTGACACCGGCGATGCAGACGCTCCCGCACGGAGTGGTCGCGCACGAGTCGGTGGACTCGGAGCAGTCGATCGCCCACCGTCTGCCGATGATCGCTCGCGACGTCGACACACCGATCGTCGCTGTGGTGGACTCGGGGCGCCTGTTCGATGCGCTGGCAGACCGGCTCGAGCACGGCGGTGTCCCGACGTTTCGCAGCGCCGACCGCGCCGTTCGCGTGCTCAGAAAGTACATCGCCGGCCAGCTGCACCGCCCACAGCGCTGACGCGGCCGCAGGAGGATCTCCGCAGATTCTCGGTCCCTCTTCCAGTCGCAGCTCGGACGCAACCGAGCTCCTGACACGACCTGCGCGCTCTGGTACGTTTGTACGCTGATACGCGCACAGCACTGCTCTGGAGGTTCGCATGAAATCGCACACCGAGTACCTGACCATGAACGTTCCACAACGGATGGACTTCGTCAACATCACCTCCGAGATCGAGGCCGCGGTGGCGAAGTCGAAGATCCAGGAAGGTCTCTGTCTGGTCAACGCCATGCACATCACCGCCAGCGTGTTCATCAACG
>CAZEJK010000153.1:0-9115 GCA_964512045.1 uncultured Thermoanaerobaculia bacterium
GACGTGGGCTGCTACTCGAGCTGACAGACGAGGATGGCCGACGCGGTCTGGGTGAAGCATCGCCGTTGCCAGGAGTTTCGCCGGACACGCTGGTCGACTGCGCGAACGCTCTTGCCGAGCTCCCGGTGCCGTTCGTGGTTGGAGTTGGCGACGGCTCGTTGGTGGAGGCGGTGGAGGCGGTCATCGCGGCGGTCGATCCGAGGTGCCCGGCGGCGAGGTACGCCGTCGAGAGTGCGTTGCTCGATCTGGTTGGGCAGCTTCTCCAGCGACCTGTCTGGCATCTGCTCGGTGGCCATGAACCCGGACCGATACCCGTGAACGCGTTGCTTCCGGCCGGCCGTGACGCCGCCGTCGTTGCGGCCATGGCGGCCGTTGAGCGCGGGGTGCGCACGCTCAAGATGAAGGTGGGAGCTGCAGAGCGTTTCGGCGATGAGCTCGAGACCCTGGCAGCGGTCCGCTCAGCTGTGGGCGACAGCGTATGGCTTCGTCTCGACGCGAACCGTGCGTGGGCGCCCGAGGAGGCGAGCGCGCGTCTCCATGAGCTGGCGCGCTTCGGTCCGGAGCTGATCGAGGAGCCGGTCGCCGGCGGAGCGCTGGATCGGCTCCCTGAGCGGCCGCCCGTGCCCCTGGCCCTCGACGAGTCACTGGCAGAGGCTGATGCTCGTGAGAAGGTGGTGGAGCTCCTGGCCAGCGGTCACGTCACCATCCTCGTTCTCAAGCCTGCCGTGCTTGGCGGAAGTCTGGCATGTCTCGACTGGACCAATCTGGCGCGTGCCTACGGTGCTGAGGTGTTCGTAACCCACTGTCTGGATGGTCCGGTGGCGATGTCGGGAGCGATGGACCTCGCCCTGGCAGTGGCGCCGCGTCTGGCGTGCGGCCTGGATCGGCATCCGTTGTCCGATGCCTGGCCGGCGCTGGAGCTCCCTCGGCTTCATGGGGCGGTGGTCAGGGCGACCGACGCGGTGGGTCTCGGCTTTCCTCCCGGTACTCTCGGGACTCGGGCGTGAGCTCGAGCGAGCTCGTGCACTGGTCCACGGCCGCCACCGCGGCGAGGATTGGTCCCGAGACGGCAGCTGTGACCACTGGGCTCGAGCTCTGCTGGAGCGATGTTGCCGAGCGTGCCGCGAGGTGGCGCTCCTGGCTGAAAGCAGCTGGGGCCAGACGGAACGTTGCGGTTGTCGCCGAGCGCTCGGTGGAGACCATGACGCTGGTAATGGCGCTCGTCGAGAGCGGCCGCCGTGCCGTGCTCCTGCATCCGCGCTGGACGAGCTCTGAGATTCGGGAGGCTGTCGAGCGGGTGCCAGAGCACTTCGTGGTCGATAGCAGCGTGGCGGCGTGGCACGAGGTCCGTTGCTGTGCTCGTGCTGCACAGGCGACAGGTGCGGCGCTCGGGAGTGTGGTGGTCTTCACGTCCGGTACAACCGGCGCCAGTCAGGGAGTGGAGCTCTCAGGAGCTGTCCTGGGGGCCAGTGCCGAGGCCTCCGCACGGCATCTGGGCTGGGATGAGAACGATCGCTGGCTGTGCTGCCTGCCGTTGGCCCACGTTGGTGGGTTGTCGATCGTAATGCGCTGCTGGCTGGGCGGACGTGCGGTGGTGCTCGAGCCGGAGGGCCGCTTCGACCCGGAGCGAGCTGCGACATCCATCGAACGCCAACGGGTCACGATGCTGTCTCTGGTTCCCATGCAGTTGAAAGCGCTACTCGATATCGATGGTTGGGTACCGCCGCGGAGACTCCGCACAGTGCTCGTCGGTGGTGCTGCGGCTACTGACGATCTCCTGGAGAGGGCATCTGAACGCGGTGTACCGGTCCGACCCACCTACGGTCTGACCGAGACCGCCTCGCAGGTGGTGACGTGGCCCGCGGCGATCCCGTGGAGCCGCGGCAACGGAATCGGTCCGCCTCTTCCTGGGGTCGAGCTCGAGCTTCGCGGCGACGACCGGATTGCGGTCCGCGGAGCCATGGTGGCTCCGAGAAGCTTTCCCGATGGAGCGGCGCTGACGGATGCAGCCGGGTGGCTGCTGACGGGTGATCGTGGCCGGCTCGACGAGCACGGCTGGCTGCACGTGATCGGCCGTGCTGATGACGTGATCGTCACCGGTGGGGAGAACGTGGATCCGCGTGCTGTAGAGGCCGCGTTGGAGCAGTGCGCGGGTGTCGAGTCCGCGTGCGTGGTTGGGCTTCCCGATGCGACATGGGGTGAGATCGTCGGTGCTGTCGTCACCGTCTCCGGTCCCGGTGTGCTGGACGCCCTTCAACTGCAGCTCGACGTCATTCTCGCTCCGCACGCTCGCCCGCGCCGAATCGTACCGGTTGAGACCATCCCGTGCACCGTGACCGGCAAGCCGGATCGCCGCGCTGTTGCAAGGCTGCTCGACGCAGCAGGCTGAGAGCTCGCCGACTCGGCAGTGAGGGTTGCTGCGGGTGGTCGTGGACTGGGGCGTGCCGATATGACCTGGGCCCAAGACCTGCGTGTCGGTCGCCGGGTCTTGGTCAGCGATTGCGACTTGATCTCGTGATACAATCAGGGGTCCTCGGGGAGCGTAGCGGCGGAGGGCGCGCCAGAGCTCGAGGGAAGTGGAGCGGACAATGCAGCAGGGGGTCCGAGAGCTCATGCGAGCGGGTGAGGGGACGGTCGAGCGGTCGATGGCAGATCCCGATGTGCTCGTCACGCATCCGCTTCTCGATCCGTTGCTCCCGAGCCGCGACCGGTCGTTCGCGCGGTTCTGGATCACCACTGTGCGACGTCTTCTGCGCTCCACGGGCACGGGCGCGTGGCTTCACGAGCAGTACCTTGCCGAGGCAGACGGGTATGTCGCGCACCTCCTCGCGCACTTCCCTTCCGGAAGTGTGCGAGACCTGCGTCTGCTACCTTCGACAGTTGGGACCCGGGCTGCCCGCGAGCTCCTGAAGCTCGTTGTCGACAGTCCAGACTCGCGGGCGCGATACGAGGCGCAGCGGAAGATCTGTCTCGCCAAGCTCCTGTTCGATGTCGATCACAGCCGGTCGGTACGGGATGCGGACCGGCACCGGGCGCTGTTGGAGCTCACACTCACACGAAAGCTCTGGTCGACGGGAGGCTCGTGCCACCACGATGATGACGCTGGCGGCGGTCTGTTCCCGCAGGCACCGCTTTCGCCAGCCTCTGCACAGGAGCAGCAGCTCCGTCCCATGGCCTGTCTGAGGGCACGAGACGGTCTGCCGGCGGTGGAGGTGCTGCATTTTGCGACGCGCTCCAAGGGACGCCCCAGGTCGTCAGAAGGGGCGTGTGGTGCTTGCCAGCTTCCAGGAGGTCTTCCCTGTCCGGGATGCCGCCGGAGCTCCATCGTGAGCAAGCTGGTGCGCCGGGGCCTGTACCGCCCCGATCAGCTCGACGACATGGTCGGAGCGCTGTTTGTCGTTCGCGACCGAGCCCAGGCGTACTCGCTGGAGCAGCGGCTGATGGACGCCCTTGGTGGCCCGTTCCGCTGGCGCGATCGCGTGGATACCCTCGGCGCTCCCACCGACCGGGATCGCCTCACGCTCCGATCCAGCGACGGATTCCGAGTCCTCAAGGGCGTCATGGATCTTCTGGTGGACGACAGCTACGTGACGCCGGTGGAGATCCAGATCTACCCGGTCGCGGACTTCCTGCACACCGTGGATCCGACCCATGGGGCCTGCCACTCCGCGTTCAAGTGTCGCCAGCTCCTTTTCGACCTGATGCCGCTGCTGTTTCCGGAGATGGTCTATGGTCCCCTTGGACTTCTCGGCGTCGACGCGGTTCTCGCGCAACCTCTGGAGCCGCCGTGCCGTCGCTGGCCGTCGCTGTGATCGCCAGCGCTGAGGAGAGCCCTGGGGCCCGGCTCGAGCGGCAGGTGCGGGTGATGGAGCGGGTGGTGGACGAGATTCTGGTGCAGAGTGAGAACGCTGCAGTCAGCGGACTCGGCAGCACCCGGGGGCTTGTGCTCGATGGATACGGTGCGCTGTTCACCGTCGAGACCAGTGTGATCGGTTCGGTCGCGTTCCCGGACGGTTCGTCGAGCTTCGCGGTGACTGTGGGCGAGGGGTGGGCTCCTCGAGCTCCCCGTGCACCGAGAGGTGCAGAGGAGAAGGAGCTGCATGAGATCCAGAAGCAGTGGAAGGAGCAACGTGAGAAGACCGCCAAGGAACAGAAGGAGCGGATGGATGCCCTCATCACGGAGGTCAAAGGGGCTTTGTTGGACTACGGAGGAACGCTGGGTGAGCTTGGCAACGAAAGCCGCGTCACGATAGCGGTGTTCTGGGGTGGCCGCGCGTCACTTGGGAGAGCGAGCGAGCAGCGCCTCCTGATCACTGCGCAGATGCGGGACCTGCGGGCTCACCTCGCCGGAAACCTCGACCGTACAACGGCGCTGGGCCGGATCACTGTGGAGTCCACAGCACTGTAGCCTTGCAGCATCATTGCTACCGAAGGGCCCTCGAGACCGCGAGGGCCCGTTGTGTGCTCGGGGAAACAGCTCCGTTCGGGTGTCGTGCGGCGGGACCGTGGACTCCCGATTCAAGCGAAGGTACGGGGCCGCCCCGGCAGGGATTCGGGGTCGTACCCGGCGTACGGACAACGGGTGGTCCGCTATCCTCTGCAGTGTGAAGGCCGGACCTGCGGCTGGACACAGGATGAAAGGAGCGACACGCGTCATGCAGAGATGTACGTTGGCATCGCTGGTCCTGACTCTGACCCTGACCCTGGCGACCGGCTGCGCGAGCACCGCGGCAGAACGGGAGGATGCGGCACGGGCAACAACGGACCGTGTTTGTGTCCGGGTGGACCAGATCACCGGCTTCGAGCCGCTCGACAACCGTCACGTTGTAGTGGAGGCAAGCGTCAACGACCACTACCTGTTCACCGTGGATCGCGGATGCAGCGGTCTGAGCTTTGCCCGGACGATCGCCATCTCCGGTACGATCTCGCGGGTGTGCAACGACGGCTTCGACTTCCTGGCGTTCGACGAGCCCGGTGTGGGATCCAAGAGATGCCGCATCATCGAGATCGAGCCAGTAGACGACACTCGGGCGGCGCGAGCGCTGATCGAGTCGCGGTCCAGCGAGGAGTGAGATCCTTCGTTCTCGGAGCAGAGCTCGAGGTGAGCATCGAGCTCGGGAGCGGCCTCGCGGAGCGCTCGGTGGCACGGCGTCCGCGTGGCCGCAGCCGCCAGATGCAGTAGCGGAGAGGCGCCTCAGCAATCTCTCACGCCCGGTCACGCGACTCGTAGTGCTATGCTGAGGACACAATGGCTGTCAGCCCCGGGTCGCGACTCGGTCCCTACGAGATTGTTGCGAAGCTCGGTAGCGGAGGGATGGGCGAGGTGTACAGCGCGAGGGACTCGCGCCTGGACCGGCTCGTGGCCATCAAAGTGCTGCCGGAGGCCATGGCTGCGGACGCCGAGCGGCGGCGGCGGTTCGAACGCGAAGCGAAGGCCGCGGCTGCGCTAAACCATCCCAACATCTGTGTTCTGCATGAGGTTGGCGACCACGAGGGTCACGCCTTCCTCGTGATGGAGTACATCCGAGGGCGCTCGTTGCGGCAGCTGACCTGCAAAGACGGCCTTCCCGTCGAGACGGTGCTGCGCTTCGGGATCCAGATCGCCGAGGCGATGGCGTACGCGCACGAGCGTGGGGTCGTGCACCGCGATCTGAAGAGCAGCAACGTGATGGTGAGCGAGTCAGGCCTCATCAAGGTGGTGGACTTCGGTCTTGCCAAGCAGTCCAAACAATCGGGCCGCAATGACCACTCAGAAACGATGTCACTCACCGAAGCCGGCAAGATCGTGGGGACCCTTGACTACATGGCCCCCGAGGTGCTGGTAGGGAAAGCCGCAGACGTGCGGAGCGATATCTGGGCGATCGGGGTGCTCCTGCACGTGATGACCGCCGGCACGATGCCGTTCGCCGGCCGCACGACGTTCGAGCTGACCTCTGCCATTCTGCGCGAGCCACCGGCGCCGCTGGTTGGACGTGTTCCCGCGGGGCTTCGTGCCGTGATCCGGCGCTGTCTGGCCAAGGAGCCGGCCCGGCGATACCAGCGGGCCAGCGAGGTGCAGGCCGCACTCGAGGCCGCTCGCGAGCAGATCTCGTCCTCCGATTACGATAGGGTGTCGGATCCTCGTTCGGAGGCGGTGACAGAGCTGCGCTCAGGTGTGGCGGCAGGCAGCGAAGCGGGCGGGTCGCGAGCGGGTACGCAGACCGCTCCTCTGACCGAGAGCTCGGTGGAGCTGCAGGCGCTGATGCGGATCGCGGGCTCGCTGGTGGTGATCGTGAAGACAGTCGGCTTTGTCGCGATCGCCTTCCTGATCCTGGCCATGCTCGGATTTGTCACCGGCGCCACCTTCGACCTCGCGTTGCGCGTGCCCATGCAGCACTCTGTGCTCGACTACGCCATCCTCGGTGCCCGTTCGATGGTCCCGATCGTGGCGAGGGTCGTGTTCATTGCGGTTCCAGTGGTCGTTGGGGTGGCGTTGCTGAGGTTGATACTGATCCGTTTCGCCGACCGGGGACGTCGCAGATGGTTCCAGCTTGTTCGAGCTCGTGTCGATGAGACCAGCCCACCATTGATCGTTGCAGGTTTCGTGGTTGTCGCTGCGGCCTGTACTTCCGGGGTGCTCGCGGCGGGATTGGATCTGCTCTGGGCGGTGGAGACCCTGGTCGAGAAGCCGGTCGGTACGATGGTGGACACCGAGCTTCTCGGTGCGGGAAGCTACGGTTACCAGAGCAGGTACTACTGGGTCTGCGCGGCTGCCACGTTGGTCATCCTGGCTGTGTGGTTCCTCCTGGGCACGGCGTTCAGTCGAGAAGATGTCCCGCGCGTACCGCGTCATCTGGTCCATGTCATCGGTGCAGTGGCGCTGATCGGCATCCTGTTGTTGGCCGCCGCGCCGTGGGAGCTCCTGTTCGCAAGCGATCGCGAGCAGATCACCTTCGAGGGACGACGGGCGTTCATCATCTCGCGGGTGGAGGACCGGTTGTACCTGTACGTCCCAGGAGTGGCGAGAAACCGTATTCAGGTGTCTGCCAGCGATCCGAGGGTGGAGAGACCCCCGGAGCTGGTGACGGCGAACATCTTCGGAGATGCCGAGTGACGTGCTCAGCACGAGCGTTGATGGATCTGAGGAGACAAGGAGGACTCGGATGCGCCCCCGTGCCGTACTGATCGTTCTGATGACCCTGATCGTGCTCGGAGTCGCGCACGACGGCCATGCATTTCTCCGCTGGCTCGACAAGCTCAGCGGTCCGGGGCCGTTCGTGGGCGTTGAGCTGAAGTATCGAACCGACCAGAAGCTGCGTCTCCTCGAAAGGGGTCTCGGAGTCGGCGTCCTCAAGGACATTCCCGGCAACCAGCCGGCCACGTTCGGCTTCTCGTTGGGCCTGGCGGCGTCCTACGAGAACGACCTCGACTACGGCGAGGGACCGGGGGTCGACAGCCCAACTGTCTACATGATGACCGCGGAGGCATCCTACGAGGTCTGGCTGCTTCGGAGCTGGCAGCGGGACGATCCGGGAGCGAACCTGTTCCTGAGCGGGGGCGTATCCTTGAACGCATTCGCCGGCAGCGGGTTCGCCACATTCGTCAGACCTTCGTTCGTGGGTCGTGTCGGGTGGCGGTGGAGTACGGATGCCATGGGATTGACGGCGGTCGAGCTCGGTGTGGAGGGGCACTACTACTGGAGCGAGTTTGACAACGAGGAGTTCGGGGCGGTGCCGGGTGACGACCCGGACCGGTTCGTGCCAGGCGTGTTCGGCTTCGTGTACTGGTAGTCCGTCGCCCGACCCCGCGGCGGGAATCCAGGCCCTGAGAACCTGGGCGCGGAGCTGCCGGCGTGTTTCGAGTAGCTGTGAGAAATGCGAAATGTGCGAAATGTGCCGGGCACCGATTTGCGGATTTGGGAAATGTGCCGGGCACCGATTTGCGGATTTGTTAGAGTAGCAGCGGAGATTTGATGCCACGAGCGGGCAGGGCATTCGAAGAAGGTCGGATCTACCACGTCTACAATCGCGTAGCCGGCGGCTGGATGGCGTTCTCAGATGAGAGGCTCGCGGAGTGGTTTGTCGATCTGTTGCGGGGAGTGTTGAAGCGGGATGAGTTGACTTGCTTTGGCTGGTGTCTGCTTGGGAACCACTTTCACCTGATTCTCCGTCAGGGCCCGGCCTCCTTGTCACGGTCAATGAAGACGCTGCAGCAAGGCGTGACTCGTTCGAGGAATAGGAGGGATCGGACCTACGGACCGCTCTGGCAGGGGAGGTTCAAGGCGAAGGAGGTTTCGGACCAGCGATATCTGACGCAGCTGATCGCTTATGTCCACCTGAACCCGGTCGCGGCAGGTCTGGTCGAAGTCGCCGACGAGTACCGGTGGTGCGGACATCGCGAGGTGATCGGCGGCGTCCGTGACCCGATCGTCGCGGTGGACGAAGTGCTTCTCGCGTACGGGGAGACGCGGCGTCACGCATTGAGAGCCTACCGCTCTAGCATGAGTGCGGTTGCCGGCGAGGAATGGAAGACTGAGCTGCCGGGCCATCTTCCGTGGTGGCGTCTCGGTCGTCCCACCGAAGAGGAGCGCGAACGTCTGCGATCGAGTCAAGGGGCGCATGTCGACGAGTTGGGTCGCAGCACCGCGAGGTGGCGGCCGAAGTACACCGCCGTTGATTGGTTGGAGGTGGCTTGCGAACATCTGGGTGTTGACGGGAAGACGCTTGCCGCGAGAGGAAGGGACCCAGAAATCGTGACGATCCGAGACCTGGTTGGTTTGGTCGGCATCGAACGCTTCGGCGTGAAGGTGACCGAGTTGGCCGACGCTCTCGGGAAGTCGCGCGACGGAGTCAGTCTGTGGATGCGTCGAGGGGTTGTTCGCAGAAAAGAGGACGCCGAGTTCGCTCGGGCGGCGGAAGAGCTTGAAGAGGCTGCGAGCGAGGAACCCTAAATCCGCAAATCCGCAAATCGGTGCCTGGCACTTTTTTCGCGCATCAGACCCAGCTCACGTACGACTCCCGTGACAACCTGGTCGCAACGGTCGACTCGGATGGGCGGTGGGTGCTGCAAACCTATGACGACGCGGATCGCCTGATCGCCCGACAGCAGTTCGACGGAGATCCAGGAACCGGCGCGA
>CAZEJK010000153.1:9125-11839 GCA_964512045.1 uncultured Thermoanaerobaculia bacterium
GACCGAGCTGAGCCGTCAGGAGGCTGCGTTGGACGGCAACGGGCGTGTCCGTGAGCTGACTGTGTTCTCCGACGTCACTGACGTTATGACGGCTCAGGTCACACGATTCGCGTACGACGACCTGGATCGCCAGATCCGACGGATCGCCCCGGACTCGGACGACCCGGCGGACGGCTCGGGGAACGGAACCGACGGTATCTACGATCGCGTGGAGATCGTTTATGACGCCACCTCGAACGTGATCCAGCGGACCGACCAGCGGGGAGTGCAGCTCGATCAGACGTACGACCCCGCGGGGAGGCTGACAGAGCAGAGCATCAGTGGGGCGCCCGGTGTGAGCAGACAGGAGTACGTCTACGATACGCTCAACCGGGTCGTCTCAGCGGCGAACGACCACGTCGAGATTATTCGTGTGTACGACCCGTTGTCGCGGCTGACCGAGGAAACGCAGTCGATCCGCCTCGACGGCACCGGCTTCACCAACGGTTGGGAGCATCCCATCTCGGTGGTGAGCGGCTACGACGAGCAGTCGAACCGGCTGTCAATCGAGGTGATTGACGGATCCGATACCGACCTTTCGGTGAGCAGCCAGTGGGATGCGCTCAACCGGCTCGACCAGGTCTCTGCAGCGTACTTCGGCGTTGCAGAGCACACGGTTGCCGATGACGGCTACTTGGGCCCGCGACGGCTGGTCCGGCGGACGCTCGGCAACGGCGCAGCGCTCGCCATCGCCTACGATGCCAAGCAACGGATCAGCGAGCACACCTGGTCCGGAACCGGGGGGATGCTCGTCGGATGGAGCTATGACTACGACACTATCGACAACCTGATCTCCTCTCGGCTGGCACACAATGGAGATCTCCACGACACCTTCACCTACGACGAGCGGGACCTCCTCGTGCAGTCGACGCGCGGCGCAACCTCTGCGCCGTCGGACGTGTTCAGCTACGACGACACGCTGAACCGCCAGAGCGCGAGCTTCGGCGACCCGTTTGGCGGTGAGGTCTTCACGGATCTCTACCAGAGCAATGCTGCGAACGAGTACATCGACATCGAGCGGAGCTCGGCGGTGTACGGCCTGACGCACGATCACGCCGGCAACACCACCCAGGCGTTGGTGCGGCCCGTGGCCGGGCTCGACCCGGATCCCGACCAGCTGGCCTCGATCACCTACGACGCGTTCAACCGGCCCGTTGGGCTCACGGGCGCCGGATCTCCCCAGAGCTACCGGTACGATCCGTTCAACCGGCGGGTGATGGCGGCCACCGTCTTCGCACCGCAGATCTCGGACGGCTCGCGCCGGTTCGTGTGGGACGGATGGCAGATGGTGGAGGAGCGCGTCTTCGACTCCGGGGCAACCCTTGGATCCGCCCCATCCACTCTGGAACGGGTGTACGTCAACGGATCTCGGCTCGACGACGTCCTCCTGACGGCGATCGACCGGAACGGCGATCGAGTCCTGGGGGGCGCGGCGCCGAAGAACCAGCGCGACATCGGAGCCGATCAGGAGTACTACCTGCTTGCCGACCGGCTCGGGAGCACAGCGGCGTTGCTCGACGGCGACAACGCCGACAGGGTCCTGGAGTACTACCGCTACGGCTCGTACGGCGAGCCCACGGTGCTGCCGGTTCTCGAGGACGTGAACGGAATCGAGCTGACGCCGCTCGACCTCGGGGACAACTACGCCAACGAGCACCTCCGGTTCGGTGAGGGTTACGCCAACTTCCGTCTGTTTACCGGCCGGAGGTACGAGCCGGAGACGGGCCTGTACTACCAGCGACGCCGCGACTACGAGCCCCGTTCCGGACGGTTCCTGAGCCGCGATCCGTTGGGGCTGGTGGATAGTCCAAACCTCTATCAGTACGCGATCAACAGCCCGCGCGTGCTGGTGGACCCGCTGGGCTTGGAGGTCAAGTGCGGGCAAGTCTCCGGGACGTTTGTGTTCATCGCCGGAGCGAGCGCAGGGGTCGGCTACTGCTGGGACGAGTGTGACAACTGGGGCATCGTGGCGTTCGGGTCCGCCCTGGTGGGCGCCGATATCGGTGGCGGTGCGAGCGTTGCGCTGTACGCAGGGTGCTTGAAGGACATGGTCTCCGGAGAGCAGGGCTGGGAGGTCAATGTTGGGGTTGGCCCGTTGTCCGGGGGAGTGTCGGTGAGCAAGGATGGCGAGCTGTCCGGGGGCCGAGGAGGCGCGGGTCTGAGCAGATGGAGGTTCGGCGCCTCCGCCGGGGCTTCCTCTGCGTCGCTCATCACCGGTGACACCAGCGAGAAGTGCCCCTGTCCGCCTGAGACGGACGCTGAGGAGCCTTCTCGCACTGTTGGCGGTCCGAGCGCCGAGGAGGTCGAGGATCCCGAGCCGCCCTCTGCGGACCCGCCACCCGCAGGCGGTGGCGTGGCCCCGGAAACGGACGAGATGCCGTCCGGCCCGGTACTGATCGGCGGCCGCGTGATCGCGCCGTATCCGTGCCCGTGATCGGCGCCGGCTCGATTGTGACGTCCAGGCTGATGATGTTGAGCTGAGGGGGCTGTCGGTCCGTTCGCGAGGTGGTCTATCGACGGGGCTCTGCGGTGCTGTGGTCGACAAAGGCTCCCCGAAGCGGCTCGCTTCGGGGAGCTGGTGTGTGCGGTTAGGGCTCGCGCAGAATTAACTTCGGCGTACTCGCGCTCAACTGTGCCACAGATTTGGTTCGCCCGATCGAACGAAACCGCAGGCG
>CAZEJK010000154.1:0-11768 GCA_964512045.1 uncultured Thermoanaerobaculia bacterium
TTCCCCCACGAGACCCCTTCGGAGTAGGTCGCGCCGGACAGACCGCCCCAGTGGACCGGCTCCGGGCAGATCCGCACACCGTAGTGGTAGCGCAAGGGGGCGTCGCGGGTGACCCCGAGGGCCGAGGCGATCTCCTCGACGTAGGGACCGAACTGCTGAGCCCAGTTGCGCGGCACGCCGCCGCCGATGGTGAAGATCCCAAGTCGCTTCTGAGGGAGCAGGCTGTCTGTGAACCGGTCGAGATCCAGGTACGGATCGAACGGGATCCGGGGGAGGCCGGCACGCTCGCGACGGCGGTTGAAGATTCCCACGTCCAGGCCCATCTCCGAGTCGGTCCATGCGGGGATGTACACCGGTACCGAGTGCTCGTATGCCGCCTTGAGGATCCCCCTGTGGTCGGGAGCGTGCTCGATGAGATGGCGGCCCAACGCCTCGCAGATCCGGTGGCTGCAGAGCGTCTCGTGCGCGGGCCACTGCTCGAGGACAGCCTCTAGCGTG
This sequence comes from uncultured Thermoanaerobaculia bacterium, assembly GCA_964512045.1. GTDB lineage: Bacteria > Acidobacteriota > Thermoanaerobaculia > Thermoanaerobaculales > Sulfomarinibacteraceae > CAZEJK01. The sequence goes on from CAZEJK010000154.1 coordinate 499, forward strand.
GAGGCGACGTGGGCGAGGTTGCGCTCCAGCTCCAAGGTGTCGTACACCCGGTCGTACCCGTGCTCGTACAGTGCACTGTCGTCCATTCCGGGGCGGTACTTGAAGTGTGCGAGACCGGACGCCTCGACGAGCCCATGGCACATGAGAGCGCCGGTGGAGACAATGGCCTGGACCCAGCCGCGCTCGATCATCGAGCAGACGACCAGGCCCATCTTGGCCACTGTCATCGCGCCGGAGAGGGTCATGACCACGTGGCAGTCGGGATCGGCCACCATCTCCGTGAGCACGTCGGCAGCCTCGCCGAGCTGACGGGCGCCGAACGCGGTCCGGGCCGACTGCTCGAGGAGATCGGAGAACGAGTGGACCTGGTCGAGATCAAGGGGCGTGACGGGCTCGAGACCGTCGGAGATCCCGTCGCGGAGCCGGTCGATGTCACGGAAGCCGTGGCTCATGCGTTCCTCCCGGCGGCAGCTCAGCACCGCCGGGCGGAGCGTACGCCCGGTGGGACGGAAGCGCAAGGGAGAGCGATCCGTCCGCCGCGAGCCTAGGTGGCGGTGAACGCGGCCTCGAGATCTGCCAGCATCTTCTTCTCCTCGGCGGAGATGCTCGCGAGGCCGAGCACTCCCCCGGCAGCGGCTGCAACCGCGCGTGCGCGGCCGAGGATCTCGTCGCGAAGGATCGCGACGGCGTCGGCATCGAGCGTGCCTGTCAGCGAGCCCACGTACTCGCGCCAGGTGTCCAGCAGCGCGTCCGACGGCTTGCGTCGCAGCCAGCTGGCCAGCATCTCGTGTCCCGGCGTACCAGGCGCGACCCCTTTCTCCTCCGCGGCGGCGAGAATGGCGGTGCGCTCCTTCTCCTGGATCTGACCGTCGGCCCAGGCGACCTCGACCAGCGGCACCAGGCTGAGGGCGAGCAGCGTCTCGGCGCAGAGGTCCAGCTCGACGCACCGTTCCAGCAGTGCGTCATCGGAGATGCCGCTGGCGGCGGCCAACGCCTCTTTGCGTGCCTGGCGTGCGCTATCACGACGCAGCTTCTCCAGTACCTTCTCGTTCTCCTTGGCGAAGAACGACTCCTCCATGGTCTTTGCGCGGCTACTCAGCAGCTCTCGTACGGTGGTGGTGCTCACGGGCAGTCTCCCTGTTCGATGTCGTGGGCAGGATAGCCGGAACGTCAGCCGGTGTAAACGGAGAGTGTTGCGAAGAGCCTGCCGTGCCGGTGCGAAGATCTGCGCTCGCACCGAGCTCGAGGTGCCATCTGCTGCATCGTTGCAGTCTTTCTGGAGTCGCGGTTCCACCCCGTCTCCGTCTCGAGCTGTCGTCGAAGACCTGGCATACTCGGGGTGATGACGATCGCCGTGATTGCGGAGAAGCCATCGGTGGCGAGGGATCTGGCCCGTGTGCTCGGCGCCACGAAGAGTGGCACAGGGTACCTGCACGGCAACGGCTATGTGGTCTCATGGGCGGTCGGCCACCTCCTCGAGCTCGCGGCGCCCCACGAGATCGATCCCGGCTGGAAGGCGTGGCGACGGGAGACGTTGCCGATGCTTCCGCAGCATTGGCCACTGGTGCCCCGCGCCGCCCGCACCGACCAGCTGACCGTTCTCCGTCGCATCCTCCGCTCGCGCAAGGTCACCAAGGTCATCTGTGCCACTGACGCTGGGCGTGAGGGAGAGCTGATCTTCCGGCGAATCGCCGAGCACTGTGGCTGCCAGAAGCCGGTGGAGCGCCTGTGGATCTCATCGCTCACCGATGCGGCGATCCGGGATGGGCTTGCCAGGCTGCGCGATGCGAGCCGGTTCGATGGTCTGGCCGCCGCCGCCTGCGGGCGGTCGCAGGCCGACTGGCTGGTGGGGATGAACCTGTCGCGCGCATACACCCTGGCCTGCCGAGCCGGCCAGCCAGACCGCGAGCTGCTGTCGGTGGGCCGCGTGCAGACGCCGACACTGGCGATGATTGTGGAGCGAGAGCTCGAGATCCGAGCGTTCGTCCCCGAGGGCTACCGGGTGGTCGAGGTGACCTTCAGACCGCAAACGGGTGACGCGAAGGCGGGTGATGGCGCCTATCGGGGTCGCTGGTTTGCCGGGGAGCATCCCGATGCCGAGACGTCCCGACTCCCCGTCGAAGGCGAGGCGGCGGAGGCCGTCGTTGCTCGCGCAGCCAGCGGGGTCGCCACGGTCGCATCGCGCACCGAGAGGCCGAAGCAGCAGCGGCCGCCGCTCCTGTACGACCTGACAGAGCTCCAACGACACGCCAACAGGCTGTACGGACTCTCGGCCAAACGGACGCTGGCTGCGGCACAGAGGCTGTACGAGGAGCACAAGCTGCTGACCTACCCGCGCACGGACAGCCGATACCTGACGGCGGACGTCGCTCGCGGCCTGGGCGAGGTGGTGAGCGCCATTCGGGCTGGCTACGAGGCATCGATTGCCGATGGCAGCGGTACACGGCTGCTGGGGCCGCGGTTTGTCGACGACAGCAAGGTTGGCGACCACCACGCCATCATTCCCACACCGGCCTCGCCGGTGGGGGTCCAGCTGAGTGCTGACGACCAGAGGATCTACGATCTCGTCTGTCGGCGCCTGCTGGCGGCCTGGCACGGGCCGGCGCGGTGGACCTCGGTGGAGGTGGTCACCGAGATCCGTACGCCCGGAGACAGTGGCGAGGAGCTGGTGGACCGGTACGTCAGCCGCGGACGACGGGTGGAAGCGGCAGGATGGAAGGTGCTCGACGCGCAACCGCCGCGCACAGACCGGGACGAGGACGATGCGGGTCAGCAGCTGCCAGATCCCCTGGAGACCGGTACACAGTGCGTGGTGGTGGCCGCCGACATCGAGGAGAAGACAACCCGTCCGCCGCGACCCTTCACGGAGGGCACGCTGCTCACCGCGATGGAGCGGGCGAGCACGCGCGTGGAGGACGAGGAGCTGTCGGAGGCGATGAAGGAGTGTGGCCTGGGGACGCCGGCGACGCGCGCGGAGATCATCGAGACGCTCCTCAAGCGAGGCTACATCCGGAGGGAGAAGAAGAGCCTGCGTGCCACGGATACCGGAGTGCAGCTGGTGGAGCAGGTGGATCCCATGATCTCCAGCCCGGAGCTGACCGGCCGCTGGGAAGCACGGCTGCGGGCGGTCGAGCGAGGTGACGAGAGCCTGGCGTCGTTCATGGCGGCGATCGAGGAGCTGGTGCGATCGGTGGTGACCACCGCCCTCGGCGGACACGCTGCCGTCGTGTTGCCTGATTCTCCAACGGCGCCTTCGACGGCGCTGACCGCCCAGCCGGTCGAACCCCCGTCCGAGGACGAGCTGAGCGCCCACATGGAGGCGGCGCCGGATCCACCGGAGTGGCTCGCCGGCGGCGAGGAAAGACCCGCAGAGGCGTCGTCCGATCCCCCGGTTCGCGCAACGACCGTCCCGCGGTCCAGCGTCGAGACCGATCGTCCGGCACCGGCTGCGTTACCGCCAGTCGGCGAGGGCGGACGCGATCCGTCGGTGCTCGCCGAGCTGCTGAGGGCGCGGTTCGGGCACCCCGAGTTCCGGCCCTATCAGGAGCCGGTGTGCCGCGCGGTGCTGGCCGGTCACGATGTGCTCCTGGTGATGCCCACCGGTGCCGGCAAGTCGTTGTGCTATCAGCTGCCCGGTCTGGCCCGTGGTGGCACCACGGTGGTGGTGTCGCCGTTGATTGCCCTGATGGAGGATCAGGTGGCTGCGTTGCGAGCCGTCGGTGTGGCGGCCGACCGGATCCACTCCGGGCGGGGGCTCCCTGCCGCGCGCGAGGCGCTGTCCGCCTATCGGCAGGGCCAGCTCGACACTCTGTTCATCGCGCCGGAGCGGCTCGGGGTTCGCGGCTTCCTCGAAGCTCTCGTCGACCGCCCGCCGACACTCGTGGCGATCGACGAGGCGCACTGCATCTCACACTGGGGGCACGACTTTCGACCGGACTACCGGATGCTGGGCGAGCGTCTGCCGAAGCTGCGACCGGCTCCGGTGATCGCGATGACAGCCACCGCCACGCCGCTGGTCCAGCGGGACATCGCTGAGCAGCTCGGGCTGCTGTCTCCGCAGCGGTTCATCCACGGCTTCCGTCGTCATAACATCGCCGTGGAGGTCGCCGAGGTGCCTCCGTCGGCGCGTCCGAGTGTTGTGGAGTCGGTCCTCAGTCAGTCGGATCGCAGGCCGGCGATCGTGTACGCGCCGAGCAGGAAGCAGACGGAGTCGCTGGCCGCCCTGCTCAGCGCGCACTGCCGGGCGGCGGCGTATCACGCAGGCATGGCGGCCCGCCGGCGGGACCGGGTCCAGCACCGGTTCCTTGCTGGCGAGCTCGACGTCATCGTGGCCACCATCGCGTTTGGGATGGGCGTTGACAAGCCGGATGTCCGCACGGTGATCCACACTGGGCTGCCTGGAACCCTCGAGGGGTACTACCAGGAGATCGGTCGCGCGGGACGGGACGGACAGCCGTCGCGGGCGATCCTCCTGTTCTCCTGGGCGGACCGTCATACCCACGAGTTCTTCCATCAGCGCAACTACCCCGAGCCCCGGACTCTGGCTCGGCTCCATGACCGCTTGAATGATCAGGCACAGTCGGCCGAGACGCTGGCTGCCGCAACCGGGGTCGAGCTGGAGGTGGTCGAGCAGGCGATCGAGAAGCTGTGGATCCACGGCGGCGCCGAGGTCGATCCGGACGGATCGGCCCGCCGCGGTGAAGACGGCTGGCGGCGCCCGTACGAGGCGCAGCGGGACCATCGTCAGGCGCAGCTCGACCAGATGCTGCGCTTCGCGCAGGCCCGGCAGTGCCGGATGGTGCACCTCGTGCGCCACTTCGGCGATCAGGAGGACTCGGGCCGATCGTGCGGCAGCTGCGATGTCTGTGATCCCCAGCAGTGTGCGGTGCGACGCTTCCGGGAGCCTTCAGACGAGGAGCGCAGTCTGCTCTACGAGGTGCTGGCAGCACTGCGGGTGCGCGACGGCCAGACCACAGGTCAGCTTCACCGCGAGCTGTGTGAGCGGTCGGGTCCCGATCGGCGCGCGTTCGAGCGGCTGCTCGGTGGTCTTGTTCGTTCCGGGCTGATCGAGCTCCGCGAGGACTCGTTCGTCAAGGACGGTCGGACGATCCAGTTCCAGCGCGCGCTGCTCACTGTCGACGGAGCGCACCCCGGGCCTTCCGCTCTGGCTGGCATCGAGGTGGCCGAGGAGGTGGCGCCCACGAAGCGACCTCGGAAGCGTCAGGCATCGGCCTCCGGTGGTTCGCGGGGGACCTCGCCGAGCTCGAGGCTCGGCCCGCAGCCGAAGCGACACGCTCCGGTCGACACCGCGCTCGTTCAGCGGCTGACCGAGTGGCGTCTGCAGGAGGCGCGGCAGCGGGGTGTGCCGGCGTTTCGGATCCTCACGAATCGCACGTTGCGTGCCCTGGCGGCAGCCCGTCCGTCAAGCGAGGACGAGCTGCTGGCGGTGTCCGGAATCGGGCCCGCCAAGGCTCGCGAGTTCGGCGAGGCGCTGGTCCAGCTGATTGCCAGCGGGCGCGACGAGCCGACAGACGACAGGTAGCGAGCTGGCCGTGAGGATCTTCGTGAGAGCGGGTCGTCATCGACGGGGACCGGATGGCCGGGATCCGGCTGTCGGGGCCGGGACCGGCACCCTTGGAGCATTATTTTGGTTTGCGGCCCGCGGCCGCGTTAGACCTTGATTCCGTAGTACCGGAACACGGCGGCACACGACGGGCAGCGGCGGGCGTGACGTCGCCACTTGCGGACGTAGCGGGAGCGTGGTGGCACCATGGCGAGCAGCTCGGGTGAAACGTGGGCCGAGCTGGACTCGGGCTCGGGGACGCGTCGCAGTCGGGAGGCGAACCCCGGCTGTACCAGGAGCCGAACAAGCTCGTCCAGGCTCTTGCGCCGACCACCGAACATGAGGGCGTCACCTCCAGACATGGCCGTGACCTCCGCCACCTCCTTGGCGCCTAATGTACCCTTGATCGGGCTCAGATGCACGTGATCCAGATCGCGTTGACCGCCGGATCGTCGCGTTCAGGCGCCCTGTGAAGCGTCGCCTGGAGCCATGGGTTGGGGCTCGTTGTCGTGTTCCTCCTAATCGAAAGCGAAATGGAGACCGCTATCGGGATCAGGATCGGATGCCTCGGTCTCGCCGTAGGCCGCGTGATCCTCCTGAACCTGGTACCCTCTCCCGTCCAGTCGGCTGAGCATGGCCGCCATGCGATCGGCACGTGCCTCGGTCTTCTCGTACACCCATGCGACGTAGCCGATCGATCGTCGGTAAAGGTTCAGCTTCTCGTGTCCCAGCGTCATAGTGCATCGATCCCGATAGCGATCCCGATTTCGATTTCGATGGCCCCAACCTCACCCTGGAGCATGTGGTGCGCTCTCAGAATGGGCTCCGCCCCGGTATGATGCAGCGCACCGAGCTCGGAGAGCCGAGAGGTAGTGGGAGGTGGCAGCGATGAGCAGGTGGCACGGTTGGCTGTCAAGTGTCGTTGTGGCCGGGATCGTCTTCAGCTGGATGGCGCCGACACCGGTCGAGGCCTCGAGCTTCAAGCGGACGCTGAAGCACCGTCTGGACGGGGCGTGGGTTGTTCTGCGGGTGGAAGCGTGGTCGAGCTGTGCGGGAGCGTACACCGACAACCGCGTGAGCAGTGGGACCGTCGCCAGCTCGGGAGATGTCCGGTTCCCCGTCGGTGAGCTTGGGAAGGTGGATGGCGTCCAGGTGAAACGGCAGCGGATCGATCTGAAGATCTCGCTGAGCGAGCCCGTGCTGGCGCCGTACATGGATGGGCCGTTCGAGCTGCTGGACGAGCGCTCGTGCAAGGTCGAGATCGAGGTCGAGGTGCCGGCCGAGATGATGAAGGCCGCGGACCTGGAAGGGGCGCTCGAGCGCGTTCGGCGGACCATGGAGCTGCACGCCACGTTGGCCGAGGCCCATGCCAGCGATCTCTGGAACGAGCGGCAGCGGGCCTCCTACCCGCCGGACTATGAGCACACCCTCGCCCTCCATGCGCGGTGGAGGGCGGAGCAGATGAACGTGGCAGTCAGCGAGCGCCTCCATGTCGCGCTCGACGACGCCGCCCGGCTGACAGCGAGGATCGATGACAACCCGGAGTATCTGCAGGGCTTCGCGGAAGGCGCCGAGGCGATGCAGCAGTGGTGGGAGCGGGACTGCGGCGATCTCATCGGTGCACAGCTCCGATTCGAGGGGGATCGTCCGCCGTCCGCTCGCTCCGGGCCCTGGGTCGACGGCTGGGACGATGGACAGGAGCTGGTCTTCAACATTCTTCTGGCGCAGCGTCTCGAAGGTTGCTTCGTACCGGTACCGGAGGTGCCGGCCGACGCAGGTGCAAGACGATGAGCACGACCAACGCGGTGTCAGAGAGACCACCGCGTGGTCTGTGGCAGCGTGCGGCGTGGATGGCCGAACGCACACCCGCGAGTCGCAACCGCTACGTCGACTTTCTCAGAGCGCTCGCGATCCTTGCCGTCGTCGTGGGGCACTGGCTGATCTCAGCACCGTACTTCTCCGACGGGGTGCCGGCGTACAGCCACCTGCTCGATCTCGCTCCGTGGACACGGTGGCTGACCTGGCTCTTTCAGGTGATGCCGGTGTTCTTCTTTGTGGGTGGTTTCTCCAACGGCGTCTCGTGGTCATCGGCCGAGCGACGCGGTATCGGTTACGCCGCGTGGTTGGATGGCAGGCTGCGGCGTCTGCTGGGGCCGGTGCTGCCGTTGTTGCTCACCTGGGGTGTCATGGTGGCCGTGGCACACTCGAACGGCGTCAGCCCGGCGATGATCGAGGTGGGGTCGCAGGTGGCCCTGGTGCCGGTGTGGTTCCTGGCCGTGTATATCCTGGTGGTGACGCTGGTTCCGCTGACGTTCTCGGCGTGGCGACGATGGGGGTACGCCTCCTGCATCGTGCCGGCCGTGGTGGCTGCGGCCGTCGATGTCGCCTTCTTCGCAGGCGACCAGCGTGCGCTCGGCTGGCTGAACTACCCGTTGATCTGGGTGACGGTTCATCAGCTGGGGTACGCCTGGAGAGAGCGCCGGCTTGTTGGCGTCCGGACGGGAGCCGTGTGGCTCGGAGCCGGTGTGGGTGCGCTGGTGGTGCTGACCCACGCAGGACCGTACCCGCTGAGCCTGGTGGGTGTTCCCAGCGACGAGGTGAGCAACACCTTGCCACCGAAGCTTCCACTGCTGGCGCTCGGGATGGCGCAGATCGGCCTTCTGCTGATGCTCGAGGCCCCGATGCGGCGATGGCTCGAGCGACCTGCGCTGTGGGCCGGGACAATTCTCGTCAACGGCATGATCATGACGATCTACCTGTGGCACTCCACCGTCATGATGCTTCTCGTGGGGCTGGCGTTCTGGCATGTCCCGGTCGTGTTGGATGTTGATCCAGCCGGTGCGATCTGGTGGTGGACTCGACCGCTGTGGCTGCTGGCGTACGCCGTGGCCAGCGTGCCGTTCGTGCTCGCGTTCTCGGCCTTTGAACGGCCGCGCACGGCGTCCCGGCCGGCCGCGGTGTGGCGCCAGCTTTTCGGCGGCGCCGTGGCGTGCTGCGGGCTGGCACTGCTGGCGCTGGATGGCGTCGGCTCGGCGGAAGGTTGGCTCGGGCTCCGCTGGCTCGCGCTCCTGCTGCCGCTGGCGGGGTGCGCGGTGGCCGGCATCGGGTTCCATTGGAGGGGGGCGAAGGCAGATGGGTAGCTTGAGGCGAACGGAGATCGATCGGGTCGTCAGACTCTCTCTTGCGGTTGTCGTAACGGTCGCAGGCTGGTTGATGCCTGCTTCGGGGGCGGCCGATGATGGCGCTGATCCGACCCAGGAGGCGCCGCTGGTGAGCGTGCTCCACCTCGGCTCCCCGCTGCTCGAGAGCTGGCAGGGACAGACGCTTCCAGAAGGGCAGTGGAGCGTCTCGCTGGCCACCGCATACTTCAATACCTGGCATTACACGTGGCACATCGGTTCGGTGCACCGGCATCTCGGGCTTCGCGGCACAGCGCTCACTCGCGCGACGACCAACGTGCTCGAGGAGTTCTACCCGCACGAGGCGGCACACCAGGTCGATGTGGAAGGATGGCGCACGGACCTCGTGGTATCGCTCGGTCTGGGTTCCGGCTGGACCGCGGCCGTGAACCTGCCATGGGTCGGCATCGGCTCGCCGAGCTGGGACGTTGTGCCGGAGTCGTTCCACGAGCTGATCGGCGCCAAAGGACAGCGACGCGACTGGTTCCCGCGCGGGCAGTCCGTGATCTACATCAAGTCGGGCCAAAGGAGCGTGCTCATCGACCGGCTGGACGGCTCGGGGGTCGGCGACGTCGGGCTGTCGGTCGGACGTCGGCTCGGCGAGTGGCGTGGCGGTGTGCACCGGTTGGCGGCGCACGTGGAGACGCCGACAGGCGACGGGGAAACCCTCCAGGGGAGTGACGGCTGGGACCTCGGAGTCCGCTACTTTGCGGACTGGCAGCTGCGTTCGTGGCGGATCGGCGTGGGCGCTGGGTACACCTGGCTGGACAGCTCGGGCGCCTGGCTCGGTCTCGAGCGCGACGATCTCTGGCACCTTCGCCTGCACGCGGGCTTGGAAACGAGCCGAATGACCCGTTGGTCCGCGGTGCTCCGTGCGGACAGCTCGCCGGTGGACGGCTTCGGTGAGGTCAGCGATCCGACCGTGGTGCTCCAGCTCGGAGTGCAGAGGCCGCTGACCGACACGGTCAGCTGGTGGGTCGTCATCGGCGAGGACGCCGGCGGCGTGGCCGCGGACTTCACCCTCCAGGCCGGCGTGGGGTTCACGCTGTAGTGCGCTAGTCGTGCTCCACGGCCGCGTCAGAACTTCAGCTGAAAGACGACCTGCGCGCGGTCCTCGGTGTCGCGATCCGGGTCGTCGAGCTCGCGCCGGTCGTAATCGATCACGAGCATGTTGCCGCCGCCCATGTCGTACGCCACGCCGATGTAGCCTCTGTCAAAGCCGAGATCCGCGAGCGTTGTCGAGCGGTCGAAACGGTCGTAGCCGCCGTAGACCCTCCAGTGAGGTCCGAGTCGGCGTTCGGCGAACACGGACCAGCCGTCGAAGTCGGTGCTCTCGCTGGGATCGTTCGGCTCGACCCACGTTCCCCGTTGATTGCCGGAGCCCGTCACCCACTGTGCAGTGACGGCACCCAGAAGGGACTCCCAGGAGACCATCGCGTCGTAGGTGTTCCAGTCCGGGATCTCGTCGTTGGTACCTGGCTGATTGCCCTTGCCGAGGATTGCCAGACCGCTGACCTGCAGGCCTGGAATCGAGTCCGGTAGCGGCCGCACCGTCATCCGGGCCTCCGCCACCTTGTTCCTGTTCTTCTCCGTGGCGTGGTATCCACCGCCGTTGTAGAGCCCGACTGCGAAGCTGCCGTAGCGGTGGGCGTACTTCGAGTTGACATTCTCGCGGTACTCGGGACCGAGGAGCTCACCGAGCCCACCACCCAGGGTGACTCCGAAGTCGGCGGAGTTGAACACCCCGGAGCGCTCGATGAACATCGGATCGCGCATCCGGTACATGTTGATGTGCTCCTCGAAGTCGAGCCACACTCTGTGCACGATGCCGGCCTCGAGATTGAGGTCGCGCACGAGCCTGCCGTGACTGCCGAGGTCGACCTTGGCGAACGCGTACTTGAGCCGGACCTCCATGTCGCCTGCGCCGTCGCCCTCGCGGTCCTGGGTGGTGTCGAAGGTGATCCGGCCGGACAGGAACGGCAGGATCTCTACCTTGGTGGTCAGGTAGGCCCGGTGCACGAAGAAGTCGGAGTAGTCGCCGCTGCTGTCGTGGCCCTCCTCGTAGGTGAGGTAGAACAACCCCCCGAAGGTGATTCGCTCGTTGAGATTGATCACCGGCTCGTCGTCCTCGGCAGCGCTCGGCACGGCGAGGACGAGCGCTGCCAGGAAGATCCCCGAGGCGATGCCTGTGGCGGAGATGATGCTGAATGTCGAGGTCATCGGGCGAATGCCTCCCCGGCGTTGAGATGGAGAAGGCCGGTGGCGCTTCATGGGTGTGAAGCTTGCGTGAAGTTGCCCGAAGAATCAACCTCAGCGGCCGAGGCCGGCGATTGGCCTTGAAGTTGCAGCGTGCCGTGGTACCACGCCGGTTCCTCGAGGCTGGTGAACGGACGCAGCACGAGATACTGCAGAACCTGCCCGCTCGTGTCTGCGACCAGGATCGTCACGTATACATCGACGGGGTGGCGGACCCGGAGAGCCGGGATCCGGCTGCTTGGGCCGAGACCGGGGCCAGGACCGGTGCCGGG
>CAZEJK010000155.1:0-11761 GCA_964512045.1 uncultured Thermoanaerobaculia bacterium
TCAATTCTGAATGCCGCCCGCCCTCCCGGCAGCCTGCTCTGCAAGCTTGCGGCATGGAAGGGTGTTTCGACGCCTGCTGCAAGGGCTGACGGGTGGGCGGGGGAGCTCATACCCAATACCTCACACCCAACCGCTACGCGGGCGCGGGACCGGCGCCATCGGAGCATTACTTTGGTTGCGGCCCGCGGCCGCGTTGGGGGCACTCCGCTGCACCGATCACCACCACGTCGCCCGACGGTTAAATCTCTCGATCTGAGAGCTATGGCACTTGACAACTCGAATCGGGCACCGGTAATGTCGATCCTTGCGACGAAGGAGGAGGCTTCATGATCAAGTCCGACCTAGTGGAGCGTGTCATAGAGGCAACGGGTCTGCCGAAGCCGAAGGCGGCCGATGCGGTCAACGCACTGTTCGAGGGGATGAAGGACGCTCTCCTCGCAGGCGACCGGATCGAGCTCCGCGGGTTTGGAGTGTTCCAGGTCAAGGACCGCAAGCGAGGCATTGGCCGCAACCCGAAGACCGGAGTCGAGGTGGAGATCCCACCGGGTAAGACAATTCGCTTCAAGCCCGGCAAGGCTCTTCGCGACATGAGCTGAGTCGTTGTCCGATCCTCAGCGACACGTCTTTCCAGGCCCCGACGGGTGGCACGTCGGGGCCTTTCCATCGCCCGAAGCTCGACCACCCGAGCCCCAGCACCGCTGGTGGCTGCATATCGGACTGTTGGCGGCGACGCTGTGTACGACGACCGTCGTCGGCGGGTTCTTTTTCGGCCGGTTTCCCTCGCAGGCCCCACCACACAATGGATGGGAGCTGCTAGCCCTCGTCCTGCAAGAGGGCGTCCGGTTCTCCATTCCACTCATGACCATCCTGTTCTGCCACGAGATGGGTCACTACCTCGCGTGCCGCTCCCACCGCCTCCCGGCGTCACTGCCGTACTTCATCCCGGCGCCGATCGGGCCGGGAACCCTTGGCGCCGTGATCCGCGTCCGTGCCCCGATCCGCCGCAAGTCCGAGCTCCTGGATGTGGGCGCCGCAGGGCCGCTCGCCGGGTTCGTGGTCACCGCACCGATCCTGTTCGTCGGCCTGATGCTCTCGAAGGTCGTGGAGTTCCCGCTGGAGGAAGGGACTGGGCCGATCTGGGTGTTCGGAGACCCACTGCTCTTCCAGTGGTTTCAGGGGCTCCTCCACACCGAGATTCCCGCTGGCTCCACGCTCCAGCTCCATCCGGCCGCATGGGCCGCGTGGTTCGGCCTGCTGGTCACGGCGCTCAACCTCCTGCCGTTCGCCCAGCTCGACGGAGGGCACGTGGCGTACTCGCTCCTCGGTCGCTGGCACGCACGCATCGCCTGGCCGCTGCTCGGCGTGCTGTTCGTCCTCGGTTTCTTCTGGTGGGGGTGGTGGCTGTGGACGGGTATCGCGCTCCTTCTCGGCGTCCGCCATCCCCCTGTGCTCGACGAACCGACGCCTCTCGACCGACGACGCACCTGGATCGCGCTCGCTTGCATCGCCGTCTTCGTGATCTCGTTCAACCCGGCTCCCATCCGCGAGATCTCATTACAGCAGGCGATCGAGCTCATCGGCTGACGCAACCGAGAGCTGCAGGGAGCACCGTGCTCTCTGGGTGGGGTCGCACGGCAGCGTGGTTCTCCAGCCTCTTCTGACCAGGTACTCACGAAACCCCAGAGTCAGCACACCTCGACGGCCTCTCCTCCCGCCGCTACAATCCTTCCGTGAGTCGCCGAGGCTCGATTATGGAGGAGCATGACAGAGACTGACCTGCAACCGGACCGGATCACCATCGACGGCGTTACCCTGCACCTGGCCTCGCCCGTGCGCGACGTGCCGCAGTGGATCGGGCAGCAGGACGTGCTGCTACAGATGCTGGCGGCCTGGAGCCGGGTGGACACGAGCGACCGGCCGCTGCATCCGCGGCTTCTTGGCAAGCCCGGTGTCGGCAAGACGACCTTGGCGTGCGCTGCCGCACTGCAGCTCGGGCTCGACGTGTACATCGTCCAGGCCACCATGGACACCCGACCGGAGGACCTTCTGGTATCGCCGGTGCTCGAGCCGTCCGGGGGAGTCCGCTACATGGCCTCACCGTTGGTCACCGCCATGGTTCGCGGCGCCGTCTGTGTGCTCGACGAAGGCAACCGGATGAGCGAGAAGTCGTGGGCGAGCCTGGCGCCCCTGCTCGACTTCCGGCGGTCGGTGGACTCGGTGGTGGCCGGGGTCACGATCCACGCCGACCCGGAGTTCCGGTTCGTCACCACGATGAACGAGGATGCCTCCACCTACGAGGTGCCGGACTACATCCACTCGCGTCTGATGCCACAGATCTACGTCGATTTTCCCGACGAAGATGAGGAGCTCGAGATCCTCTCCGAGCAGGTACCCTTTGCCAACGACGAGGTCCTGGCGTACGCGCTGGCGTTCCTCCGAGCTGCACACGATGCCGACCTCCGCTACACGGTTCGCGATGGGATCAACGTGGTCCGTTACGCCATGAAGATCCTCGACCGCGGCCAGGCGGATGAACCGGCCGAGGCGGTGCGTGCCGCCCTCAGGCTATCGATCGCCGCCGAAGAGCTCGAGCTGTTCGACCTGTAGGCGACCTGAGGCGATGATCGACGGCGAGCTCAACTTCGATGCGATCGCCCCCGAGGTGGCGCCGCGGATCCGGCTGCTACCGATCGTCCATGAGCGCGTCGACCTCGCAGCCGTCGTACGGATGGCGCTGGAGCGCGTTCGGCCCGCAGGCGTCGCCGTCGAGCTGCCAACGACCCTCGCGGATCAGTGCGAACGGGCGATCGCACGGCTTCCGGAGATCTCCCTCCTCATCTCCGAGCCAGAGGACGACTCCAATGCCCTGATCTGGCCGGTCACCCCGGCGGATCCGACCGTGGAGGCGATCCGCTGGGCGATAGAGCACGACGTCCCGTGGTTCTGCATCGATCCCGACGTGCGCTACCGCGAGCGCCATCGAGAGCCGATCCCGGACCCCTGGTCGCTGTGGCGCCTCGGCATCGAGCGCTACCTCGGACTGCTCATGCGCCTGAGCCGCGTACGCTCCAGCCATGCCGATGCGGTTCGGGAGCAGGGCCTCGCATACCACCTCATCCAATGCCGCGAGCAGGTACCGGACGGTACGATCCTGGGTGTGCTCGGCGCGGCGCACGTGGCGCCCGTGGCCCAACGCCTTGCAGAGCCGCTGGCGGTTCCGCTGGCGCGCACGCGCCGCAGCGATATCCACCTGCGCAACCTCCACCCGTCGAGCCTCACCGCCCTCCTGCCGGACCCTCCGATCCTCCATGCCGTATGGGAGCTGGTCCGTACCGGCGCCGTACCCGAGGCTCCGACGCTGGAGGACACCCTCAACAGACCGGTATCCGTGATGCGGCATGGTCTACGGCTCATCACAGGTCAGAGCGGCAGCGAGCGTCAGGAGCAGCGCTGGCGGTTGGTCGAGCTGGCGGCGGCACGAACCACCCGAAAGACTGCACACGACGACCCGATTCCCGACCGCACGCGTCTCGTTCCGGTTGCGTGGGACGTGGCCTCCAGCTCGTGGAGCGCGCACTCCCGGCGTCCGATCCACCGCTGGCAACGACGGGTGTTCTTCGACTTCGCCCGACGGTACGCCCGTGTCCAGGGGATTCTCGTCCCGAGCCTGTACGAGTGCGTGGTCGCCGCCCGCGGGGTCGCGGACGACAACCTCGCGTGGGAGATGTTCGACGTGCTCCGCTGCTATCCCTGGCAACGGGAGGCATCGGACATCGAGACCGCCACCGTTGACGGCGAGTCGCTCGATCTCGGGACGCGCACGGTACGCTTCCGAAGGCGGTTCTTCCGGGTCAAGCAGCGACCGGTCGAGATCCCCGTCCGACAGCGCGCCGAGACGCCCGAAGACCCGGGGGAGTGGATCGAGGGGTTCGGTACGAACCATATCTGCTCCTACCCTCCCGAGGACATCCGGATCGAGGACTACGGACGGTTCCTGCAGCAGAAGGTGCTCTCCCTGCTGGCCGCGGAGCGGACCCGTATCGAGCCGTTCACGTCCAGCCTGCTCGACGGCGTCGACCTGCGCGAGACCATCCGCAACGCCCATGAGGGCAGGGTGTACGTCCGCGAGCAGCTGCGCGCCCCGGGCAAGGCCGGCTCAGTTGTGGTGGTGTTCGACCGGGACCTGACCAACGAGCGCTACCCGTTCGCCATGACGTGGCTCGGCGAGCACGACCAGGAGTCCGACATGGCGTTCTACGCCTCCGACCCAACCGAGCAGGTTGTCGGTCCTGGCATCATGCGGGCGGTCTACGGCGGCTTCATGCTCACCATGCCGCGCGGGAGGCTGCTCGACATCTGGCACGACCCCGACTATCGGATGGCTCGCGAAAAGGCCGAGGTGCTCCTCATGGCTGCAGTCGACTACAGCCCGGAACGCCTCATCGTGCACCTCGCGCCGGACCCGCCCTCCAGTCGTCTCCACCAGTACGCCGCCGTCCAGAGCAAGGCGATCGTGCACATCCCGATCGGCTCCATGTCGCCCACTGCCCTCGACAGGATCCGCACCGTGCACCTGCTCGCGGGCTACCATATCCGCGAGCGCGCCGGCGCGTACATCTGGTAGCGGTCCCCCGACCGGCACATGCGTCAGCTCTCAGCGACCAACGCGGCCGCGGGCCGGCCTCCGGATGGCCGGGATCCGGCTGCCGGGGCATGGGCCGGGTCCGGGCTCAAGCGTGGTCGCTCCCGCGAGCCGGCGGTGGAGACCGTGCGCCCAACCGCTCGAGAGCCCACCTCGCCAGGCTGGGAGGTCGGAGCTGAGCGCTTCCGAGCAGCTCGTCTACAATCGCCTGAGCACGGTCTCGAAGGCATCCGGGGAGGTGAACAGTGCCGGCTCAGGTTCAGCTGAAGGTGGTCTGCGGTCCCCTGACCGGCCAGCTCCATGTCTTCAGCGAGCGCACCACCTGCGTGATCGGTCGAGCCTCCGACTGCAACTTGCGGCTGCCCGACGACCCGGCGCACCGAACCGTCTCCCGCCACCACTGTTTGCTCGACATCAACCCGCCTGACGTCCGGGTCCGCGACTTCGGAAGCCTGAACGGTACGTTCGTCAACGGGCTGAAGATCGGTCAGCGACCCAATCCCGACAGCGTCGACGCCACGGTTGTCTCGGACGAGGCGCCGGAGCACGATCTGCACAACGGAGACCGCCTGCGGATCGGCGGCACCGAGCTCGCCGTGTCCATCCAGCTGCCCGCCCACTGCCCGGGCTGCGGCACCGAGGTCGACGTGCCTGCCACCCTCTGCCCCGACTGCGCCCGGCACGGCGCCGCGCATAGGGTCACGGCCTCTCGACCGGCAGTATGCTCGGTGTGCGGTGGCCCAGCCGACCCTCCCTCCCAGCCTGGAAGTCTGTGTGCTTCGTGTCGACAGAGCCCGCAGCGGGTGATCGAGACCCTGGTGGACCCGCGCCGCCCGGCCCCGGGAGTCCGCGGCTACACTGTGCTCCGCCCCCTGGGAAGCGGCGGCATGGGAAGCGTTTTCCTCGCTCGACGTGACGGCGATCAGCGCCTGGTGGCGCTCAAGGTCATGCTGCCACAGATGGCGGCGCAAGAGCGTGCTCGACGGATGTTCCAGCGCGAGATCGAGAACGCCAGGACTCTCGACCATGCCAATGTGGTCCGCCTGCTCGATGCGGGATCGAGCCAGGGCGTGTTCTACTGCGCCCTCGAGCTCTGTGAGCGCGGCAGTGTGGCGGATCTCATCCGGGCTCGAGGCGGCCCGCTCCCGACCGACGAAGCCGTCCGCATCGCCCTCGCCGCGCTCGAGGCGCTCGCCTACATCCACACCGCCCAGGTGCCGTCCATCTGCCTGGAAGACGGCTCGTTCGGCATCGGAAGCGGGCTTGTGCACCGTGACATCAAGCCCGCAAACCTGCTACTGACCGGTCCCGACCCTCCACAGGTCAAGGTGGCGGATGTCGGCCTGGCCAAGGCGTTCGATCTCGCAGGCCTGAGCGGACAGACCCGTACCGGCGCCGCAGCTGGAACTCCGCTGTACATGCCGCGGCAACAGGTGATCAACTTCAAGTACGCGCAGCCGGACGTGGACGTCTGGTCGCTGGCCGCGACCCTGTATGCGATGCTCACCGGCCACGCCCCTCGCAGGTTTCCGCGCGGCGCCGATCCATGGCGGATCGTGCTCCAGGAACCCCCAGTTCCGATCCTCGAGCGCAACCCGCATCTCCCACAGGAGCTCGCCGAGGTGGTGGATCACGCACTCCAGGAGCGTCCACGAATCGCGTTCTCCAGCGCGTCACAGCTCCGCGAGGCACTGCAGGCCACGCTATGAGACGGGCCATCGGTAGCGAAGATGTCTGAGCACAGCACCGCCCGTTGCCCGCACTGCCGTGCCGTCTACTCCAAAGTTCCGGCCTCGGCAGAAGGCCAACGGTACCGGTGCCGGCAATGTGGTGCGCTGTTCGTCGTCCAGATCGCAGATCCGAACACTGCACCCACGGCTCCTGAATCAGCTCCTTGCGATGGTGACGGCGATGCACGGTCCACAACGTGGCGTCCGGGCGCCGTCGTCGCCGACCTGTACGAGGTCCGAGAGATCCTCGGCGCCGGTGGAATGGGTACCGTGTTTCGGGTACACCACCGTGGATGGGGTCTTGACCTTGCGGTGAAGTGTCCGCAGGCGAAGCTGCTGAGCGCCGCTGGCGGACGCGAGGCGTTCGAACGAGAGGCCGAGACCTGGGTCAACCTGGAGCTCCACCCGCACATCGTCACCTGCTACTACGTGCGCCGCATCGATGGCCTGCCCGCCGTGTTCGCGGAGTTCGTCGATGGCGGCAGCCTCAAGGAGGCCATCGCCAAAGGGTCCGTGCGATCACTGGAGCAGACTCTGGATCTGGCGATCCAGATTGCCTGGGGCCTGGACGCCGCCCACACCGCTCACCTGGTCCACCGCGACGTGAAGCCTGCCAACGTCATGCTGTCGGCCGACGGTGTCGCCAAGGTGACCGACTTCGGCCTCGCCGTGGCGCGTCCCCGGGCAGTTGCCGGCAGCGGAGACCACAGCATCCCAGCTCCGGGCGGCGGAGGCGGAACGCCGGCGTACTGCTCGCCGGAGCAGGCCGCCGGGACGCCGCTCGGGCGCCGAACAGACATCTACAGCTGGGCGGCGTGCGTGGTCGAGATGCTTCGGGGCGAACGAACCTGGGAGTATGGGCCGGCGGTCGGAGAGGCGCTCGCCGACATGCACGCTCAGAGCTCGTTCGCTGTCGAGGCACCGCCGGAGCGGCTCATGAGCTTGCTCGGCAGCTGCCTGGCGGTGGATGTCACCGAACGTCCCCCTGACCTCGCCACCGTGGCGGAGCAGCTTGCGAAGGTTTACGAGCAGGCCACCGGCGCGCGGTACGGCAGAGCACGGCCGAAGGTCGGCCGACGCAGAGCTGACACACTGAACAACCGAGCGGTGTCCCTCATGGACCTCGGCCGCGGTGGCGACGCGGAGGCGTTCTGGGAACGCTCGTTGGAGATCGCTCCGAGCCACCCTGAGTCCACCTACAACCTGGCGTGCGAGCGCTGGCTGGGAGGCCGGCTGAGCGATGACGCCTTCGAGCAGAGCGTCATGAGGCTCGATCGGACACATGCCACACTGGCGCTCAAGACGCGCGTGCAGCTGGCGCTGGGCAACCTCGAGCTCGCGCGCGAGGTGGTCGCTGACAGTGGCGAGCTCGAGCTCGACGCGGACGCGACGATCGCGCTGATCGCACTCGCTGTCGCACGGGAGGACGATCCCGGCGCCGTGGCTTCTGCCGAGCAGCGGCTCGCGGAGATGTCCACGCAGCAGCGGCGAGATCCCCGGCTCGCGGCGGCCTGCAGGGCGTTGGCAAGCCTGCGGTCCGCCACCGGCATCGACCGCGCGGCAGCGGCCACCGCCGGGCTCACTACAACGCGCCGCGTGCTCGCCACCGGCGCTACGCTGTCGGCGGTGACCACCACCCCCTCATACGTGGTAGCCGCGAGCGGCAACCGCCTCGTGTGCTGGCGCCACGAAGCTCCGGACCAACGTCGCAACCTCGGGGAGATCGGAGAACGCGTCCGGAATCTCGCCGGGATCAAGGACGACACCGTGCTCGTGGCCAGCGATGGCGCTCCGCTGCTCCGGCTCGACCTGAGCACCGGCCGCACACAGCCCGCCGCCCCGCATCTGCCCGGCTACGTCATGAGCATCGCCACAACCGCCAACGGCGAGCGGGTCGTCGCAGGAAGCTCGGACCGCCATCTGCGGGTCATCGATACGACCTCGGCACGCTGCCTCTTCGAGATCGAAGCACACCACGACAGCCTTGCTGCGGTCGCCATTGCCCGCGATGGCCGCCTCGGGATCAGCGGAGGGCGAGATGCACGGCTCTGCACTTGGGATCTCGAGAAGGGATCGTGCCTACGGGAGATCGACACCGACGGCGTGCCCGTCGACGTGCTGGCCGTGAGCCGGTCCGGCGAGCTGGTGGCCACCGCCGGCGCAGACGGGACGGTGCGTTTGTGGGCGACACGCACCGGAGAGTCGGCGGGACGCCTCGCCGGACACGGCAGCCAGGTTCTCGACCTGGCCATCGACGGTGAGCACTTTTTGATCTCTGCAGGTCTCGATCGCCGCGTCCGTGCCTGGGACCTGACTGCCGGCCGCGTCCACGCCGTCTGGATCGGTGACGCACCCGTGCGCTCGGTGAGCACGCACGCCAACGAGGTCATCGCAGCAGCCGGCGCCCGAGTGGTCCGCCTCGGGCTGCTCGGACGAGCGCCGGTCGAGCTGGCGAAGGCGCTGTCCACGCCACTGTCGTCGGAGAAGGCCAGCGATCAAGAGGCTGCATACCGGCAGCATATCGCCGCCGCACGGCGCCTGGGCCAGCGCAGCCAGTGGCACGAGGCGGCCGAGCGGATTGAGGCGGCGCGCGCGGTACCCGGGTTTGAACGGGACAGCGCAGCGATCGAGCTCTGGGGAGACCTCGTGCGCCGCTACCCGCGAGCCGAGCTGCGATCCGCATGGCTCCTGCAGGGCCAGGACCTGCCGAGCACTCCGGCAACGGCCGTGGCCTCGGGCTCGACCACGATCCATGTCGGCCACCACGATGGCACCGTGACAGCCTGGGGACCCCGGCTGTCCGCCTCACGTCAGTGCCTGGCAGGGCACACCGCACCGGTCACAGCCGTGCGGGTCGTCCAGAGCTGGACGGTCTCGGCATCCCTGGACGGCACCCTCCGGGTCTGGGACGCACGCACCGGGGCCAGCATGGCAGTGTTTGATGGCCACTCCGATCAGGTGCTCTGCCTCACGACCGACCCACACTCGTCCCGCGCCGCCTCGGGCAGCGCCGACGCCTCCGCGATTGTCTGGGGTCTTCCGGATCAGGGCTGGGTCCAGACGCTGGCGGGACACGAAGGCGCCGTGACCTCGGTTGCCTTCACCGCGGACGGCGGACGGCTGGTCACTGTGGGCTGGGACGGCTTGGTCCGCATCTGGGAGGTCACGGACGGCCGCGAGCTTGCCCGCTGGCGCGCACACGACGGCGCCATCACTGCCGTCTGCGTACCGCCGGACAACCGCAGCATCGTCACCGCCGCAGCCGACGGCGTCATCAGTCTGTGGGAACCACACACACGACGGCGCGTCCGCCGGATGCAGGGTCATCGCGACACCGTCACGACGCTCCAGACCACACCTGACTGCAGGTTCCTGATCAGCAGCTCACGGGACGGGACCATCCGTACGTGGAACCTGCGTACCGGCACGTGCGTGCACACGCTCACCGCGCATCCTGCGGGCGCGGTCGCCGCTGCGCTGGACAGCTCGGCGACCCGGCTGATCACGGCCGGCGGAGATGGAGCTGTGCACCTGTGGCAGCTGGACTGGCAGCCCGAGCTCCATCCGGCCACTCGCTGGCACGAGGCGGCGCGTCCGTTCATCGAGGTCTACCTGGCGCGACGCGAGCAGACGGCGTCCAACATGGCGCACTCCGACTCCGCAACACAGCTCGGGGATGCCGAGATGGGGCAGCTGATGGACGAGCTCGCGCGCCACGGTTTCGGCTGGCTCGAGCCAGCCGGTATCGAGGCTCGTCTGGCGTCGCTGAGCGCAAGCGCCGTCAGCAGCGTGCCCGGCTCCGCCGTCCGAAGCGGAGGACGCAACGCTCCCCTGCCCCGTCGCCTACCGGCGTGGCGACGGTGGCTGGCGACACACCCAGGCCTCGCAGTGGCGTTGGTCACAGCTGCCGTTGGGCTCATCACCCTCGTCGCCATCCCGTTCTTCAGCAACCCGGTACGGCTGTATGAGCGAGAGCTCGACGAGGTGCGCTACGAGCAACGCGGATTCTACT
Organism: uncultured Thermoanaerobaculia bacterium; assembly: GCA_964512045.1. GTDB lineage: Bacteria > Acidobacteriota > Thermoanaerobaculia > Thermoanaerobaculales > Sulfomarinibacteraceae > CAZEJK01. The sequence continues at coordinate 10,385 of CAZEJK010000155.1, forward strand.
TCCGACTGCAACCGTTCGCTGCGACGAACTACCGGTGCAGCTCCAACACCGTTGAGAGCTACATCGCCCAGCTCGATGCCCCCGACTTCGAGAACCCGCATGTCTACGAGAGGGCAGTCACCTGTCTGATGCAGGTTCGTGATCCCGCGATCGTCGGGGAGATCGTACAGCTGGTGATGGAGTGGACCGAGACGTCGGCCCGAACACCCCGGTCCGTCCCCACAACGATCTCGGACCTGGCAGGGATCTGTGCCGCACGGCACACGGCCGCGATCCCGGAGCTGGCGCCACTGGTGACGGACGAACGCCGCTCTGTGCGCGTGCTCGCCATCAGCGCACTTGCCATGATCGCCCACGAGCGCGCCGGTGAGACGCTGCGTGCGGCGTTGACCAGCCCCGACAGCGAGATCCGAGGCGATGCAGCGCGGCACCTGCGCACCGCCATCGGTACCGGCGCCCTCGAGCCAGCAGACGGGCTCGACGTGGTTCTCGGGCTCCTGGAGGACCCGGAACCGGCGACGCGCCGCTGGGCCGTCCAGGCGCTGCCGCTGTTCTCCGAGCCGGAGGCACTCGCCGCCGCACGAGCGGCCACGACCGACGAGGACGAGGGCGTCGCCCACGCCGCCGAGCAGGCGCTCCGCCGCCTCGAGGAGAACCAGCGACTAACGCGGCCGCGTTGAGGGTTAGGTATGAGCTCCCCTGCCCACCCACTCTGACACGCAGAAGCCACGACGCCACAGCCTGGCTCCGATCCTGGCCCCGGTCCCGGCCCCGACAGCCGGATCCCGGCCATCCGGTCCCCGGCGATCATGCTTCGAATTTTCGAAGATACGGAGTTTTGAGTTGCCAACGTGGCAGCTGGACCGCTAGGCCTCGAGCGCGTCGCGGATCGCCGCTGCCAGCCGATGGCCCTCGTCGCTGTCGAGCGATCCCGCCGGCCAGCCGATCCTCAACCCCTGGTCTCCGATCCTGGGAATGATGTGGAAGTGGACGTGCTGCACCACCTGATGGGCTGCGGAACCGTTGTTCTGGAGCACGTTGTACGCGCTGGCGCCGGTGACCGCGAGGATTGCCCGGGCAATTCGTGGCAGCACCCGGCCGATCGCCGCCGCGGAGTCGTCCGAAAGCTCGTGCAGGTGGACCGCGCGCTCCTTCGGGATCACCAGCGTGTGGCCCCGGCTCAACGGGCCGATGTCGAGGAACGCCAGCACATGGCTGTCCTCGTACACTCGGTGACAGGGGATCTCGCCGGACAGGATCTTGTCGAAAATGGTCTCGCTCATCGCTCCATTGTACGGCGGGCGCTGGCGTTGGCAACTCAAGACTCCGGATCTTCGAAAACTCGAAGCAAGGTCGTGAGTTCAGAGTTCAAAGTTC
>CAZEJK010000156.1:0-11745 GCA_964512045.1 uncultured Thermoanaerobaculia bacterium
CGCCTGCTCGGCTGTGGGTGTGCCAGCGCGATGCCAGGCGGATGTACCACTGCTCCGTGCTGTGCTCCAGGCTCCAGGTCACCGCAACGATCTCCGGAAACGTCGCCTCCGGAGCGGGGTAGGGCATATGGATCTCCGGTAAGCCAGTGACTGCGACGCCGTTCCAGGCGAGGAGGCCTCCGTCCAGGTTGGTGACATCGTCGCGTCCTGCTCTGAGCAAGAGCGACGTAGCGGCCGCCGAGCGGTTACCGGAACGACAGTACACCACGGTGGGCCCGTGTTCCAGCTCCTGAATGCGTTGCGGGAGCTGCCCGAGCGGAATGTGCACCGCTCCGGGGATATGGGAGTCCTCGTACTCCACTGGTTCGCGCACGTCCAGCAGCACGAGCTGGCTGGGTGGCGTCGTGCGGATCCGGTCGCGGAGCTCTTCGGAGGTACACGACGGAATGCGCTGGAACAGGTGCGTGGGGAGCATCACGGCCTCCGTGACGAGTGTACCCTGGCCAGGTGCCAGTCGCCGGCTTCCGCAACCGTGTGTGGCCGGATCCGGGGCGATCGGCGCGCAGCGGCTCATCACTCCCGCGAGGGAGACTGCGTGGGGAGCTTACCGCCAACAGGCAACGCAGCCCGCGGCCGCGTCGCTCTGTCGACGGATATCCCGGGCCATCCCCCACCGGCGGACGTCGGAGTGCGCCCATGGAGAGCCGGCGACCCTCGAGAGAGGATGGTGGTGCCCTGGAGAGGGGACCGCCCGCGCTTCAGGAGCCGACAGCGCCGTGCATTCCGGCGCCGAAGGAGCACATCATGGGACGTGTTGACAGCAAGACCGCAGTCGTGACCGGAGGTTCGTTGGGGATCGGCCGCGCAGCGTGTCAGAAGCTGGCTCAGGAGGGCGCCAACGTCGCGATTCTCGATATCGACTCGGACAACGCCCTCGAGCTCGTTTCCGAGATCAACGAGACCGATGCCGGCGGCAAGGCTGCGTTCTGGAATGTGGACGTTGCCAACGAGGAGCAGGTTGCCGCGGCCATGAACACGGCGTTCGAGGGCTTCGGGAGCCTCGATATTCTGGTCAACAACGCCGGGATCTCGGGTCCGAACAAGCCGACAGACGAGATCTCCGTTGAGGAGTGGGAGCGGTTGATGGGCATCAACGTGCGCGGCGTGTTCCTGTGCACGAAGCACGCGATCCCACTGATGCGTCGCTCCGGAGGGGGCAGCATCATCAACCTGTCGTCCATCTACGGGCTCGTGGGAGCGCCGGATCTGCCGCCGTACCACGCGTCCAAGGGCGCTGTGCGACTGATGTCGAAGACCGACGCGATGCTCTATGCCACGGAGGGGATTCGGGTGAACTCGGTGCATCCCGGCTACATCTGGACCCCGCTGGTGGAGGACCTGGCCAACCAGTCCGACGCCGGGCCGGAGGCGTTCCGCAAGCAGCTGGACGCAGCGCATCCGATCGGCCACGTCGGCGAGCCGGACGACATCGCGTGGGGCATCGTGTACCTCGCCTCGGACGAGTCGAAGTTCGTCACCGGCAGCGAGCTGGTCATCGATGGAGGGTACACCGCGCAGTAGGGTTACTGCCGGTCACTGCCTCTGAGAGGAGCGGATCCCGGTATCCAGGCATCCACAAACAGACGCAGAGTGAGCCGAACGACACCCGCGACGGCGGCCAGGACTGGCGGCTGCGGGCTATGCGTCCGCGAGATCGAGGAGCACCTCGAGCTGCTGGTCGTCCGTCGGCATCGTGAACCGTCCGGACGACCATACAACGGCGATCTGCTCGGTCGGGATGAAGGACCGCAACCAGGCGTGCTGCCAGGTCTCCGGGAGCCGACGGTGGTGACGTCCCGCTGCTGCGAGCCTCGCCAGCCGCCCGCCGATCGCTGGGATCTCAGCGTTCAGCTCACTGCTGCGAACAGCCGGGGGCGTTTCGGCCGGCGGTAGCCCGTCCAGATGCAGCGCGAGGGTCGAGCAGCGAGCCACAGGCCAGCCGAGCGCGTGGCGCAGGTGACGGGCCAGCAGCTCGCCAGCGATCGAGCCGAGGCAGTGAAGAATCGTCGTTCCTCGGTCTGTCCTGAGCACTGGAATCTCGTCGTCCTCGAGACCGATGTACAGCGCCAAGGATCGGGCCATTTCGAACGACATGACGTTTTGGCCTGTTGGGACGAACCTGGACGGCTCGGCCTCGCCTCCTGTCTGCTGGACACGGATTTGGCCGTTGCCGTAGCCGAGCACATCTCGCGAGCGTCCGCCGAGAGTCAGACGCTCCGGCTGATCCTCTCGTGCCTGGACGTATCCGAGCCGGCGACCGGTGACGTGCTCCACGACCTCCAGCGTCGGCGCCTCTCCGGCGAGGTTGGCATGGAGGTGGCGGCGCTCGAACGCCTCGGTCAGGAGCGGACCAGCATCGAACCGCCCCAGTCGCGCCGGGCGGAGCCATCGCTCGCGGACCAGGTGCTGCATCAGCTCTCGCAGCTGCTCCTCGTTGTACGCCGTGGCCACGCTCGGGGGAAGCCGGGAGCGGAGGACCTTCGGCGTGAGCCACTGCTGGCTCGACTGCAGCAGGAGCGAGCCGATCTGCTGCACCAGAACGGACGGCCGGAACCGGTACGGCGGCACGCAGAGATCGAGGTGCTCCGCAAGGGCGGCCAGGTGCCTGAAGCGAGCCTCCTCGCCGCGGCTGCGGCAGCAGGCGAGAAGCTCTGCGAACTCGCTCCGGCGGTTGCCCCGACCCACTCGCTGCACGAAGGACGCGACGGACCCGGGCGGACCAACCAACGCCACCAGGTCCACGTCACCGATGTCGATGCCGAGCTCGAGCGTCATGGTGGCGAAGCACAGCGCAGAGGGATCACTAGCGAAGCGAGACTCCACGCGCTCGCGCTCCTCCCTCGACAGGCTGCCGTGGTGGGCGTAGACCCGGTTGCCGAGCCGACGGTCGTGGTGCGCGCGGCTCGCGAGGTCCTCCGCCTCGGCTCTGCTGCTGACGAAGACCAGGACCTTGCGAGCCTGGCTCGGTCCTGTGCCCCAGACAGACGCCAGAGTCGACACGAGGCTGAGCGGGTTGGGACAGTGGGCATATCGGACCGCGAGGCGTTTGCTGCCCGGCACGACGATCGAGCGTCCCTGCCGGAGATAGCGCTCGGCCATCCCGTCGGGATCGTGGACAGTGGCCGACGAGGCCACGGTTTGGAGCGCGTCCCCAGAGCGCTCGGTGATGGCGCGAAGGCGCCAGAGCAGAGCTTGAAGCTGATCGCCTCGCACCGTCCCGTCGAGGATGTGGAGCTCATCGAGTACCACCGCCCGCACGTGCCGCAGGTGCGCAGTGTGCCGAACCAGGAGCGAGTCGAGCGACTCCGGTGTCGTCACGAGAAGGTCCGGCGGATCCGAACGGTCGAGCTGCGCGTGATCGCCTGTACGCCGGTGGATCCGGAGACCGAGCCGTTCGAGCGGCGCGCTCAACCGGCGAACCAGGTCGTTGACCAGCGCTCGGGTCGGCGAGACGAGCAGCAGCTTCGGGGAGCGCGCGGTGGCGTCCTGAAGGATCCGCTCCGTCAACGGTGCGACAACGGCCTCGGTCTTCCCGGTGGCCGCCGGCGAGCAAACGAGGCAGTCGGCCCCATCGAGCAGCGGTTGCCAGACCTCGAGCTGCACAGCGTACGGACGCGGGAACCTGGCGAAGAACGGGTACCAGGTTCGCGGGAGTGCGGCGCGCATCGCGACGGCCGCTTGACGCCACCGGTCGGGCTCGGTCAACGCAGCGCTCGTTGGACGTCGCCGAGGAACGATGGCAGCGCGTCCGGACGCAGACGGAGGAGGTCGAGCATCTCCACGGTGAGCTTCGTGGCCTCCCGCGGAGAGTCGATGTGATTGTGATCAATGAGGTTCCACAGGACGTCACCGAGCGGAGCGCTAAGCCGCTCGGCCAGATCCATCTCCGGGTACGCCTGCTCGAACACGGTGGAAATCCGTCGGCTCAGCTCGTGGTAGCTGGCCTGGTCCAGCGGCGAGAGCTCGCTGAGCCTGTCCGGAGGTACGAGCTGACGGAGCAGCTGCTCGCCGGCGGTGCTCGGAGTCATTGCCGATACCACGTACAGCGGTTGGCTTGGCGAGTAGCGAGTTGGGAGGCGCCGCTGGGGCCCGAACCCGCCCTTGTCGAGGCTGGACTCCGCACGCAGTGTCCGTTCGGGTCCGAGTGTGGCCAATGCGAGGCAGGCGAACAGGCTGTCCGCGAACGCTCCGGCGGCACGACCAGACCTCCGTGCCCCGTCTCACGGGCGAGCACGGCCAGGCCCCCGAGAAGGTAGGCGTAGACGTGGGCCCACGGCTGGAAGTCCTTGAGCGCATAGATACGAGGGCCGATGGAGAACGACCTCGTGGTTCGGGCGAGGGTGCGGAGGGTGGCGTCCAGCTCTCGGTTGCCCTCTGGTCGGTGGCCCGAGATCCAATCGATCAGAAGCTCGCGTGGCATCGGGTGGTCGAGCTGGTCCACGGCGGCGAAGTAGTGGAGCGCTGGTCCGAGGTAGAGGTGATCGCCGATTGGAGCGGTGCGACGAGCGACGCTGGTCATGATCGGCTCGAGCGTCGTTGCGGCCCGTAGCAGTGGCTCCAACCCCGCGCTGGCGGCGGTCTCCTGGCCGGGCGTGATCAGAGAGGTGACCGCAGCCCGATAGATGCGCATCGGGTGGTTCGGGAGCAGGAAGTCCGCGTTGAGGGTGGCGCGGCCGACGATAAAGCCCTGCGCCAGAGCCTCGCGCTCGATAATCTCGAGCATGTGGGTCTTGCCGGCGCCGTAGTCGCCGAGCAGAACGCGAGCCGAGCCGCCGTCGCCGCGGGCCTCCTCCAGGTCGCTTCGGATCAGCTCCAGCTCGCGGTCCCGACCGACGCTGGAGGATCGCAGGTCAGCGTGAGGCACCACGCCGAGGCGAAGCGCCTCGATGGTACGAGCGGCCTCGTGGGCCCGCTCGCTGGTCTGGGCTGAGAGCTTGACGCGACGCCGAAACGGACCGGGCCGAGGAGGCGCCACCGACGACTCGGTGGAGCTCGTTGTGGGTGGCTCGTGGGCGCGTTGAGCCTCCGGAGCCGTGGTCTCCGGTTGGCCCGGCTTCTGCAGTACCTCTGTGCTTCTGACCTCGAGCAGGAGCTTCGGGTTCGAGTCGAAGCTGACCAGCAGTGCCCGTCCTCCGCGCTTCAGGCGCCGGATCGAGCCGGGGCCGAGCTCCGGGTGGACGATGCGGTCACCGACCGCAGAGCTACAGGCTGGGGATGGCGGCTCGTGGGCTTCGGACGGCATCTCGACTCCTGCTTACTGGATCGTCTCGTCGTCGTCGTCCTCGACGAGACCGCCGTCCACCAGACCGTCGTCCCACTCGTTGGCTGTGGAGCTGAGCTGGTTCAGGGACTGGATCAAGAGCTCCTCTTCAGCCACACTGGCGAGATCGTGTTCGCCGTCGACGAGCTGACGGAACAGGTTGTCGGTCATCGCCTTGACGAACAGGCGCCGGTGGCTCAGCTCGAACTCGCCGTTGACACACTCCTGGGCGAGAATGGCGGTGTTATGCTCCTGCAAGTCCTTGTCGAATCGGATGCCTCTCGCCGTCTCGAACACGGCGAGCAGCTTGGCGCCGAGGGCTTCGAGCAGCGGTACCGGCTCCAGATCGAGATGGGTCAGATCGATGAGCGGCGCCTGCGGTGACCGGATGGAGAACGGGATCGGGCTGCGGAGGCGCTGGTAGAGGGCAGGGTAGTCCGGCACGACGTTGCGCATGAACTCGGGCGGCACGGCGTACAGGAACAGTGTGTTGGGGAGCTGCGAGCGTCCGCACAGGTCGATGACCTGTCGGAGGTTGTCTCCGATGGCACGGGTGCGTCGCGCGCTCACGCTCATGTTGCGGTCGACCTCGTCGAACAGCAGCACCACGCCGGGGAGACCGAGCCCGACGAGCATCTGGCAAAGGCTGCGGAGCATCGTAAAACCCGTGTTGCGGCTGATCATCTCAAAGATGCCGTGGTCGCGAACGAGCTGGGGCGAGACCGACTCGCCGGTCAGCCAGGCGCCGACCGTGGCGGACGTGGCCTCGTCCTGCTCGATCTCGGCACGCAGGAACGTTCGCACCGCCTGCCGGTAGGAGTGGCTCTCGCAAGGGATCTGGCGCACCGTGCGCTTGAGGTACTCGAGCGCCATGTCGACGCTGCTCGAGGCAACAAGATCGTCGGCGATGCTCTGCAAGATCCCGGTGAGACCCAGCGTGGGTGTGATCTCACCGTCAGCCGGGCTGGCGCTGAGGCCACGGATGACTGCCTGGTAGACCCGCAGCGGGTCGTCGTACGGGCACTCGTTGGGTGAGAGCTCCACAAGCGACGTGACAAAACCATGGGCCCAGGCCAGCTCACGGACGCAGTACAAGAAGTGAGTCTTGCCCCCACCGAAGTAGCCTTCCACCAGCTTGAAGCTCGACCCACCCTTGAGGATCCGGCCGAAGTACTCGCTTTCAAGGACCTTCAGGTAGCTCTCGTTGCCGACGTTGATGTGCTGGATGCCGAGCTCGGGAGGCTGACCACCCTCGGCCAGGCGTTGGATGATGTGCTGGGCCAGCTCGAGGTCGAGCGGCCGGGCGTGCTTGATCTCCACAGTAACCTCACACCTTCACGAACCGCAGCGACAGGTAGTACTGTCCCTGCCCGGCGCCATCGTCAATGAAGAACACGCGCGCCGGCCTGCGCGTCGAGTCGCCGGTGGCCGTGCCCAGGTCGAGACGCATGCCGTTGTGCTCTAGGTTCCGGGTCGCTCGCAGCCGTGCCAGATCCCACAGGAAGCGAGCCTTGGTGTAGGACCGGTACCGCTCCTGGACTGGATCCGCGAGCCAACGTGCTGATTGCTGGGCGATTGCCATCAACGGAAGCAGCTCGAGGAGCTCGATCCGATCTCCGAGCCGGCCGCCGATTTGACCGAGCACCGCCAGGTAGGCGGCGTAGAGCTGGGCCAGAACCTCATCCGGAGGCTGCTGGCGCTGGCCAAGACGCTTCTCTTGCTGCTCGATGGTCTTCATGATGTCGGCGGCTGTAGCCCGGGTCGTGACCAGGTCCTCCCTGGCGTAGAGCACTCGTGCTTGCATCGACTCCAGGTCGAGCACAGCTGTGAACGGCGCGATGAGCAGCTCCGGAGGGCTGTCCCCGAGCCGCTGGTACCTTCGCCCGGCTGCTTCGCAGGCTGCCTTGAGATCGGCCGCCAAGGCGCGGCGTTGCTCCTGGCGTAACCGTTTCAACGTGGAGCGAGCCCGCTCGATCGTGGCGTCAGCCGTGTCCCCGAGACCGAGCCGCGTCAGTACCTCGCGGTCGATGGATGCCAGCGCCGCTTGCAGGCCGTTGACGTCCTCGTCGCGCTCGGCCGCCTGCGCCTGTGTGATCGCCTTCTGCTGTGACTTCAGCTGCTTCCCGAGCTCTTTCAGCCCCTCCTCGAGCACGTTGGTCGAGCTGTTCATGCCGCCTCCAGATGGGGATACTAACGCGGCCGCGGGCCGCAACCAAAGGGGTGCTCCGATGGCGCCGATCCCGCGCCCGCGTGGCTGTGAGGTACTCGGTGTTGGGTCTGGGCTCCCCCACCCATCCACCGGCCCTTACAGCGAGCGCCTCCAGCGCTCTTCGATGCCCGCAGCTTGCAGAGTGGGGACGTGGGGCGGGCGGCATGAACACCTCGGAGTTCTGACCTGAGAGCTCAACCAGAGCTGCGTCCTCAGTCAGTCCGGTAGCGCGCACCTCGCGCGTGGCCGGTGAGGGTGACGCGATCGTCTCGGACAAGCCGCTTCAGGATCGCTTGCAGCTGCTTGCGGGCGATGCCGGTGGCCGAGGCCAGCTCGCCGAGGGTGGCGCCGCGGCCTCCGTTGGCAGATGCGCGCCGGATGGCCTCGAGGACGGTCTGCACTGTGGGCTCAGGAGGCTCGCTGCGTTGGGCTGTACGCCTGCTCGGCGTGGCAGCTGCCGGGGTCGTGCGAGGGGAGGGCTTTGATGCCGAACCGGGCGCAGATGCCGGCGGCTTGCTGAGTGCTTCGCCCAGGCGATGGACCGCAGCCTGAAGGTGGGCAGTGGCCCGCAGGGAGCTGTGCTCGGCGGGGAACGGTACGCCGAGCTCGCTCAACCGCTCCTCCACCTCCGCGAGATGGCCCTTGGGGACGAGGAGACGACCGTTGGAGAGGAGCTCGCCAACCTGGCCCAGCACCCCGTTGTCGACCAAGCCCTGAGCCACCACCGGGTCGAACGTGAGCACCACCGCCTCTGTGACCTCGGGAGGGTCGATCACGCCTGCGTCCGCCAGGAGACGCGCCCGGGCGGCTGGGGGTACCTTTCTGCCCGTGAGATGTGGTTCCAGGCGCCTGAAGAAGGCGTTGACCTGGCGAAGGTTGGCCGCCTCTGTCTGGGCGTCGTCGATGTCCAGCTGCTCCGGCGTGACCTGGACGCTCGATGCGGTGGGTTGTGCTCCCAGTTCGACCAGGATCTGCTGGTATCGGAGGTCGTGTGGGCCGTCGCGACGGGTCAGCGTCAGGTCGTCGGAGAGGCTTGCGGTGTCTTCAGGCCGCGTCGAGTAGTCGATCGAGCGCCACGCCTTTCCGACACGCGCCTCGAGCGCAGCGTCGAAAGCCAGCGCATGTCCGATCAGGAGGTCGCCGACCTCGCGCAGACCGTGCTGCTTCAGCGCTGCCGCCTCCTCGTGTGTGAGCGTGCTCAGCTCGAGGGCACAGATGTCGGGCTCGACCCTGACCGGGCGCGAGGTCTCGATCGCCTGTCGGAGAGACTCTTCAAGCGCTGCTGGGGGCGGCTCTGAGGCCAGGCTTCGGAACCGCTGGCGCACGGCTTCTTCGGGCTCTCCTGCATGCAGCGTGCGCGTGATCGTTCTCTCGTCGATGGCGAATGTCCCCGCAGGCTCCACGGCCTCGGCAAGGGAGCCGATGAGCAGGCTCGCGAGCTCCTGATCCTGTTGGGCGGTGGCGATCAGATGGTTCGGCTCCTGCCAACGAAGGGCTCCGTGTAGGTCGACGCTCAGGTGACCGAGGTGATGGGAGTCCGACCAGCCACGCAGGGCCTGAGCCCCGATCGGTGTGAGCCTTGTGTAGCTCGAGGGGTCCCCGATGCCGCGAGCGCAGATGCCGACCTCCGTGAGCAGCCCGAGGAGGTTGGAGACCAGTGCCCACACAACGCCCTGGATCATCTGCTCACGGTTGTTTCGCGGGAGCCCGTACCCAACGTACCGGAGACGCACGAGCTCGTCACCGGCGACCTCCAAGTCGAGATTCTCGGCGAGGGCGGCGTCCTCGAACCACTCGCTTGAGCTTGCTGAGCCCTCGGCGACGTCGATGAGTCGATCGATGATGGACTCCGCGACGTGCCGCACAGCTTCGCTCCTGGCAGATCCCCGTAGCAGAAAGAGATACATGCGAAACTCGTGGCCGGCTGGGAGCTGTGAGTCGAGATGCACGTGTGCGGAGGACCTCATGACGCCGGTGATCGTGGGGAACAGGTAGAAAGGCTCCGTGACAAGCAGCCTGGATCGCGACGTTCGGAACCAGAAGTCCTGATCATCGTCCGTGACGAGGAGACCTGTCCACCACGCAAGACATAACCACGAGTGTGGTCCAAGCGCAGTGGAGATGCCGCTCGAGCGGATCAGCTCATCGAACCGCTTGGTGAAGCCCGTGCGCATGGTGTTGTCGACGGTGAACGGCTGAGGATGCTCGTCAACCGCCTGGCAGATGGCGCGCAGGGCTTGGATCACCGTCCACGCAGACCGCTCGCGGGCAGCGCGGATCGAACCCTGTGGCCTCGAGCGGTTCTCCATCCAGCGAGGTCTCGGAGCTCTCATGAGGACGTGTCCTCTGGGTGATCCGGGAGAACGTCCACGACGTCCAGCTCGAGCTCTGCGAGCCGACGGCGGAGGAGGCGAAGAGCTGACCTCGGGAAGAGCGCTTCCGTGGCGGTCAGTCGGCGCACGCAGCGATCTGCGAGGTTCGAGCGCGCGACGAGCTGATCGAGCTGCTCCGGCTCACAGGCCCGGACCAGCACCAGGTTGCGGTGGACCGGGAGTGGGGCTCGTCTGTCTCGGGCGGTCACAAGGCGCCTCCGCTCGACCGCGGGAGCCTGGGGCTGTCAGGTTGCAGCTGCCATGTCCTCATTGGTGTGAGTGTAGCGGAGCTGCGGCCCCGTGACACGGTGGTTCGAGCAAGACCGGTTAGAATCGTCGGCGATGATCGGACCCAGCTACGTCGAACCGCTCTTTCGACCGCCCTCCGAGGCCGGGTCGCTGATCCTGCAGCTGACGATCGGCTGCTCGTGGAACCGGTGCACGTTCTGCGGGATGTATCGCAGCGAGGAGTACCGGGTGCGCCCCGCGGCCGAGATCGTCGACGAGGTCCGCGCGCTGGCGCCCGCCGCGGGGGCGGTACGACGGGTGTTCCTGGCTGACGGGGACGCGCTGGCGGCGCCGTTCGATGTGCTGGAGGAGGTGCTAGCCGGCATCCGAGCGTGGCTGCCGGACGTCCAGCGCGTTGGAGTCTACGGTGACTCGCGAGCGATCTTGCGCCACGGTGCAGAGGGACTCGCCAAGCTCAGATCTCTCGGGCTCGGGATCGTGTACTTCGGCGCCGAGAGCGGCGACGCCGAGACGTTGCGGCAGATCCGGAAAGGGGCGACAGTCGAACGGCAGCTGGATGCGTGTCATCTTGTCCGTGATGCCGGACTCAAGCTGTCGTTGATGATCTTGCTCGGGGTGGCCGGTCGTGAGCGCTCCCATGCGCACGCTCGCGGCAGCGGTGCGTTTCTCAATGCCGCGGCTCCGACCTACGGTGCTGCCTTGACCGTCACTCCAGTCCCCGGCACAGAGCTCGCAACGGCGATCGCTCACGGAGAGCTGCAGCTGCCCGATCGCTGGGGGATGCTCGCCGAGCTTCGCTGGATGCTCGAGGAGATGGACGGCTACCGAGGTTTGTTCCATGCCAACCACGCCTCCAACTACCTTCCGCTGAAGCTCCGGCTCCCGCGCGACCGCGCTGGCGCCCTCGAGCTCATCGACCGGGTGCTGGCAACCCGCGACGAGGAGCTGCTCCGGCCGGAGTGGGCGAGGGGACTGTAGGAGTTATGAGTTCAGAGTTTTGAGTTCTGAGTTCCGCCCACCCACCCCGGGGACCTGCTTCGGTGGGCGGCAGGGTGGCTCTCTGGGGCATCTGGGAGGGTACGCAACCCGACTGATCGCGTCTGTGCGATGACCTACAAGCTCATCGGTCCGTGAGCTCAGCGTCATGCCCAACGGCACCGCCGGGGGCCGCGGGCCGGCATCCAGATGGCCGGGGCCTGGTCCCGGTCCGGATCCGGGCCGCTGCGTCGTCGCTTCTGCCACGCCTCCTCGTCTCGATTGGCCCTCACGCTCGCCTACACGTGCTTCCGATTTCAACCCATGTCAGAACGACCCCCCGACTGTACCCCGGATGCCGACAGCCCGGCTTCGCTCGGAGAGCTACGCCGTGGCACGGCCGGTCCCGGACTCACGAACGTCCGGCCATCGTGCCGACCCGCCATAGCACGCTGGCCATCGCTCAGTCGATTGGACCGCGGACGTCCCGTCCGCAGCATCGGGCTCGCTGCACGGTCCGATGCGGACCAGAGGTCCGCGGTCCGTGCATGGACGGCGGCACATTGGCACGCCACATCCTCCGATAGGACCGCGGACGTCTCGTCCGCAGCGTCGAGCTT
>CAZEJK010000157.1:0-4521 GCA_964512045.1 uncultured Thermoanaerobaculia bacterium
GCCACCCAACCGCTGACGTCCATCCAGCCCATCTCCGAGACATCGCCGTCGATCAGGCCTTGGAAGCCGTTGCGCACACCGAGCACGACGTGACCGCGATCCAGGGCGAGACGAACTGCGGCGCGGGTCGCGGTGTTCATGCCGGGCGCCGGACCGCCGGCGTTGAGAACCGCGAGCCGCAGCCGCTCCTGATCCGGCTTCGGTGGATGGGGGAGGACGCGGAGCAGGGTTCGCAGGGTGCGCAAGGTCTCGGCGAACGAGCCTCCGCGGATCTCCATGGCACGCTCGTAGTTGCAGCCGTCCACGGCCTCGGTCATCGCCCGCGTCTGCTCCACGCAGTGTGAAAGGGGCGTACGAGTGATGCGGTTGTTGCGCATGCCGATCACCTGGGGAGCGTCGTCCGGACCGGCGCGCAGCACCTCGCCGACGGCCGCGTGGCCGATGAGGGTGCTCATGTAGCGGTCGTACGCCGTGGGGGCGCCGCCGCGCTGGACGTGGCCGAGGATGGTGATGCGGACGTCCTCTTCCAGGTGCTTCTCGAGCATCTCCTTGACATACCGCGAGGTGATCGGCTGGCCGTGCTCGTCGACGGCGCCTTCGGCGACGATCACGATGGAGTCGCGGCGACCGGCACGACGCCCTGCCGACAGACGCTCGCACAGGACCTCCTCCCATCCGTCGCGTGGTGGCTTCTCCGGGATCAGGACCCAGTCCGCTCCGGTCGCGAGGGCACTCATGACGGCCAGATAGCCGCACCGTCGACCCATCACCTCCACCACGAACGTCCGCTGGTGGCTCGAGGCGGTGGAGCCGATGGCGTCCACCGCCTCGGCGATACGATGGAGCGCGGTGTCGGCGCCGATCGTCATGTCCGTGCCCGCCATGTCGTTGTCGATGGAGCCGACGAGGCCGGCCAGCGACAGGTAGCTGTGGCGATCCGCTACCTCGCGCGGCACGGCGCCGTCAGAGACCAGAGCGTGCAGATGGTCCGACCACTCTTTGCGCAGGATGTTGGCGGCGTTCAACGAGCCGTCGCCGCCGATGACGATCACGCGGCTGATATCGTGGCCGAGCAGCGAGCGGACGGCACGCTGACGTCCTTCAACTGTCTGGAACTCGGTGCAGCGGGCCGTGCCGATGATGGTGCCGCCGCGGTGCAAGATGCCGCCGACGGACTCCCAGCTCAGCGGCCGGAACGAGTCACCACCCAGAACCAGCCCGCGGAACCCCTCGCGCACCGCGAACACCTCGAGGCCCGAGTCGATCGCGGTCCGCACCACCGCCCGCAGGGCAGGGTTCATGCCTGGCGCATCGCCACCGGAGGTGAGCACGGCGAGCCGGCGTGGTTTCTCTGAGATCCCGTTGCTCATGGATCGGCACTCCGTTCGTGTGCAGTGTCTTGCGGGCAGCTACGGTGCGTCGACGCGCGTCCAGACCTCGGTGCGTCCGAGCAGCGAAACTCCGATGAAGCCTCGTACCTTCAAGGTGTCGGGATCGCTGAGCTTCGCCTTGCACTTGTAGGTCTTGCCGTTCGCCGGATCGTAGATCGTGCCGTTGCCCCAGCGGCCGTCGCCCGTGGGCTCGAACCCGGAGACGATCTCGAGCCCGAGGATCGGGCGGTCGCGGAGATCGGGGTCGGGGTTCTCGCGGTCGATCCGGATCTGACCGGGCATTCCCCCCGGATCGTCCTCCGGGTAGGTCGGCAGCTCGAGCCAGACGATCGTTCCACGGTAGCTGTCACCGTCCTTGACGATGCGCACATGCGCGCGGCCGTCCTCGGCCTCGGCGGTCAGCCAGGTGCCGACGATGGCGTCCTCGTCCGCGCCAGAGGCCACCGATGGAGCGACCGCGACGAGGGCGGCGAGCAGTGCGAGCAGCAGCGGATGTGTCATTCTGGACATCGGTGACCCTCTCTCTACGTTTTCCGGGACGGTTATATCATGCTTGGTCAACCGATCGAAGGAGGGGACGGAGAGCCGTCGTCATATCGGCGGCTGGGTGCGACAGGTCTGGGTTCCGGCGCACGCAGCTCTCCTCGAGAGTGTCCGGTATGCCGTCGGTGAGCCCGCGTGCAGCGGGGAGGGGCGTGGCCGGCTCGCTACGTGCGCCGCAGCAGCTCCGACGGGTCGACCCGAGTCGCGCGGCGGACCTGGCTGACGGTGGCGATGGCACCGACTGCGACGAGGCTTGCCGCAGAGATGAGCAGGCTCGCAGGATCGTGCGGTGGAACACCATACAGCCAGCTGGCGGTGGCTCGGCCGACGAAGATGGCACCGACGCTGCCGATGAGGACGCCAGCGCCCACGAGCGCCAAAGCCCGGCCGACAACCAGTCGGGCCACCTGGGTGGGGACGGCCCCGAGGGCCTGACGAACACCGATTTCAGCCCAGCGGCGGGTGACCATCGAGGCCGTGAGCCCGGCCAAGCCTGCGCCGGCGATCGCCAGTGCGGCAGCGGCGAACAATCCGATCAGGACAGCCACCCAGCCGACGGGCGCGATCGACTGCCGCCAGACATCGCGCAGCAGCCGCACGTCGTCTACCGGCAGCTCGGGCTCGACGTTGTGGATTGCGGTGACGAGAGTGCGCAGCATCGTGTCAGGATCGTCGGTCGTACGGACGACCAGGTAGGACTCCATCCCGAGGAACACCCGGTAGACCTGCGGAGGAGACCGGTCGGCCAGGCCTCCCATGTGCACATCCTCCACCACCCCGACCACCCTCTGCGGTCTCCCCATGAGCTGGACCGTCTGGCCAATGGCGGGCTCGGTCTGGAAGAGCGCTGTGGCCAGCGATCTGCTCACGATCACTGTTGGCGCGCCTGCATCGTCGCGTCCCAGCAGACGACCGGCGAGCACAGGCACTCTGAGCGCTTGCAGGTACCCCGGCCAGATGGACACCGTGGCCGCTTGCACCATTGCGGTCGTTGGCGCATCGCCCCCGACGGAGACGCCCCGCAGGACCTGCCCCCAGTAACCTCGGGGGCTCATCGGAAGCTCCTCGGCAACCAGACCGGCTGCCTCGACGCCGGGCAGACCGCGGACCCGCTCGAGCACGGCGTCATACAGCGCGTACATTCCCTCTGTGTTTCTCTCAGGGAGCCCTTCGCCCGGGAGAATGAAGCGGCTCCAGTCCAGGCTCAGGCGGGCGGCCACGACGTTGTTGGGATCACAGCCAAGATCGACGTGAAAGAGGTTCACAAGGCTCCGTCCAGCGAGGGCAGCCGCGTTCACCAACACTGTGGACAGAGCCAGCTGAGCGACGACGAGGGCGATCAGCAGATGCCGCTTCCGGCCGACGACGCGGGCTCCAGCCCCGAGGTGGTGGAGATCGAGGCGCCCGATCCGCCGGTTCGGCAGGAGCGCCACCGCAACGCCACAGGCAGCCGCCACCAGCATGGTGCCCCCGAGCACGCCGGCGTCGAGCACGGCGCTCTCCGACCGCGGGCTCAGGTTGCCGGTCAGGGCGCCGATAACCGGTAGCACAACCCAGGCCAGTCCGGCGCCGAGTGCGCCGCCGGCGAGTGCAAGACCGGTGGTCTCGAGCACCAGCGCCCGCGCCAGCCGGGATCTCGGTGCGCCGACGGCCTGTCGAACCATCAGCTCGTGGGATCGACGGTTGACGCTGGCCAGCACCAGGCACGTGACGTTGACCACGGCCGTGGCGAGCACCAGTCCTGCCAGTAGCTGCAACAGCCCCAAGGTCGTGGTGGCCTCGGCGTTGATCAGCTCGGCAACCGGTGTGACCCGTGCCGTCAGCTTGGTGTCGCCAGCCCGTCGGAGTGCCTCCGGGTACTGCTGTTGCAGGGTCTCGACCACCGTGTCCAGCTCTGCCTCGGCTGTTGCTGGAGATACGCCTGGCGTCAACCTCCCGAGCCCGGTGACGACCCTGCTCGTCCGCCGTTCGAAGAGCGGTCGCGAGCGGTACGGTGAGGAGACTGTGGTGATGAAGATCTCTGCGGCGGCGGGGAAGTCCGGAATCGGCGGGAGCACACCGACGACCCGGTGGATCGTGCCGTTCATGGAGAACGCCTCGCCGACCGCCTTGGGGTCGCCGCCGTACGCGCGCTGCCACAGCCCGTGGCTCAGCACCGCGACCGGCGTCGCGCCCGGAACGTCGTCCGACGCCACGAACGTCCGTCCATGGAGAGCTTGCACGCCGAGCACCTCGAAGTACGGTGCGGAGACCACGCCTGTCCACAGACCGTACGGCCGCTCGCAGAGGATCGCGTTGAAGCGCATGATGTGGAGCTCGGCGGTGACCTCCAGTGAGCTCGCCAGCCGCTGCCAGTCGCGGACCTCGGGCGGTGAGAGCCGTCCCTGGAGGCCGAACGGCTCGCCGTCGGCCAGCAGCTCGAGGCGCACCACCCGGGATGGATCGCGGTACGGCAGCGGATCGAGCAGGAGCGCCTTGACGGCGGTGAAGATCGCTGTGTTGACGCCGAGGCCCAGAGCCAGCGCCACAACGACGGCTGCAGCACTGCCGCGGCCCGAGCGAATCGACAGCCACGCTGTGCGGAGAT
>CAZEJK010000157.1:4621-11723 GCA_964512045.1 uncultured Thermoanaerobaculia bacterium
GGAGATTCATCAGTACCGCGTCCAGCCTCATCGAGTCGGAGAAAGCCTCTTGCTGTGAGAGACCTCGTGTGTACCGGACGATCTTGCTGCAGCTAGCCGCGATGTCCTCGAGAAACAGAAGTGGGTCACGCGACACGAATCGCGTCCTTCTCAACATAGGGCCGCACTCGCTCCTTGAGACCGGACTCCGTGACGAGGTCTACCCTCATACCGAGAAGGTCCTCGAGGAAGATCCGAAGGTCCATGTAGCCGCGGAAGGTACGCGGGCCGGAGAAGCCGACCAGGATGTCGACGTCGCTGGCATCGGACGCCTCGTCACGGGCCACCGAACCGAACAGGCGCAGCGACCTCACATTGAACCGCTCACGCAGCTCGTCGCGGTTCTGCTCGAGGATCTCAAGTACCTGATCTCGTCGCATGTGCCCGTTCCTTCACCAGTGTATCGTTGGAGCGACTGCAGCGCTACATTGTCGCCCCGGCCCGGATGCCTCTATGTCGTGTCGAGCCCGCAGGTCTCGGGGGATCACGCCGCTGCACTACACTGGAGACATGAACGATGCCCGTGGACTGCCGATGCCCGTTCCGACCGACGACGGCGAGCCCGAGCCGGTACTGCCGCTGTTCGTGTACGGCTCGCTGGAGGATGAGCGGTTCGTCTCGCTGCTGCTGGAGCGTGATCTGGTGGTGGAGGTGGCGCGGCTCGCCAACCACAAGCTGGTGGACATGGATGGCGTCGGGGTGCCGATCGTGGTTCCTTTGGAGGGTGAGACGGTGCTGGGTCGCCTCTACAGGGGGCTGAGCCCGGAGGACATGCGTCGGCTGGATGCGTACCAGGGAGTGGGCGAAGGGCTGTTCCGGCGTCTCGGTCTGCGGGTTCAGGCGAGTGGCGCCGAGGAGCCCGAGCACGCCTGGGTGTACGTTCCGACAGACCGGCTGATCTCCGGGATGACGAAGCCGCCACGCGGCAGTGAGCCGGCTGCCGACGCCTGACAGAGACGTCGCTGCGAAACACCTGAAGGGGTTTCGCGTACCACGACCATGCTGGTGCCGTCGCATGACGGTGTCCGGATCTGTACAGGAGGTGTGTTGATGGCGCGTTTCGTTCGCTCACCGTGGTTCTGGATTGCTCTCGTTGTGCTGGTGGCCGGCGGAGTCCTGATTGGTGTGGTGGCTGCTCTGACGGGTGGTCCGGATATCGAGGACGGCTCCTGGCTGGTGGTCGATCTGCGCGACGACATGCTGGAGTACGACCCCCCATCGGACCTGCTCTCGCAAGCCATGGGTGAGACGTCGTTGACCCTGCAAGGCACCCTCGACAACCTTGCCAAGGCCGCCGCTGACGACCGCATCGAGGGCGTGATCGTCAAGCTCGGGGGAACGACCTCCCCCGGTCAGGCGACGATCGAGGAGCTGCGGGCCGGTATTGCCACGGTTCGTGAAGCCAACAAGCGGGTGGTGGCCTGGGCCGAGTCGTTGTCAGCCGGCGGCGTGCATCTCGCCGGGGCGTGCGAGCTCATTGCGATGTGTCCCACTGGCGGTGTGATCTTCACCGGCTCAGAGGCCTCGTCGATGCACGTGAAGGCGCTCCTGGACAAGCTCGGGATCGAGCCGAACATCCACAAGATCAAGGACTACAAGAGTGCTGCCGAGCTCGTGCTGCGCACCGATATGTCCGAGCCGGCCAAGGAGAATCGTCGCTGGCTGATGGATGAGATGTGGGAGATGCGGGGCGCGCATCTCGAGCAGGACCGGGGTCTCGACGAGCAGGCGGTCACGCGGCTCATGGAGCACGCCCTGTTCACCGGCGAGGAGGCCCTCGAGGCCGGCCTGGTGGATCAGCTGTGGTACTGGGACGAGCTCGAGACCGAGCTCCTCGCCGAGGGTACCGAGGAGCTGAAGACCGTCGCCCAGTCCACCTACGGCAAGGTCAAGCCGAAGGACGTAGGCCTTGGTGGTAAGAAGACGATCGCTGTGGTCCACGCGCAGGGGACCATTGGTGGCAGAACAAACGGGGTCAACCCACTGCTTGGGGTGATGATGGGCCACGAGTCGGTCAACGCAGAGCTGAAGCGAGCTGCCGACGACGAGGACGTCGCAGCGGTCGTGTTCCGGATCGACAGCCCGGGTGGATCGGCGTTGACCAGCGATCTGATCGGACACCAGGTGGAGGTGCTGACTCGGGACAAGCCGGTTGTGGCCTCGATGGTGAACGTCGCGGCGTCGGGCGGGTACCACATCGCGTACCGGGCGTCCAAGATCGTCGCGAACCCGATGACCGTCACCGGCTCGATCGGCTCGATCAGCGGCAAGTTCAACATGAAGAAGCTGTATGACGAGATCGGCATCACCTACGACGGAGTCTCGATGGGACCCAACGCGGACATGTACTCTGCTCTGAGCGACTTCACCGAGGAGCAGCGTGCCCGGTTCGAGGCCAACCACTGGGATGGCTTCAACCAGTGGCTTGCCGACGTGGCCGAGCATCGGGGGATGAGCTTCGCGGAGGCCGAGAAGCTGGCCCATGGTCGTGTGTGGAGCGGTCGCCAGGCAGCTGCCAACGGTCTCGTGGACGAGCTCGGTGGCTTCGATCGGGCCGTGGCGTTGGCCAAGGAGCTGGCGGAGATTCCGGCAGACGAGGACGTGACCATCGTCCACTACCCCGAGAAGAAGTCGCTGTTGCAGACTCTGACGGCCGGCCAGGGAGCGCAAGCGGCGGTTGCCCGTTGGTGGCTGTATCGGACGATTCGAGCCGATGCCGACCAGCTGATGACGCTCGCCACGGGCCCCACGGCGATGCTCTGGGGGTACTGAGGGCTCGAGCAGTCGGGTCCTGATGCGACATCGCGAGTGACACTCTCGAGCCCGTTGGACGCGTGTTCGACGGGCTCGAGCCGTGTGTGGGGTTGGGATGTGGCGGCACGGAGCCGGACCGCTCTCGAGCTGTGGTAGCCCTTGTGGCGCGGACCTCTGGAATAGATGTGAACGCGACGCGTTCTCATGTTTATGATGAGATGCGTCGTTGCACTGGCGGGGCTTTGTTCTGCTCTGGTGCTCGCCTCGGCGGGATGCATGCCGTCTGGCGGCGGGGGTGACGGTGGCGGCCAGGGTGGCGGCGGAGATGGCATCGATCCCGTCTGTGCGGAGCTACAGCTCTCGTCGGAGCAGATCATGCCGCTCGACACTGTCGAGCTGGTCGGGCTGGATCCCGTCAAGGCGACGCGGCCGATCGGGGACCTGTACGCGGTGTTCGAGCCGCGGCGCGGACGTGAGGGGTACCCACTGCCCGTGACCGTGCACGACGACGGTCGCCTGTCGCTGATCGCTCCGTCACATCCCGACGGCGTTGGCGGCGGGCGCGGCACGTTGCGCCTGTCCGACGGCGACGGCCTGTCGTGCCCGAAGCTGCCGGTGACCGTGTCACCGCTGTCCCCGGCCCCCGGCGAGACGGCCCGAGTGCTGGAGCTGCTCGAGCGTGGGCTGGTCGCCCGGATCGAGCGCACAGGCCTCGATCCGGACCGTCTGAGCGCGACTCCTGCCCAGCAGCTGCCACTGCTCGCGGTCGGTCCGGCGATCGCCCTGTGGGCGCTTGATGGCTCCGACAATCCGAGACCACTCCGGCGCGTCGTGGACGAGGAGAGCACAGAGCTGCTGGACGCACTCCTGGCTCAGGGAGCTGTGGCCGAGCGTCTGCGGACACAGCTCGAGGTCCTCGATGCGGCGCTCGAGACGGGTGTCCCGCGGCAGATGGCGACTTTAGGGCCGCTGCTTGACGCGGCGCCGCGAGGGGAGAGAGACCCTCTGACCGCTGTACTCTCGCCGCTGCTGGAGGACGCTCGGAGGCTGGTTGCCAGCCGTACAGGTGGCCTTCGCGTGCAGGTCGGTGGCCCGCGGACGCTCCTGCCGGGCGTCAGAACAGCCTCGGCCACGATGCAGGTGCTCGACATTCCGCCCGTGGAGATCAGCACGGCCGACGAGCTGTCGCATTACATGCGCTTGCAGGCGGCGGCCGCTGGCACCATGTCGGGGCCCACCGGCGACATGCTCAACGATCTGGGCTCGGTGATCTCGGTGATCGGGATCTTCGCCCCGGGTGTCGGTGCGGCGGCAGGTGCGGTGCATTTCCTGTACATGAAGGGGGTTGAAGCCGACCGCCAGCTCCTGCCGTGCTGCTTCGAGCGGCTCGACTTCTCGTTGAGCAAGGGCTGGTTCGAGGAGGACTACCCGTGGCCGGACCGGCCGGCGTTCTACGCCCGGTGGGGCGAGGTCAAGGTCGATGCGCGGAACATGGGCTGGAACCTCACCCAGACCGCGATCGAGGCCGGGTTTGCCGCCCTCGGAACGGGTAAGGGCGCCCGCGACGCATGGAAGAACATGCGCACGCGTCGTGCTGGCGACGAGGTCACCACCGATGTGGTTGGCGGCGCTCAGGATGGTCTCGTCGATTCGTGGCTGCAAAAGAACGTGAGGCCGGAGATCGAACGGCTCACGGTTCCCCGGCATCGCTGGCGCGACATCGACATCAGTGGCGCCCAGTGGAGCGAGGCGGAGGTCCCGTACCGATCAGGGGATGCGATCACCACGGTCAGCACCCACGGGTACGGGCCGAAGGCGGTCGGAGCCGCCGATCTGCGCGTGAAGACTCGCTCCAGGCAGTTCGGAAGCTCTCACATCTGGGAGGACAAGGCCGTCGAGGTCCGCGAGATCGTGGTCAGCGTCGTGCCAACAGTGCGGCGCGTCAACACCGGTCAGGAGATCGAGATGCGGGGGTTCGTCCGCAACTCGTTCGAGCCGAAGAAGGCGCGGTGGAAGATCTTGAGCGCGGACGGGTCGCCGGTGCAGAAGCTCGATGGGGGCTACCGTGATCAGGGCGAGCATTACCAGCGGCTCAAGCTTCCAGATGACGAGGAGGCGTTCCCGATCACCGTCGAGCTGGAGTCGACCACCACCAGTGGACTGCGCAACGGGGCAGCCGGTCGCCGCTACGGCTCGGGAACCTTGACCACGGGCGCCGTGGTGGATATCGGCCCGGATACGGGCTGTGTCGAGCAGGGCGAGAAGCTGGCGATGTTCGCCGAGGTGTTCGGGGTCGAGGACACGCGTCTGCGCTGGACTGCCTCGGGTCCGGGATCCATCACACAGGAGGGTGTGCTGACTGCACGCGGTGATGGGGAGGTGGTCGTCAAGGCGGTCAGCGTTGCGGATCCGGACGCCTGGGACGAGGCCAACATCGATGTCGGCGGCTGTACCTGTCAGTTTTCGTTGCAGATCTCGGGCGACTCCAACCTCGGCGTGACCGGCTCGATCGCACACTACTCCACCACGGGCGAAGGGTCGATCGTGGGCGCCTTCACGACCCCCGGCGCGTGGGGCGCCGAGGTGGAGGGGCTGTTCGGCGAGGAGATGGCCGAGCAGATGGAGCAGATGCAACGGCAGGGACAGGCGGAGCTTGGGGGTCGCGAAACACTCGGATTCTCCGTCATGCAGGGGGATCCCGAGCGCGAGGACGACATGCTTGCGGCTGTAATTGGCGGTGCGACCGTGCAGGTGTCGGTGATGAACCAGCCGATTCAGCCCGGTTTCTCCGGGGCGTTGACGCCGAAGCTCGTGGTTGTGTCAACCGGTGAGTACTCGGAGGGCGGTTATCCGGTCAAGTACGAGTGGGCAGAGGGGAGCGAGGGCGACGTTCGGTTGTTCGTCTCTCAGTACACCGGCCGTTCGCTGCAAGCCTACCTCGTGGGCCAGCTCACCTCCTCGAACCTCTACAAAGAGTCTACAGGCGAGAGGCTCAGGGCGCACGTCATGCTCGATCTGTACGCCCTGGAAGGGCCTCTTGGCTGCCTGACCTCACAGTGAGCGTCGATCGAAT
Source organism: uncultured Thermoanaerobaculia bacterium (assembly GCA_964512045.1). GTDB lineage: Bacteria > Acidobacteriota > Thermoanaerobaculia > Thermoanaerobaculales > Sulfomarinibacteraceae > CAZEJK01. The sequence continues at coordinate 10,488 of CAZEJK010000157.1, forward strand.
CAGCAGCGACGCTCCGAAACACCCGTCTATCGAAGGAGAGCTTCATGATGAGTAGATCAAGAGTCCTGACGACGATCTCTGCGATGCTCGTGCTTGCGGCCGCGGCTGTCCCGGTGCACGCCGGGATCACGTTCGAGCAGAAGGTGACATCGTCCGGCTCCGGTCGCGGCCTGGAGATGACCATTCGCGGCTGGGCCGAAGACGGCAAGGCGAAGATCCTGTACGAGGAGAGCAACAACGAGATTATGGGCGACGGGAGCTACCTGCTGACGCGGGACGGCGGTGAGACGGTGTACCTGATCAACCCGAAGGAGAAGACCTACTCCGAGTTCGACATGGCGCAGATGATGAGCTTTCTCGCCAGCCTCGAGGAAGCCAGCGGTGGCATGGTCAACATCGACTTCGAGGACCCGATGAGCGAGACGCTGGCCACCGGGCCCGGTGAGCCTGTGCTCGGGTACGCCACAACGCACCACAAGTGGAAGTCCGGCTACACGATGAAGATGAAGATGGCCTTCATGAAGCAGCAGAACCGGATCGAGACCGTGACCGATGCGTGGGTGACCAGCGAGGTGTTCGACCCGGGTCTGTACTCGTGGCTGCGGGCGATGCCCACCACCACAGGCGATCCGGAGCTCGACGAGGTCCTGACTCAGGACATGGACAAGCTCGACGAGGGCCTGGTCCTGAAGATGGACCAGACGATGACCACGACGAACAAGAAGGGCAAGCAGCGCACCAGCACCACCCATTACGAGGTGACACACCTGGAGACGGGGGACGTGCCGGACGAGGTCTTCGCGATGCCCGTCGGTTACGAGGAGAAGCCGCTGATCCCGTCAGCCGACCAGCAGGGCGGCAGGGACGAAAAGAAGGGTGGCAACCCCCTGAAGAACATCTTCGGGTAGCACGAGGCGCGCGGGATAACCGCGAACCGCGGCCAGCGACCGGTCCGCCGAGTCTGATTGCAGTGGCCGGAGTCGCGCAGGCCGGGTGGCTACGTTGGGTTGGCCGTGAGCGGACCCTCTGCGAACGTGACACCGCTGCTGTGTGTACTCAGCGGTCCTCAAGCCGCTCCTGAGCTGCCTTCACAAGCAGCGGCCAGACCATGGTCGCGTCGGCCGCCACCTCTGCCCAGCGGCCGCCCTCCTCGGGAGGTACGAACTTCCCCCACGAGACCCCTTCGGAGTAGGTCGCGCCGGACAGACCGCCCCAGTGGGCCGGCTCCGGGCAGAT
>CAZEJK010000158.1:0-1668 GCA_964512045.1 uncultured Thermoanaerobaculia bacterium
GCGGGACCGGCACCTTCGGAGCATCACTTTGGTTGCGGCCCGCGGCCGCGTTGGCGCACACTCTGCGGCTGCTTGGGGGCTCTTCCTCGACGGCTCCGTGAGACTCCGCCATGGGGCGTTCCCCGAGACGGGCCATCAGGTCCCCGCGGATGGTGACGAGTTTCGCCACACAGCATACTGACCAGGTCCGTCCAGCGTGCGACGACCCCGAGGCGGACGGGAGGGTCCCCGGTGCCAGAGCCCCAAGCGAGCACACAGGCTGATTCGACGCCGGCTACCGCGTCTGATCGCACGACCGTCGCGTGGTACCGGCTCCGCGGCAACGAAGCTCTCGAGCGGCTCGGGGTGAGCGCCGACGCGGGACTCAGTCACGACGAGGTGCGTGAGCGACGCGAGCGGTACGGCGCCAATCAGCTGCGATCCCGGCAAAAGGAGAGCGCCTGGCGGATCTTCTTCGCCCAGTTCACGAGCGTCGTCATCCTCATCCTCGCCGGCGCCTCGGTCATCGCGTTCGCGCTCTCCCACATCACCGAAGGTATCGCGATCCTCGCGGTGCTCCTCGTGAACACGTTGATCGGGTTCACGAGCGAGTGGCGCGCTGTGCGCACGATGGAGGCCCTGCAGTCCGAGGAGCGACGGTCGGCGCGGGTCCGCCGTGACGGCCAGACCCGGGAGATCCCGACCGAGGAGCTGGTTCCGGGCGACATCGTCGAGCTGGGACCGGAGGAGGTCGTTCCCGCAGACCTGCGCCTTCTCGAAGCAGAGACGCTCCGCGTCGAGGAGGCCGTGCTCACCGGAGAGTCGGTGCCGACGAACAAGACGACCCAGCCACTCGAGAATGACGCGCCTCTCGCGGATCGGCACAACATGCTGTACATGGGGACATCGCTTGCGGAGGGCACCGCCACAGGGGTGGTCGTCGCTACTGGCATGGACACGGAGCTCGGGAACATCGCCGCGCTCGCCGAGAGAGCCAGCTCGAAGGCGACGCCGCTGCAACGGAAGCTGGACACCCTCGGACGGCGGCTCGCCTGGGTCGTGCTCGCCATCGCCGCCCTCGTCGCCGGGGTGGGCCTTCTGGCCGGGCGACCGACCGCGCTCATGCTGGAGACCGCCATCGCGCTCGGTGTGGCAGCCGTACCGGAAGGCCTCCCGATCGTCGCCACGATCGCACTGGCCCGCGGCATGTGGCTGATGGCACAGCGCAACGCGGTGGTCAACAAGCTCACCTCGGTGGAGACGCTCGGCGCCACCCGGGTGATCTTCAGCGACAAGACCGGTACGCTCACCGAGAACCGGATGCACGCCGTCCAGCTCCGCGGCACAGCCGGGGAGATCCCGCTGCCGCCACAAGAGGACCTGGAAGACAACGAGCTGTACCGTCGCATGCTCGAGGTGGCAGTGCTCTGCAACAACGCCGAGGCGGGCGAGACCAGCCGCGGAGACCCCACCGAGATTGCCCTCCTCGAGGCCGGTCGCGCGGTCGGCATCGAGCGAGACCAGCTCCTGGAGACACTTCCAGAAACACGCGAGGAGAGCTTCGATCCGGAGGTCATGATGATGGCCACCTTCCACCGGACGTCCGAGGGCCGGTGGGTTGCGGTCAAGGGAGCACCCGATGCCGTTCTCGAGGCCTGCACCAGCATCGCAGAGGGGCCGGAGTCGACC
>CAZEJK010000158.1:1678-11714 GCA_964512045.1 uncultured Thermoanaerobaculia bacterium
AACACGGAAGCAATGGCTGGACGCCAATCAGGAGATGGCCAGCCAGGGGCTTCGCGTCCTCGCGCTGGCCGATCGGACGGTTCCGGACGACGAGACCCCGCCGTATGAGGACCTGCGCTTCCTCGGTCTCGTCGGACTCATCGACCCGCCCCGAGAGAGCGTCGAGAACGCCATCAGCGAGTGCCAGGAGGCTGGTGTTCGCGTCGTGATGGTCACGGGTGATCAGCCCGTGACCGCGCGGGCGATCGCCGAGCAGATCGGGCTCAAGGTCGGTGACGAACGCCACGTCGTCCACGGCAGCGACATCACCGACGCCGACGACCAGGAGCACCTCACCGACAGCGCCGTGTTCGCCCGCGTCAGCCCCGAGCAGAAGCTCCAGCTCGTCGAGCTGTTTCAAGACGCTGGGGAGATCGTCGCCATGACCGGCGACGGTGTCAACGACGCGCCGGCTCTCAAGCAGGCGGACATCGGCGTCGCCATGGGCCGGCGCGGCACGGACGCCGCCCGCCAGGTCGCCGACATGGTCCTGCGCGACGACGCGCTGTCGAGCATCGTCGCGGCGATCCGCCAGGGTCGCATCATCTTCGACAATATCCGCAAGTCCGTGATGTTCATGCTGTGCACCAACCTCGCAGAGGTCATCGCTGTGGCGGTCGCCTCTGCCGCCGGTCTTCCACTCCCCCTCCGGCCGCTCCAGATCCTCTATCTCAACGTCCTCACCGACGTGTTCCCAGCGCTCGCTCTCGGCCTCGGGCGCGGCGGACCGATGGTGATGCGCCGACCGCCACGGCCCGCCGAGGAGCCGGTGCTCAACCGCAACCACTGGACCGCCATCGGTGGATGGAGCGTGGTCATCTCGGCGTGCGTCCTGACCGCACTGCAGCTCGCCGGCTCGGTGCTCGGGCTCGATGAGCCGACAGCAATCACAGTATCGTTCCTGACGTTGGCGTTCGCGAAGCTGTGGTTCGTCTTCAACCTGTCCGATCCGGGCTCGCCGATGCTCTCCAACGAGGTGATCCGCAACCCGTGGATCTGGGGCTCGATCGCGCTGTGCATCGCGCTCCTCGGCGCCGCCGTCTACCTCGGGCCCCTGTCGACGGTTCTCGAGACGCGACATCCGGGCCTGGAGGGCTGGGCGACCGTACTGGGTCTGAGCCTCGTGCCCCTGGTCATCGGCCAGTCCATCCGGCTGGTGCAGCGCCTGCGGCGTGCAGCTTCTGGCAGCGAAGCCGAGGCGAGCACCGGTTGATACCGACGCTGCGCGGCAACGCCGAACCTCTGAAGCCCTGACCACAGGGGCGACCGACCGGGCAGACACTTTCGCCACCGCGGCGTTCTGCGGGGATCAACCCCGCAGCTACGAAGAGGCTTCGGAGCATACCGTAGGCGCGGAGTTCATCCCCGCGCGCATGCCCAATTCCAACGAAGCCGCCTGGCCTCGGCTGCAGCCCGCGTCAGTGGCAGTCGTCGCAGCTTTCCCCGCGCACCATCTCGAGCCCTTCGCGGACCAGCCACGGCACCATCAGAAGTGCCGCCACCGGATCTGCCCACCACCAGCCGATGGCAGCGTTCGCTACCAGACCCGCCAGCAGCGTGAACGACAGGTACGAGCACACCAGCGTCTCCAGGGCCTCGGCGCGCAGAGCCCGGCTACCGATCTCACGGGCCGCGCGGAGCTTGCCCCACGAGATCAACGGCATCAGCACGAGTGAGGCGGCCGCGAGGACGATACCGACCACGCTCTCGGCCGGCGCCTCGCGGTACCACAGCGCGGTCGCGCCCTGGTAGGCGATGTAGCCACCGAGCGCCAGGAAGGTGCCGCCCACGAACCGCAGCACCCGCTGCTCGCTGCGCTCCACCTCCTCCGGATCCGCGCCGCGGTGCTCGACCCGCAGTCGCCACAGCAGCACCGCCGCTGCGGCCATCTCGATGACACTGTCGAGACCGAAGCCGACGAGCGCGATGCTGTCGGCGGCCACCCCGGAGGCGAGCGCGACCACAGCTTCGATGGCGTTGTACGCCATGGTGGCCACCACCAGCCACAGCGCCCTTTGCACCCAGCTCGCCCGCAATTGCTGGCGACCGTCGTCCACGTTCAATCCAACCATGCTCGAGCCAACACGGCTGACTGATGGCAAATTCTGGCGCGACCGCGAGCCGACGCTACCTCGAGTCCAGAACCTGTCGAATCTTGCCGAGGAGCTGGGCAGTTGTGAACGGCTTGGAGATGAACTCCACGTCCCGATCGAGGACCCCGTGGTGCACGATGGAGTTCTCTGTATAGCCCGACATGAACAGGACCTTCAGCCCCGGTCGTTCGCCGACAAGCTCGTCGGCAAGCTCCCGGCCGCTTGTCCTCGGCATCACCACGTCGGTCAGCAGAAGGTCGATCGACTCGGAGCGGTGGGCCAACGTCTCCCGAGCATCCTCGGCTGACGTTGCACTCATGACGGTGTACCCCGCAGACTCGAGCAGCTCGCACACCATCTCACGCACGACGTCCTCATCCTCGACCACGAGAACCGTCTCGTTTCCCCTCAGCCCGACAACATCACGAGGACGCCCCTCGTGGAGTTCGTCCTCCTCGGCAGGCGGAAGGTACACCTTGAACGTGGTGCCTTGGCCTGGCTCGCTGTACACCCAGATGTTGCCGCCCGCTTGCTTGATGACTCCGTACACGGTCGACAGCCCGAGGCCGGTCCCCTGACCGCTCTCCTTGGTGGTGAAGAACGGCTCGAAGATCAGCTCCCTGGTGTCGGGGTCCATTCCCACGCCGTCGTCGGTTACAGCCAGCATGACGCACGCCCCCTCTGCAGTGTCGGGATGCGTGGCCACGTAGCTCGCGTCGAGCACCACGTGAGCGGTCTCGAGAGTCAGGCGCCCGCCCGACGGCATTGCATCGCGCGCATTGACCGCGAGGTTCATCAGCACCTGCTCCATGTGGCCGGGATCCGCGGTGACCAACGCCGGCCGCTTGGCCACCACGGTCTCCAGCTCGATGTGCTCACCGATCAGCCGCCGGAGCATGGGCGCGAGGTCCTCGACGACTTGATTGAGATCCAGGACCTTCGCCTCCATCGGCTGCTTCCGGCTGAACGTCAGCAGCTGGCGGGTCAACGTGGCAGCGCGCTGACCGGCCTCCTGAATCTGCCGAACTCCGGCTTGCACCGGGCTCTCCTCCTCGCCGAGCCGGGCGAGAAGCAGCTCGGCGCGACTGTTGATGATTGTCAGGATATTGTTAAAGTCGTGCGCGATCCCACCCGCAAGCCGCCCCACCGACTCCATCCGCTGGGCCTGGCGGAGCATCGCCTCGCTCTCCCGCAACGCCGCATCGGCTTCTCGTCGCTCGGTCACGTCTTCACCGGAGGAAAGCGTCCCGACGATGGCGCCATCGTCACCACGCACCACAGAGTTTCGCCAGTGGACCCACCGAGTCTCTCCGGCCGGTGTCACGATGCGTCCCTCGGCCTCACGGTACTGCTCCATCTCGCCGGAGCAGAGCGCCCGGTGGATCCCGGCCACCTCGTCCCGCTCCTCCGGGTGGACGAAGTCAAGCCAATCCCTGAACAGCATCAGGCTCGGCTCCGGCACGCCGAACGTCGCGCAGCCCTGCCGGTTGATCATGGTGATCACCCGGCTCGTGTCCAGCCCAAGCAGGATCACCGCAGCCACATCCAGGTACTGCTCGGCACGGTTCCGCTCGGCCAGCATCCTCAGCTCGTACTCCTTCTGATGAGTGATATCCCGAGAGCTGATGATCATCTCTGCCACACCAGCATCGTCATCGAGGAGGTACGTCCCTCTGGACTCGAGCCAGACATACTCACCGTCCGCCCGACAGTACCGGTACTGGATCATCTGCGGCCCATAGTTCGACCGGGCATCTTCGATGAGCATGCGGACGTTCGGAAGGTCATCAGGATGAACAAGCTCGAGGATCGGACGCCCTTCCAGATCGGCAGGCTCGTAGCCAAGCTGCCGGTGTGACGGGCTCGCGTACGCGAACCGACCCTCCGCATCGGCGAGCGAGACCATGTCTAGCATGTTGTCGGTGATGGTCTGTAGCAGCACCTCGCTTTGCCGATGCGCCTGCTCGGCCTCTTGGCGACGCTCCTCGGCCTCGATGCTTCTCAGCGCAAACCCGATGTCTCTGGCCGCCTCGGTGAGGAGCGACCTCTCCTCCTCGTCGGCGACCAGCTCTTCAGACAGCGACACCCCCAGCACACCGTGCTCAGTGTCATCTGGATAAAGAAGAGTCACCACAGCCTGTGCGCCCTCGTAGCTTCCGGCCAACGGACAGCCAGCACACGCGGTCATCGGCCAGAGGACCACCGGCTCACCCGATCCGTCACTGGCCAGCCGGTGGCAGTGGGGCCAGGTGCTCTCCTTCAGCGACTCAGCGAACGGCTGGAACGCACTCTCCTCCCAGCCTACCTGCGCCAGCATGTCGCTGGTCACGATCCATGCGCCGTTGTAACCCCGCGAGTCGACAAGCAGTGCACACGCCGTCTGGATGAGCACGAGAGGGTCCCGCTCCCGGACGATCAGCTGGTTGATCTCACGAACAGCCCGCAGCACACGGTTCAGGTGCTCGAGCTTGACGCGGTTCCGATTCCGCTCGGTGACGTCCCGCAGCGTTACCAACCGGGCGGCGTCGCCGTACCAGCTCGTCACAGTCGTTGAAGCCTCCACATCCGTCACCGTACCGTCCGGCCGAGGTACCTGGAGCTCCTCAGTACCGCTCGCGATCAACGGCACACCAAACTCACATCCCACCACAGTCCGGTCACCGAACAGCGTGCTCGCAGCGTGGTTTCTGAAGCGCACGATGTTCGCACCATCGAGCACGAGGATGGCATCGTGGTTGTCTTCGACGATCCGCCGCGTACTCTCGTACGCTCGCGCAGCATCCTGTTGGGCTCGCCTCCGTACCACAGCGTTGAAGATCGCATAACCGATAAAGCTCTCGAGCTGACCCCTGACCAGGGCGTCCTCAGCACCCGACGCGATGCAGCGCGACGCCGGATCGAAGTCGTCATCGTCGGTCACCACGATGATCGGTGCCGGTCCGACGGCTGCCGACACCATCTCGAAGCACTCGAAGCCGCTGCTATCCGGCAGCTGGAGGTCAAGCACGACAGCATCAAAGGACGCATCGCCCACGGCAGTTAACGCTGAGCTCAGGCTCCGGCGATAGCTCAGTTCGATCGTCCGCCCGCGTCTGTCCGCCTCCTGCTCGAGAAATCTCGCCGTGTCGTCCGGCTCAGCTTCGACCAGAAGGACACGGATTGGGGCTCCGTCGGTCACCATGCCGCTCCACAGATTGGTTGGCACCGCAGATGGTCCACCGCCCGACCGTCACGCACGCTCGTCCTTCGCGCAGACCGCCTGCAGGTGAGCTTGGAGCCGTCACTCATCTGCAAGCCCGGCATCGGCAAGACCGAGGGCCTCCGCAGCCGTGTCGAGCTGCGAGAGATCGCCCACCACCCGAGCCTCGGGCAGTGGCGACCGCCGAACGATCAACGGAACGGCAAGAACATCCCGGGGCGGCTCGGACTCCGGATCGGTCACATCGACGACCTCGATCTCATAGCCACTCTCCAGGTGTCGGTGACACAGCATCCGCAGGAGCTTCTCCGCCCGATGTCCACCGGGCTTGTCGCCGGCGAGGTAGAGCACGAATCTCCATGTCTGATCTGTACCTTCTCGGGAGGGTATCATCGTCTCCCCTCCTAACCACCATCTCCGATGCGCTGAAGGGAGATCCCTTCAGGCGTGAACACCAGCTCTCGAATCTCCTTGGAGTGCCCGATGCCGCGCGACTTCAGAACCGACAGGAGCTGCCGCCTCTGGTAGCCTGACACCTCGTGCTCAAGCAGCAGGATCGTATCCATCAACGAGGAGATCCCGATGTCGGCGCCGAGCGTGGGGTCGCCGGAGAGAACCAGGCTGGTCAAGAGCACCGTCACCTCGCGCTTCTTGAAGTCATCAAGCAAGCGGGTCAGCATCGCCTTGACCTCCGGTCCGCTCCCGACCGAAACCAGGTTGGTGATCGGGTCGATCACAACGATCTCCGTGTCCGACTCCACCGCCGTCGTCTGCAGGTCAGCGAGGTGCTGCTCCAACCCCTGCATCGACGGACGAGCCGCCCGCAGCTCGAGCTGCCCCGTTCGTACAGCCTCGTTCAGGTCGAGCCCGACGCTGGACATGTTCCGCCGCAGCTGATCCGGAGACTCCTCGAACGAGAAGTAAAGGCATCGGACCCCGGTTCGACTCGCCGACGCTGCCACGCTCGCCACAAGAGTTGTTTTCCCGGTTCCCGCTTGTCCGGCGATGAGCACTGCGGAGCCGCGGTATAGCCCTTGACCCGCCAGCATCTGGTCCAGCGCCGGCACCCCGGTAGAAAGACACTCGCTGCTCGCAGGGTGCATCAGATCAGCCGAGGTGATCGGGTACACCCGAAGCCCGTCCGACGTGATCACGAACGGGTACTCGTCGGTCCCATGTGCCGTCCCACGGTACTTCGCTACCCTCAGCCGGCGCGTGCTGACCTGTCCGTCCACGCGGTGGTCTAGGCGCAGCACGCAGTCGGCGAGGTACTCCTCCAGGCGGTGCAGCTCTCCAGAGGCCGCTCCGGTAAGCACCGTCGTCAGACCCAGCTCTGCACACCTGTGTGCCAGGCGCAGGAACTCCGCCCGGAGGATCCGATGGCTCTCGAAGTACGCGAAGAAACCGTCGAGCCCGTCGACGACCAGCCGCCGGGCACCGACCCTCGTCGCGGACCGCTCGATCGATGCCAGCAGGCCGTCCAAGGTGAACGCGCCGACCTCCGTCATCTCCTGAAGCAAGAGGGGCACCGCGACGATCTCGAGCAGCCCGTTCGCCTCCAACGCATCCACGTCGCAGCCAACGGAGCTGGCGTCAACAGCAACCGCCTCCCGATGCTGCTCGACCACCACCAACACGCCCGGTTCCCCCTGCCCGGCACCGTGCTGGAGAAAGTCGAGGCCGAACACCGTCTTGCCACACCCCGGGTTCCCGGTCACCAGCGTCGTGCGGCCGGCAGGCAGGCCGCCGAACGTGATCTCATCTACGCCGGCGATCCCGCTGGCTGTCTTCACGAGCTTGGGCGGATCGTGCCGCTCGACCACCATTCTCCTCACACCTCCAATGCCGACGGATCAACCCTCGCGCAGCGACCAGACGATCGTTTCAATCGCGCTGCCCCACCGAAGGTCTCCTGACCTCAGTATAGCTTTCTCTAAGAACACCTGAGCAAGAATGCATATAAAAAATGGAAAGTTCTGACACGGACGCGGGAACGGCGCGGCGAAAACGTCACTATGGTTGCGGCCCACGGACGAGTTGACAGCTAGCTCCCTGGCACCGTCTCGTCCTCACGCTTCCGCGGCGCGATCGCGAAACCAGTGAAGCCGTATAACAACGCGAACACGAACCCGAGGTAGCACATGATGGCCCACGGGGCGTACGCCAGCGTGTCCACCCCCAGCGTCCCGGCCATGAACACCCCGGCGATGCTCCACGGCACCAGCGGCACCACCACCGTGCCGCTGTCCTCGGTCGTCCGTGAGAGGTTCTTGGCCGCAAGCTGACGCCGCCGGTACGCCGGCGCGAACAGCTCGCCGGGGATCAGGATGCTGAGAAACGAGCTACCGGTCACCACGGCCACGGTGATCGCCGATGCCACGGTGGAGGCCACCAGCTTGCCGGTGGTGTCCGCAAACCGCACCAGCCGCTCCAGGAGCACATCGAGCATCCCCGCGCGCTGCATGATCCCCCCGAACGCGAACGCACAGAACGCGATCAGCGTCACGTGCATCATGCTCGCCATCCCGCCCCGGGTGAGCAGCGTGTCCACCAGCTCGTTGCCGGTCGCCGCGGTGTAGCCGGTCGCCATGGAAGCCACGGCAGCGCGCACTCCGGTCCCCTGGATCGCCATCGCCAGCACCACCGCCGTCACCGACGAGGCGAGCATCCCCGGGATCACCGGCAGACGGCGAACGGCGGCATAGAGCGTGATCAGCGGTGGCGCGAGCAGCAGCCAGTGGAACGTGAAGCCCGCCCGCAGGTCCGTGGTCAGCTGACCGGTCGTCTCGAGCTCCACGGCCCCGCCGACACCGGAGTTCAACCCGACCACGAGGTACACCGCCAACCCGATGCACCACGCCGGCGCGGTCGTCCACAGCGTGTGCCGGATGTGGTCATAGAGGTTGGCGCACGCCGCCACCGGTGCCAGGTTCGTCGTATCCGAGAACGGAGAGATCTTGTCGCCGAAGTACGCTCCGGCAACGATCGCACCCGCGGCCTGACCGAGCGGCACCCCCAGCCCATGGGCCACCCCCATCAACGCCACACCCAAGGTTCCGACCGTACCGTACGACGTTCCGGTCACCACCGAAACGATCGAGCACACCACACACGCCGTGAGCAGGAACAGCTGCGGGGAGATCAGCTGGACGCCGTAGTACACCAGCATCGGGATCGTCCCGCATGCGATCCACGAGCCGATCAGGGCGCCGACAACGATGACGATCAGCATCGCCGGCATCCCCTTCATCATGCTCGCGAGGATCCCCTCCTCCATCTCCTTGTAGCCGTACCCGAGCCGCCGGGCGATCATCCCGGCCACCACCGCCGCGGCGATCAGCAGCACCTCGGCTGCCAGCCGCAGCACGCCGTATCCCACCCCGAGCAGCACCGCCATCGCCAGCAGCGGCGTCAACGCCTGCAGCAGCGTCGGCTGGCGATGCGGAACGGTCTCGTCTTCGACTGCTGGGTGCATGGAGCGCTCCCTTCTGGCCTCCCGGCCCTCCCGTCGCACCATACTGCCACTGCCACCTAAGGGCCCGCGCAGAAATAACTCCGGCATCTTCGCGCTCAACTGTGCCACAGATTTGGTTCGCCCGATCGAACGAAACCGCAGGCGTAGCCTTGCCTACGTTGAGGATTTCGTGAGTGAGGGCGGGCCGAAGATGTGGTGGAGGTGAGATGCGAGGCGTTGGAGTTATTTCTGCGCGAGCCCTAAGCAGCGGTTTCTACGCCTCCAGCAGCGTCGGCTTCCGGTAGGTCAGCCCGTCGACGGGCCGTTCTCCTCAGGACGGTCGGCTCCCGTCGACCGCTACTCTGCGCTGAAGCTCTGGAGCTCGACCGGGACCGGAGACGTCAGATGCACACGGAACGCCATGTCGTTGCCAGGATGGGCGCCTGGGAACTCACTGCTGATGTACTGGTTGTAGAAGATCCCACCCGCGTACGGATCCGTCGTCTGCCACCGCGTCGCGGAGTTGGACGGCCCATCGAGCTGCAAGGTGTACTGACTCGCGGCCGACAGCACGATCCGGCAGCCACCCTCCGCGAGCACGAAGGAGTACCACTGATCCGCGTCCGTTGGCACACTCGTGAAGACCTGCTCGCACACCGCCTGCGAGGGATCGCTCAGATTCGTGTCGCCGGCGTAGATCCGAAGTGTCACCGTGCTCGTTTCATGGTTGACGCTCAGGTAGACATCCACCCGCTCGAGAATGCCCTCATCACCCGTGGTGAACGACTGGCCCACCGTGGGCGCGGACGCATACCCGTTCGACGACTCCTGGCTCACGGTGTAGTCAGCAGCGCGAGCCGTCCCGGCCAGAACCATGACCACAGCAACCAGGACCACACACCAGTATCCACGCAACTTCCGACCCATACACACACCCTCCACTTCTGTTCCAGATCGAGATGAGATCGTGCATCACGCCCAGAGAACCACCACCCAGCACTCCTCGATTGTAGCAACCGCTCCGCCACACCGCGACGCCCCACAGTCGTCGCTCCACTTTCCACGCGGCCATCTCACAGCCGGCTGCCGCGCTGCCGTGCTCGCGCAGGGCTTGCACCCCGCGGCCAATCGAGTTACGATGCGCCTCCCAACCGTGTGGGGCCGTAGCTCAGTTGGGAGAGCGCTAGAATCGCACTCTAGAGGTCGTCGGTTCGATCCCGATCGGCTCCACCATCGACCTGATCACGCCGC
>CAZEJK010000159.1:0-5582 GCA_964512045.1 uncultured Thermoanaerobaculia bacterium
CGGGTGGGCGGAAGGGGTCTGCCACCCCAAGCCACCCAACGAAGCCACCCGGTACTGGTCCCGGCCCCCGTGCCGGTAGCCGGCAGCCGGCGCCGGAGCTCTGGAGCCCCGGCCATCGGGTTGACCTGTAAGCTCACTGGTTGCTGACGCGCCGGTCTCCACCACTGGGCTCAGCGCACCGGGCGGTGCAGCGCGAAGCAGCGCGCACCGCGTCGACTCGTATGGCTTGAATCTCCTGCAGCGCCATCGTCCGGGTCCGGCTTCCGGCTGTCGGGGCCGGGGCCGGAGCCGGCCAGTGCTCCGATCGCTTCGATGATCGATTGCCTCGTGCCCCCTCCCCGGCACCGGCGCTGGCCCCACCCACCATAAACGCCCCTCACTGGTGCTCCGTACACCTGATAGAACAACTCAGCTCCTTCCTCCTTCACCAAGGCTCCGCCGGCACCCGCCGGCGGAGCTGAGGCGTCTGCTCGTACGGCCATCGGCACGCCTCGCTCGCCCGGTTCGGTGTGCACCACTCTGCTCCCTTGCCGCAACGCGCCGGCCAGAGTAGTCTGTGGTGGGCCCGCCCGACCGATCGGGCGGGAGGGGAGCGTGCTACGATGGCGTGGATGAACCGTTGGGTCGTGCTGCTGGTGGTTGCTGCGCTATCCTGGGTCCCGGCCGAGGCTCAGGAAAGGGGGACGCGCGCCTGGCAACAGCGCCTCGAGGTGGAGGTGCCGATGGCCGCTCCCACCGTGGCGCTCGCGCCGATCAACCCGTTCGATGAGCCGTACGACACCCCGCCGGAGCTCGGCAGCGGCACGCCGCCGGAGCGGTACGACGTCGTGGGCCGCGCCGAGGTCGCAGCACATATCGGCACCGAAGGCGACTGCTCTGGAGTCGTTCCCCTCGAGCTGCCATTCCCGCACAGCATCTCGAGCATCGTACCGGCGTTTCGCGAGGCACGGTTCGAGCCCGCCAAGGCCGGGAACCGCACGGTCGCCAGCTGGGCCGTGGTCAACGTCACCCTTTCTGGCAAGGTCAAGGACGCCGAGATCGTCTCCCAGGTCCTGGAGTCGGTGGACCCGGCGATCCCCCCGACGCCCTCCTCAACCGTACCGGAGTACGATGCAGGCCGCCTGGCCGCACTCACGGCAGCACCCCCGGAGTCGATCACGACGCCTCCGAGCGTGCGCCGGCTCCGCGTTCGGATGCCCGGCCGCGATGTAGAGGTTCCCGTTCGTGCCCTTGTCCACCTGACTGCCGAGGGAACGTGTGACCGGTTCGTCCCGCTGGAGATGGACCCGGGCCTCGAGCGCTGGTTCGCTCGCTTTCTGCAGTCGTGGCGGGTGCAGCCGGCGGTGCTCGACGGCCAGCCCACCGACGCGTGGATGATCTACACCGCCCGGTTCAACCTGAGGCTCAGCTCGATCTCCTCGGACAGCGAGCGTGTCCTCAGCGATCGCCGGTGGCAGCCCGTTGCGGACGCACCCGTCGCGACGACTCGTGGCGAAGGGTGACCCGCTCCGAGTCGAGCCACTCCAGAATCGGGATCGCCAGCTTGCGACTGAGACCGAACCGGTCCTTGAACTCGGGTACCGAGAACTCCTCGACCCCCCACTCCCGGATCGAGCGCACGACCCCGTCCAGCGTGGCGCGATGGAGCAGCAGCTTGCCGCCCTCCAGTCGCACCAGACGACCGCGCTCCACCAGGTAGCGGCAGATCCCCTCCACCATCGCCGGCTTTGCCTCCAGGCGACGCGCCACCTCGGCCGGTGACGGCGCCTCGAAACCCTCGTCCAGATACAGGCGCTCCACCCGCCGCGCCAGCTCCTTGCCGACGTCGGTCGCATGCTCCGCCCGGCCGGGGGGCACGACGCGTCCCTCCACCAGCTCGACGACGCCCCGTTGGCGCAGCTCCTCGAGGTACAGGTCCGCAAGCTGGGTGGCGGCGCCGCCGAGCACCTCGGCCGCGAAGTCGCGGGCCGGCACACCGGTGGAGATCACCTCACGGGACAGACGACGCTCGAGCACCTCCGCAGCGCGGCGGCTCAGCTCGTCGAGGGCAGCGGACCGGATCAGGCGCGGAGGTCGACCTGGCAGCGTCACCACGTCGCCGGCGGCCACGAGCCGACCCAGGGACGCCTCCACCGCCTCCACCGTCACACCCAACCGCGCCGCGAGCGCATCCGGCGTGGTGGCTGCCACCCCGGCGTCGGCGATCCAGCACGCCAGCAACGGCGGCCACTGCTCCGGCTCCGACCCGGGGATCTCGGCAAGCTCGCCGACCTGCGCGCGCCGCACCCGCTGGCGGTGAGGATCGAGCACCACACCGCCGGCAAACGTGTTCACCGGCGCAGGGCGGCGCACGATGAAGCGGTCACCCGGAAACAGCATCGCCGGTCGTTCCAGCGCCACCTGCGCCACGCAACGCTCGCCCGGCGGAAGCGGTCGCTCGACCAGGCGCACGACCTGCGCCGGGATACGGGCGCCGTGCGCGTGCACCTCCATCCGGTCGCCCTCGTCGAGGGGCGCCGGCGACGCTGGCAGCAGCTCGAGCCGGACGGTGGCGAGGCGTGTCGGCGACCACTGACCCGGGGTCAGCACCTGGTCGCCGCGCGCCACCTCGTCCGTGGACAGCCCCGCCAGGTTGATCCCGACGCGCTCGCCGGCCTCCACCTCGTCGCGCTGCTCCCCGCGGACATGCAGCCGCCGCACACGGGCAATGCGACCACTCGGTTGGAGCACCACCTCACCGCCCACGGCGAGCCGTCCCCACAGCGAGGTACCGGTGACCACCGTCCCCGCTCCGGGCAACGTGAACACCCGGTCCACCGCCTGCCGGAACGGCCGCCCCTCGAGCTGTCGCGGGCGCACGGCTCGAGCCCGCTCGAGCAGCACCGCGCGCAGCGGATCGAGACCGACACCGGACCGGGCGGAGACGGGCACCACCGGCGAGCCGGCGAACGGCGTGTCCGCAAGGAGCTCGCGCACCTCCTCGGTCACCAGCTCCACCAGCTCCTCGTCCACCAGATCGACCTTGGTCAGCGCCACGGCCCCCGCCGGCACCCCCATCAGCCGGATGACCTCGAGGTGCTCGCGGGTCTGCGGCATGACGCTCTCGTCGGCCGCCACCACCAGCAGCGCCAGGTCGAGGCCGGCGGCGCCGGCGATCATGGTGTGCACGAGCCGCTCGTGGCCGGGCACGTCGACGAAGTGCAACCGCACATCGTCGGCCTCCAACGCTGCGAAGCCCAGGTCGATGGTGATGCCCCGCGCCTGCTCCTCAGGCAACCGGTCGCAGTCCGTACCGGTCAGTGCCCGGATCAGAGCGGTCTTGCCATGGTCGATATGTCCCGCGGTTCCGTACACCACGTGCTGCATGCGGCCATGGTACACCGGTGGCCCCGGGGTGAGCCGGGTCACCGTCTCTCGCTGCCCCACTTCCCCCGAGCTGGCGCCCGAGCTACCCTGGGCGCCATGGAGCACGAGACCACCGTCGAGCAGGAGCTGAAGCTCCCCGTTGCCGAGCTTCCTCCGCTTCGAGAACGCCTCCAGTCCCTCGGCGCGGAGCTGCTCGCACCCCGCGAGCGCGAGGTGAACCTGCTGCTGGACAGCTCCAACCGCGAGCTGCAACGCAACGGCTACACGCTACGTGTGCGCACGCTCGGTCAGCGGTGCGTGCTCACCTTCAAGGGACGGCTTCGCTTCACCGGCGCCGTCAAGGAGCGCGAGGAGCTGGAGACCGAGGCCGCCAGCCCCGCAGCCCTCCTTGCCATTCTCGGCCGGCTCGGCTTCACGCCCACGTTCCGCTACGACAAGGACCGCGAGCGGTGGCAGCTCGGCCGGGTCGAGGTGGACCTGGACGAGCTCCCGATCGGCGCGTTCGTCGAGCTGGAAGGCCCGGCCGAAGATCTCGAGGCCGTGGCCCGGACGCTCGGGCTCGACCCTACCGACGCCATCCGCGGCTCGTACAGCTCGCTGTGGGCGGATCGCCGGCGCGCCGACCCGAGCCTGCCGCGGGACATGGTGTTCGAGCCGTGACGACCCGACCCGACGTGGCGATGGTCCTGGCCGCCGGCCACGGACGACGGATGCAGCCGCTCAGCACCGTGCTCCCGAAGCCGGCGCTACCGATCGTCGAGCGGCCGCTGGTGGCGTCCGCCGTCGCCCAGGCCGCCGCGGCCGGCGTTCGCCGCGTGGTGGTGAACGTGCACCACCTGTCGGACGCGATGGCCGAGGCCGCACGCACCGCCGCGGAACTCGCCGGCGTCGAGCTCGCCCTCTCGTATGAGCCCGAGCTGATGGACACGGCCGGTGGCCTCGCACTGGCGCGCGACCGCGGGCTGCTCGACGGCGACGGACCGCTCCTGGTGCTCAACGGCGACGCGCTGATGCGCCTGGACCTCGAGCCGCTCCTGGCGCGGCACGCGGCGGGCGGGCGCGTCACGCTCGCACTCCTGCCGCACCTGGATCCGCGACGGTGGACCCGCGTGGTGCTCGAGGACGACGGAACGGTGGCCGAGCTACGTGCGGCCGGCAGCCCATCGCCAGACGAGGTCCCGTTCCTCTATCCCGGCGTGATGCTGGTGACCCGCACGGCGCTGGACGACATCCCGACCGCACCGTGCGGCGCGCTCACCGCGCTGTGGGAGCCCGCGCGCGCAGCCCACGGGCTCGCGGGCGCGGTCGTGAGCGGCCACTGGCGCGAGGTGGGACAGCCGGTCCACTACCTGAACGCCGTGCTCGACGCTCTCGAGGGTCAGAGATGGGTCGCACCCTCGGCAACCGTCGCCCGCGACGCTGCGGTCGGCACGGCGATGATTGGACGGAACGCGGTCGTCGAAGCCGGCGCGGTGGTCGCCGAGTCGGTGGTGGCCGAAGGCGCTGTGGTCCGCACCGGCGCTCGCGTCGTACGCTCGGTGCTCCTGGGCGCTGTCGAGGCGGCGCCCGATGAGCGCGTCGTCAGCGAGTTTCGAGCCGCGGCTCACGCCGGATAAACGGGTTCACCAGCCCACGGGCTTCCACTCGGGCCAGCCGCGGCGCCACTGGAGCGAGCGGACGCGGCCGGTGGCGCCGATGACCCGCAGCACCAGCATGTGATCACGGCCATCGCTGACGTACACCGAGCACGGGCTGGCGGTGCCGGACGGTGTGAAGGTGATGATGTCGCCCCGCCCAGCGCGGATCGGATCATCGCGGCGCTCGAGCCAGCCGCTCCCGCCGGGATCCGGGATCGGGCACGGCAGTAGCGCGAGCCGAGCCGGTCCGTCCTCGAGGTCGAGGATCTCGCCGTCGATCGGATCGCGACCGCTGGCAATGGCACGGCTGGTGATACTGCCGTCACCGTTGCCGTCGTGGGCCACGAAGCAGCGCCAGCCATCGGCGTCCTGGCGGAACACGACCCCGTGCGGCTGGCCGGTACGCAGCGCCAGCAAGCGCGCGCGGACCATCAGCATCGACACCGAGCGGCAGGTCCGATGCAACGCCATGTTCCGCCGCATCTCCATCATGTCCGGGACGGCCACCGACAGCACCACGCCCACCAGGGCCAGTGTGACCACCAGCTCCGCAGAGGTCAGACCGCGCTGGCGGCTCTG
>CAZEJK010000159.1:5592-11674 GCA_964512045.1 uncultured Thermoanaerobaculia bacterium
CTGTTGGTTCTTCAAACGTGACAGACATCTCATGTCGCTCCTCCTCCTCGGACACCCGCAGCCTCGAGACCGCAGGCCTCCTGCTCCTGCCCGTGGCACGGGCGGGTCCTCTCCCGCCTGAAGAGAAGCGGCCCCGAAGGGCCGCCTACCCGTCCACGCTGTGTTGTATTTGTGATTCAGGCTCCGTTGCGAGAAGCCTCATGCCGAGGGTCCGACGATTCCGACGGACCCCCAATGTCCAATCGTTGATTACTCGCTGGCGGCAGCGCGACGCGCCGAGACCTTCTCGGTCAGTGTCGTCTCCCCCTCAACGGCCACGTACGGCCGCATCAGCTCGAGAGTCCGCTCACCGATGCCGCGGACGGCCTGCAGCTCGTCCACCGACTCGAACGGACCGTTGCCCTCGCGGAACTCGATGATCCGCTGAGAGATCGATGGACCGATCCTCGGCAGCAGCTCGAGCTGCGACGCCTGGGCGGTGTTGACGTTGACGACGCCGTCGCCAGCAGCGCTGGCGAAGCTCGCCACGGCCAGCAGCAGGACGATCAGCAACGAGGCTCGGATGGTTGATGCGTTCATAGTGATTCCTCCTCCGTGGTGTGGGTTGATGGGTGGTGCGAACGCTCTGGCTCGCGGCTTCGGGTCACTGGGTTGGTGGGGTCTGCGCTACGGATCGTGCATCGGTCTGGTCTCCTTTCGTCGAGCTGCACGGACCTAGAGCAACCCCGGTGCCAAGGCTGGAAGAGATCTCTAAATACCTGCTATACAAACACTTCTTTGGGAATCAGCAGAGTCTCAGCGTACGTCGACCGTCAGTGTTTTCGTCGCTTCTGCGTGTTCAGCGCAGGACCAGGGGTGTCATAGTTTTCTGTCACCGTCAGTGACACGGGCGCCATGGCGCCGCTGGGCCCCAACTCTGGTAAGATTCGGTCGCCTCATGAGGTCTGCGCCGCTACCGTTCCGCCATATCGCCGTCGAGGGCCCCATCGGCGTGGGAAAGACCTCCCTCGTCCAGCTGCTCGCCAAGCGGTTTGAAGGGGTCATGATTCTGGAGGACGTGGAGAACCCGTTCCTGTCGGCGTTTTATGAAGGGCGGCCCGGGTCTAGCTTCCAGGTGCAGATGTACTTCCTGCTCTCACGGTTCCAGCAGCAACGGGAGCTGGCGCAGATGAGCCTGTTCCACCAGCTCGTGCTGTGCGACTACACCTTTGCCAAGGACCGCATCTTCGCCTACCTCAACCTGGACGACTCCGATCTGGCGCTGTATGAGAAGGTGTACCCGACGCTCGAGCCGGAGGTGCCGAAGCCGGAGCTGGTGATCTACATGCAGGCTGCCGTGCCCGTGCTGATGGAGCGGGTTCGCCGTCGCGGTCGCGACTACGAGCGCACCATCGAGGCCGACTACCTGCAGCGGCTGAGCGAGGCGTACTCGTACTTCTTCTTCCACTACCGCGAGACACCACTGCTGGTCGTCAACACTGACGAGATCGACTTCGTCCACAACCCCGCAGACCTCGAGGGGTTCATCGAGCAGATCCGCCGGTGCCGGCGCGGAACGCACGTGTATGTCCCCCTCGGCGCCGACTCCGACACACCGCTCTCGCCCGGTCCGAGCGAGTAGGCTGCTCCATCCGAGAGACGAGGCCGTCATGCTACTGCGATCGTTCGTGCGCTCCATGATCGAAGGTCTGGAGATCACAGACCACCAGCCGGGCAGCCCCGGCGGCCTGGTGCTGCCAGCCGAGCTGCTGGAAGCGGCGGATCTCGACGTTCTCGAGCAGGTTCGGGTACTGCCGCAGACGGGCGACGGCACACCGCTCACGACCGTCCTGCTGGCCCACTCAGGTCGCTCTGTGATCGCCCGCGGTACCGTCGCGGCACAGCTGCCCGTTGGTTCCATCGTGTCTGTCACCGCATTCTGCGACCTGGACCGGGAGGAGGTCGCCGACCACCGGGCTCGCCTGGTGCAGCTCGCCGACAACCGGCCGATGGCAATCGCCGACCTCGCCGTGGCCGACGAGGTCGAGGAGTAGCCCGAACCCGTGCCGGAACCGCGTGTCGAGCCCCGTCCCTCCACGCCGTTCGACGTGGTCATGGTCACCCACAACCACGCGGACACGGTGGCGACCGCCCTCGCAGCCGTCTGCGCTCAGGAGCCACCGCCGGAACGGGTTGTCGTCATCGACAACGCCTCCTCCGACGGCTCCGCCGACGAGGTGGAGGCCTCCGACCACGGCGGTCTGGTCCAGCTGGTCCGCGAGCCCACCAACACCGGCTTCTGCGCCGCGGTGAACCACGCCCTGCGGCTCTCGTCATCCCCCTGGGTTCTCCTCCTGAACCCGGACTGCGCCCCGCGGCCCGACTTCGTCCGCCGGCTGCGGGCCGCTGCCGTATCCGTCAAACGTCCGGATCTCGTGGGGTCGGTCACCGGCCAGCTGCTCCGCGCCGACGGCCGGGATCTGGAGGCCAACGGGATCGTCGACGCCGCCGGGATGGTCGTCACCGCCAGCGGCCGTCACCTCGACCGCAGTGCCGGCAAACCCGCGGCGAGCCTGTCTGAGGAGTGCGCTTGGGTGTTCGGGGGCACCGGTGCTGCGCTGCTGCTCCGACGGGCGGCGCTCGAGGACGTGGCGTACCCGGACGGGCAGGTGCTTCCGGAGAGCTTCTTCGCCTACCGCGAGGATGCGGAGCTGGCGTGGCGGCTGCAGCTGCGCGGCTGGCGCTGCCTGTACGTACCGCAGGCAGTGGCCGTGCACCGCCGGGGGTTACGACCCGAGCGCGGCCGGCAGCAGACGACGGTGGCAAACTACCACTCGGTCAAGAACCGCTTCCTCCTGCGTATGCACTGCGCCGACTGGCGCTGGCATCTCCGCTTCCTACCATGGTGGCTACTGCGCGATCTTCTTGTCGTGGTGGCGTGCGCAACGATCGAGCGCAGCTCATGGCGGGCCCTGGGGGAGGCGCTGCGCTGGCGGCGCGACGCCCTCGAGCGGCGGGAGTGGGTGCTCTCCAGAGCAATCACTCCCCGACAGACGCGCGACTGGTTCCGTAGAAAGACCAGGGTGCGATCCGTGGAGGCGATGTGAGAGTGGCCATCCTCGGGACCCGCGGGGTACCGGGCGCGTACGGCGGGTTCGAGACGTTTGCCGAGGAGCTGGGCCGGCGGCTGGTGGACCGCGGCCATCGGGTCACCGTGTACGGACGTCCCGGCTTTGTCGACCGCCGGCTCGGCAGCTGGCGCGGCATGGATCTCGTGGTCCTGCCCGCGATCCGCTCGAAGCACATGGAGACCGTCAGCCATACACTGGTCTCGGCGCTGCACGCCACACGCCAGAGGTTCGATGTGGCGCTCATGTGCAACGCCGCCAACGCCCCATGGATCCGGATCCTGCAGCAGGCCGGAATCCCGGTCGCACTCAACGTGGACGGCCTCGAGCGCAAGCGACGCAAGTGGGGCCGCGCGGGCCGCAGCTATTACAGGCTGTGTGAGCGGCTCGCCGCGGACCTTCCCGACGCCCTGATCACCGACGCCGAGGTCATCCGACGCTACTACCGCCGGATCTACCGTGCGGACTCCAGCATGATCGCCTACGGCGGCGATCTGGAGGCGCCGACGGGTGACGACCAGCTCCGCCAGCTTGGCGTTTCGCCGGGCGAGTACCTGCTCTATGTTTCACGCTTCGAGCCGGAGAACAACCCGGACCGGGTGGTCGCCGCCTACCGCAGCGTGCCTGGCGACCGTCGCCTGGTGATGGTCGGCGGCGCACCCTACGCGGCCGGTCTGACCCGGCGGGTCACCGAGCTTGCCGATCAGCGGGTCGCGTTGCCGGGACCGATCTACGGCGAAGGCTACCGACAGCTCCTGTTCGGCTGCCGGCTGTACATCCACGCCACCGAGGTGGGCGGCACCCATCCGGCGCTGGTCGAGGCCATGGGTGCAGGACGGCCGGTCCTGTTCTACGATACGCCCGAGAACCGGGAGGTGGTCGGCGACGCCGGCGTCCCGTTCACCTTCACTGGTCCACGTGCACTGGAGCAGAGAGTGGAGCAGCTTCTCGACGACGACGAGCGTCTCGCCGACCTCGGCGCCCGCGCGAAGAGGAGGGTGGGAGAGCGCTACCGGTGGGACGACGTGGCGAGCGCCTACGAGGAGCTCCTGGAGAGCCTGTGCTGAAGGAACGCGCACGCCTCGTTGCCTACTGGGTATGGACCGCCGACCTGGTCCTCACCACCCTGGCGTTCTTGCTCGCCTGGTGGATCCGCTCTGCCCTCGGCCCCCGCCTGTTCCCGTCCCTGTTCCCCACCGAGCTGTACCCGCTCACACGCTACCTGGGTCTGCTCCCGTTCGTCCTGCTGATCTGGACGGTGCTGCTGGTCACCCGAGAGGCGTACACCTCCCGACGGACCGTGAGCCTGCACCGCGAAGGCTGGCAGGTGGTTCAGGTGGTTGTGATCGGCTCGCTCACCCTGGCCGCGTCCGGCTGGCTGTTGCGCCTCGAGTTCGTCTCGCGGCCGTTCCTGATCCTGTTCGCAGTCCTCGATCTGGCGTTCCTGCTTACTGCCAAGCTGGTCATCCGGCTGCTCGCCCGCAACGTCCGCGAGCGCGGCTACAACTACCGCGAGCTGCTGATCGTCGGGATCAACCACCGTTCAGAGGAGATCGCCAGGATCATCGTCGAGCACCCGTACTGGGGTCTCAAGCTCGTCGGCTTCGTCGCCCCGAACGGCGACGCACCGGAGACGTTCGCCGGCTTGCCAGTGCTCGGTCAGGCCGACGACCTGCCGCGGATCCTGCAGGAGCAGGTGGTGGACGAGGTGCTCTTCGTTCTTTCCAAGCGACAGCTGGCAGACTTCGAGGAGTCGTTCCTGCTCTGCTCGGAGCTCGGCATCCGCGCCCGCGTCGCCCTGTTCTTCCAGCGAATGAAGGCTCGGGTCGTCCTCGAGGAGCTGGAGGGGATCCCCTTGCTGACGTTCACCACCACCCCGGGCGCCCCGTTCCCGGTGTTCCTCAAGCGCATGATGGACCTGACGGTCGCCGCCGCCGGCCTGCTCGTCCTGGCGCCTTTCCTGCTCGCCATCGCTACGGCCATCCGATTGACCTCCTCCGGCCCCGCCTTGTTCCGGCAGGTGCGCTGCGGCCTGAACGGTCGACGGTTCACCCTGTACAAGTTCCGCACCATGGTCGCCGGCGCCGAGGCTCAGCAGGCCGCCCTCGCGCATCTCAACGAGGTGGACGGACCGGTGTTCAAGGTTCGCCGCGACCCGCGGGTCACCGGGATCGGCCGGCTGCTGCGGCGGTTTTCGCTGGATGAGCTCCCACAGCTGATCAACGTGCTCGCCGGCGACATGTCCCTGGTTGGCCCCCGGCCGCCGCTGCCCGAGGAGGTCACCCAGTACGAGCGCTGGCAGCGCCGTCGGCTCTCCATGAAGCCCGGCATGACCGGTCTCTGGCAGGTCTCCGGCCGCTCCGAGGTGGACTTCACCACCTGGATGCACCTCGACCTCGCCTACATCGACCAGTGGTCGCTCTGGCTCGACCTCAAGATCCTCGCCAAGACCCTCCCCGCGGTGCTGTCGGCCAAGGGCGCCGCGTAGCACTCGGCCAATACGTCCCGGACACCACGTCATCTCGACCGAGCTGCCATGGCGTTCCGGGTTGCCGCTGCGCATGCGCTTTGGTTCATCCTGTGCAGCACCATGGCGAGTGGAGAGATCCCGTGGGAGAACCATGGCCTGCCGGTCCCGGTCAACGGCCCCGGGCCGGGCCCCGACAGCCGGCAGCCGGAGCCGGGTGGCTTCGTTGGGTGGCTCGTGAGCATCGCCAGCGACGCCTGCCACGGCGTAGCCGCGGTGGACGGTTGGGGGAAGCGATGCCGGGAGGCTTCGTTGGGTGTGTCGTAAGGAGCAGCGCCCTCCCGCGCCAACGCCCCAGGGGGCTTGCATCCGCAACCACCTTGTGGCAAAATCCCTCTCCCTGGCTGCGCCGGTAGCTCAGTTGGATAGAGCATCTGACTACGGATCAGAAGGTTCGGGGTTCGAATCCCTGTCGGCGCGCCATCTCTCCTTTCGTCGAGATCATCCG
>CAZEJK010000160.1:0-11660 GCA_964512045.1 uncultured Thermoanaerobaculia bacterium
GGGGTGGTGGAGCTAACCGACCACCCCCTTATATGATATATAGTATGATCAAATTAGGAGCGAACCATGCGTCGGGTCACAGTCACGCTACCGGACACCATCGTCGAGCAGATCGACCTCTGGGAAGCCAACCGGAGCAAGTTCCTCACCGAGGCTGCGCGAAGAGAGCTTGAACGCCGTCGGCAGCGCGAGCTATACCGCTCGCTGGGGTCACCGCACACCGACACCGAGGCGGTCGCGGAGCTCGGGATGACAGAGTGGGGCACGCACGGAGAGAGCGACGACGATCTCGTGGCATCCGACGCCGGCAGATCGATCCGCTGGACTCCGGGCTCCGGATGGACGGAAGATGACGAGTGAGCCTCGAGCGCGGCACTGTCGTTCTCCTCTCACTCGACCCTGCTCAGGGCCATGAGCAGCGCGGCGCTCGTCCCTGCGTGATCGTGACCGCACCGGAGGTCAGCATGGATCAGCGCTACCCGATGCTGGCGGTGGTGCCGATCACGGGAACACCCGGAGAAGGCGCACTCTACCCGCCCCTCCGGCCCGGCCCTTCGGGTCTGACGAAACCGTCGTGGGCGCTGGTCGACCAGGTCCGGTCGGTCGAAAAACATCGAGTGTTCCGAGCGTTTGGCACGGTCGCTCCGGTTCAGAGACTGAGGCTACAGAAGGAAAGGAGGATTGTGTCGACCAGGAATCATTCGCGACGGCCCCTCCCCCCCGGGGGGACGGGCCGGGAACCGGGCTGCTGTGGCGCTGTCACATGCACAAGAATAATTGTCATCGATGCACAA
This sequence comes from uncultured Thermoanaerobaculia bacterium, assembly GCA_964512045.1. Classification (GTDB taxonomy): domain Bacteria; phylum Acidobacteriota; class Thermoanaerobaculia; order Thermoanaerobaculales; family Sulfomarinibacteraceae; genus CAZEJK01. The sequence goes on from CAZEJK010000160.1 coordinate 795, forward strand.
GAGTAGTTGACGTCGAGCACAAAAGGACATTTAAATGAAACGCAAGTCTTTATATTTTTTAATGTTCGTTATGGTATTGTGTGCCTTTGCTGCGGGCACCACAGAGAGCTATTGTCAGGGCTGTCGTGAGGGGTGGCTGGACGACGATTGTACTATCCTGATTCAAGATAGGTGCTGGCCCGACTGCGGGCAGGGCCACTCTCATTGTAGGGAAAGTCCGACGTGCGAATCATATGGGACTGGCTGCTACGAGTCGTGCGGAGGTCCGGTCCAGTGCGGTCCGTTTCTGCAAGGAAGTGTTGGGGAGATCCCGTGCGGTCCCTTTCTGCAGGGAAGTGACAAGGAGCTTCCCGGTGAGGAGAAACCAGCGGAAGCTGTCCAAGTAAACACTGAGGAGCTCGCCAGAATTATGCTTGAACTGGTGAGTGCGCTGTAGAACGCCGGGTGATCAAACTTGGCATAAATAGGTAGGCAGTTGGTTTGATCGATGGATCGCCGACAAGAACCCCTCAGATTAGGAGCACAAGAACTTGGCGGGTATATGAAGATCGTACTTTGTTTGTTCCTACTGATGACCTCTCCGGTCGCCGTCTCGGGGGCTCCAGTATCTGTCACAGTACACGGTGGTGCTGATGTTGACGCATCTGTTGTGCTCTCGTGCGGTGAGCTGGTGAAGGAGTTGGAAGTGTCGTTGGTCGATGGATCGGGCGTTGTGGACTTCAGCTTGAATGACCACCGCCAATGCCAAATCAGTGCAGAGGCCGCTGGCTTTTGGTGTGAAACCGTCTCAATTCATGGCACGGATTCTTCAGCGGTGGATCTACACCTAATGCCTGCTGGCTTTATTGAGGGAACGGTGAAGGTTCCTATCGGTTCTGACCTGCCCCAGCGGGTTGTTCTTAACTTGTCCCGCCCTGTTGCTTCTCCGGCTGAAAGAACAGAGAGCCTCGAGCTTACGTGTCCCGTGGCTGAAGGCAGGATTGCTGATTGTGTTGCGCCTGCTGGGCGCTGGCATCTCCGAGCCTCGGCGAGTCTGTTCGCACCGGTGTTCCTCTGGGATCGGGAAGTTCCATTGCATGAGCATCTTGATCTGAAAGAGCTCCGATTGAGTCGCGGTGGCGCGGTTCTAGGTTGTGTAGCTGCTGAAGATGGTCCTTCTGATCCAGCGACTGCACAGGTCCGGATTCGCCCAGTGAAGACCCCGAGTCTCGAAGATGATCTTCTCGAGAAGCTTGGATCAGTGAACGAGTGGGGCTGTTTCTCGTTCTCAGACCTATCCTCTGGTATGTACGAGCTTTCCGTCAGTCAGCCCGGATTCATCACGGCGGAGGTTGGCCCGCTGAGATTGAGTCCGCAAGAGCACATTGAGCTTAGCGCACCCATAGTTATGAAGCGAGGTGCGCGCTTCGTAGTCGAAGTGATCCCGCGCGATTCGCCCCAAGGCGATAGTTGGGATATCGCCTTTTCCAAACCAGGAGGGGGAGACTGGATCGACAGAGGGACTTCGGAAGGTGGTGTTTGGCATTCCGATCGGATGGCCCCTGGACCATACTATGTCAGCGTGCTCGATGAGGAACTCGGAGAAGTGGTACGGAAAAAGGTTGAGCTGACTGAAGACCTGCAGCTGCTCAAGCTGAGAGTACCGCTCTTCGCCGTAGATGGAGAAGTGGTTTATGGCGATAAGGGCCTGGAGGATGCGTCGGTAAGTTTCGCGAACTCCCAGACTGTGAAGACGGACCGAGATGGCCGGTTCTCTGCAACGTTAGGGCGAGAGGGAAACTGGCGACTTCACGTCGCTTGTGATGATCCCCCTGTCTCACGAAAGCTCTACAAGAAGATAGAGCGCGGAGAGGACGAAGAGCGCGCAGAACTCAAAATTGAACTCCCAGAAACATTCTTGCACGGCCAAGTGCTGGACGAGATGGGAGTACCGATAGCCGAGTCTATCGTGACAGCGCTGATCGTCGGCGAAAAGGAAAGCCTGACAACTGTCACTAGCAGCGAAGACGGTTGGTTCGAAGCGCATTGCGTCCCGGAGGGGCAGTATGGCCTCCAGGCGGAGAAGAGGATTGAGGGCCACCTGATGACGTCGGATATGGTGCAACAGGAAGTACGTGAGGGCCTTACACCCTCACCTGCGCGACTTGTCCTAAAAAGGGCATGGCGGTTGAGTGGCGAAGTTCTGGGACCGCAAGGGCCGGTTCCAAGGGCGAAAGTGAAAGCGATTGTGGCTGGGCCTGACGGGAAGGTGCAGGGGGGACCGCTCCCAATTGCAAGAACGGACATGGTGGGTCGTTTTGGGTTGGATCTCCCGGGGTTTTCGGCATCGGCCGAGATTTGTGTAGAGGCTCCAGGGTTTGCGTTCCACGTAGAGCGAGTTATGAACGTCGGCGGTAACGAAGCACAGCGCGTAGAAGTGTCGCTGGAGCAATTGGGGGGCACCCTGATTCTGCATGGCGGCCAGCGAACAGATCTTGTGATGGTCAATGGAAATGGGTTACCTCTCAAGCAGCTGCTCGATTGGGCCAAGTTGAACGGAGGAGGTACGGTGGATGGCACGCTTACGGTACCGCACATGGCAGCGGGCTACTACCGATTCTGCTCCGTTACCCTTCAGGAGCTGATGCTTGTGTGTGGAGGGGGTGCTGCGCCAAAGCTCGATTCCTGCGACGTCGGACACCTTGCGCCGAACGGCACGCTATCTCTGCATTTGCCGGGCTCCTGACGGCACTGCAATCATCCGTGCCACATCCGTGCTCATACCTCCTGTCAAGTATGTTGTCGTGGACAGCCTGGAGGCGAAGCGGCACGACGTTTGACTTGCTATTGGCGCCGCCGCAAGCCCTCCTGCGCCACGCGGCCAGTGAAGCCTCGGCCACTCCGAGCGGGGAGGGCGGCGGCGCGGGTCCCGGTCCAGAGCCCGGCCATCCGGAGGCGGGCCCGCGGCCCCCGGCGAGGCGGCTGCGAATGGAATGGTGCCAAATGGAATGGTGCCACGTACCGCAACAGCGCCAAAGTGCCGGGCTTTAGGACACGAGGAAGTTGCGAGCGGAAGACGCGGTGCCAGAATGGTGCCAGAATGGTGCCACGTACCGCAAAGTTCTCATACCACACGAATGGTGCCAGAATGGTGCCACGTACCGCAAAGTTCTTAGGACGGGTGGACGGGTGCCACCTACCGCAAAGTTTTCAAAGCCGCGCTGGCGCGAGACGAAGATGGAAGGCACGGTCGGTGGCGGGCTAATCGTTGACCTCCAGTACGTCGCGGATCGCGGAGGCGAACCAATTGACTGACGGCTATCAGTCGTGGCAGGTCGAGTTTCGCGTAGCTCCTCCAACGAGATGTAGCCTTCTTGTCCACAGCACGCAGCTGCGGTCATTGACCTCCTTGCGCGGATATCGACTGTAGCGCGTATGTGCCGGCAACCCACGTTTTCATAGCAGTGCAGCTCCGGTGCTGCGAGCGCCGGCACCACGCGGGTTGATGGCATGATGGGTCCGAGGTAGAATCACACATCCCGTCCACACGCACATGCATGAGGAAAAGCCATGCCGAGAAAAAGACGCATTTTCGTGCAGGACGGCGTGTACCACGTGTACTGCCGCGTCGCACGCGGCGAACAAGTCTTCGACAACACCAGCCACGCCGATTACTGGGTCGATACGGTTTCTTTCGCCACCTGGCTCCATGACCTCACGGTCCTTGCTTGGTGCCTGATGTCGAACCACTACCACCTCGTGATCAAGACGCACACGATCCCGCTATGGAGAGCGATGGCGGTGATCCAGGGCCGGGTGGCAAAGCAGTTCAACCGCGACCACCGTTACACCGGCCGACTGTGGCAAAGCCGGTACAAGGCTCGCATAGTCCAGGATCCTGTGGACCTCGACCACTTGTTCGCCTACGTTCATCTCAACCCCGTCGCAGCAGGAATCGTTGAAGACCCGCTTGACTACCCGCAGTCGGGCCACGGCGAGCTGCTCGGTACCGCACCACGGCTCTGCGACGTGCAAGCGGCACTGGCGTTCTTCGACGAGGACCTCACCACCGCCCGCTCGGTGTACACGAACCACGTTCGGGCGGTGACGGAGGCTCGTTGGTTGTCGACCGGGGTCAGAAGACTCCCTTGGTGGCAGACCGTTCAGGAGGACGACGAGACCGTTCCGCGGAACCTGGCGCCCCGCGGCTCCACCAACTATCTCGGGCAGCCTCTGGCGCCCGAGCAGCATGCACGTCCCGAGCTCGTCGATGTTCTCGCCATGGCAGAGGCTGAACTTGGGCTCACCCGCGGCGCGCTGTCAGGAAGCAGTCGAGCCCGCCTTCTCGCCTGGTATCGATGCCTCTTCGCGACCTTCGCCGTCTCCTGGCTCGGGTACACGAGCAAAGAGGTCGAGGTGATCGTCAACAAGGGAAGAAGCTCGGTCAGCCGCTGGGTCTCCGATGGGCTGGTTCTGCAAAAGTCGGCCCCAGAGTTCCTGGACTCCCTCAACCGGCTGGCGTCGAGCTTCGCTCGACAGTGGCCGTATGCCGAATTCGTTCTCCCGCGCACACCCAGTCAGTTCGACCGGCTTTGAGAACTTTGCGGTACGTGGCACCGATGTGGCACCGATGGCGGTACGTGGCACCGATGGGCACCGATCCGGATGGCGTACTCGCCGTAGTAGCGAATGACCTGGGCCCTTGGCTCGACCGCGTGCATCAGGATTCGGGCCAGGAGGTCGCGCGGGTCGAAGCTCTCGACCACCTCCTGACCAGCGGACCCCGCCTTGGCCGATTTCTTGACCCGGTAGGTCGCCCGCTCGCCCCCGTCATCGAACTCGGGTCGACCGAGGCTGACAGGTCGCCGCACGAGGTACCGCGCGAGCCTCTCCAGGCCGTCCGGGTCATCAGGGGCCACGGTGACGGTGTTGTGGACGGAGAAGCCCGAGTGACGCCAGCTCAGGAGCAAATTGCCCCGCTCCTCGGTCAGCAAACCCTCGTCCATCAGGAATGGCTTCACCCTGTGCTGAAACACCTTCTCGGCCGCGGCCGAGTCGACGTGCGGCACTGGCACCCACCCAGGGCGAGTACCCGTTGGCCGAGGCCCGGGAGTCGCGGAAGCTGATCGAGACCATCCGTCACTTCTGCGGAGTCTACTTCTGCTCGCCGACGGGTTTCTCGGTGATGGGCAACCACTACCACCTGGTGGTGCGCTTCGAGGAGCCCAGGGTGGTGAGCCGGGAGGAGCCCGAGCGACGTGCCCGGATGATGTACCCGTCCAAGGCGTCGCAGGCACGGTTGGCTCTGTGGAGTGACGCGCAGTGGGAGCACTTCCGCGAGCGGCTGTTCGACGTCTCGGAGCTGATGCGCAACGTCCAGGCCGCCTTCGCCCGGTGGTACAACCGCCAGCGTCGGCTCGGAAGCCCCTGATTCCTGCATCCGCCCGGGACGACCACCACAGCTGAGACCCGATGAGGGTGCTGCCGTCCGAGCCCTTCTCGAGAGTCGTGTTGCCGGTGGTGGCCTCGATTAACGCGCATCGGACGGTTTTTGGGGGGGGGCGGAGAACCGATCACGACCCTCCTGCTGCACCGGTGGCGGATGACCGCCACCGGGAACCGACAATTACAGTGTCCCTTGGCTCTGTCGGCACCGCGGAGGGCGCACCTCGTGGCCGCCCCGCGGCTTCGGCCACCCCCGGCGGAAAGGCGCGCGCGGCGCGCGCGCCCCACCTGATCCGCAGGTTCGCTCCTCGCCGGCGGGCTACTCCACCGAGAACCGCTGCAGCTCCACCGGCACCGGGCTGGTGATCGAGAACACCGTTCCCCACCCGGATGTGCCTCCCTCCGTGGTGACCCCGTACAGCGTGCCGCCTTCGAGAAGAAGCGCAGCCTGCGGGAAAGCGCCGTCCGGATCGGAGGCGAGCGAGCCCAGGAGCTGGTAGTCGGTACCGGAGGTCGTGAGGGCGAACACGGTTCCGTAACCTCCGGACGCGCCACCGCCGTCCGTGGTCCCGTACAACCATCCCCCGGGGGCCAGGACGAGCCCAGCATGCGGGAACCGGCCATCCGGATCGCTCGTGAACGAGTGGAGCAGCGTGATCCCACTGCCGCTGGTGAAGCGGAAGACCGTGCCCCATCCCAAGCCGCTCGCTGCACCACCCTCCGCCGTGGTGCCGTACAGGTCTCCCGAGCCGTCGATGACGAGCTCGCCATGCGGGTGGCTACCGTCGTCCACTCCCGACGCGAAGCGGTGCAGCACGGAGAAGTTGTTGCCGTCGGTGTCTATCGTGTAGATCGTGCCGTGGTCGCCCGTGCCACCGTAGCTGGTCGTGCCATGGAGGAAGCCGGCTCCGTCGAGGATGACGCCGCCGGTAGGATTCACCCCATCCGCCGACGCGAAGCTGTGCAGCACGGAAAGAGTGGGGACTGCAGGTTCCAGGTCGAGCTTGAAGACCGTGCCGTCGCCCCCAGAGCCACCGTACTCGGTCGTCCCGTACAAGATGGTCCCGTCCAGGAGGAGGCGTCCCCGTGGGCACGCCCCATCGACCGGGTCGCCGGCGAAGGAGTGGAGGATGTCGAAGCCGGTGCCGTCGGTCATGATGGCGAAGATCGTGCCACTGCCGAACTGGCCTCCATAGCACGTCGTTCCGTAGAGGTTGCCGGCCGCGTCGAGCACGAGGGGACTGTACGACTCGTAGCCGTTCGTGGCGTCGTCGGCGAAGCTGTGGAGGATGGTGTACTCGCTGCCGTCGGTCTTGACCTTGAAGATCCCGCCGTTGGCCTCGAGCCCGTGGCTGGAGGTCGTGCCGTAGAGGTAACCCGCGGCGTCCGCTACCAGGCCAGCCCGCGGGATCGACCCGTCGCTACTGGAGCCCGGGAAGGTGTACGGGGCGGAGAAGCCGCCCCCGCCGCTCGCCACCATGAAGAAGACGCCCTCGTCCGGCGCCCCCCCCCAGCGCGTGATCCCGTACAGGTTCCCACTCTCGAGAAGAAGGCGGCCCCGCGGAGAGGAACCGTCGTCGCCCACGAAGTGGTGAAGGACCGTGATCGCGCCGCCACCCACCGGGAGCGAGAAGATGGTTCCATCCCCCGAGGAGCCGCCCTCGGCCACCACGCCGTAGAGGGTGGACCCGTCAGAAGTGAGGGTGGAGGCCCCCGGGTACTGGCCATCAGCGGCCCCGGTGAAGCTGTGCAGCATCGTGATCGAGCCCCCAGCCGCCGGGAAAGAGAATACGGACCCGAGCCCCGACCCGCCGCCATTGGTTGTCGTGCCGTAGAGCGTGGTTCCGACCAGGAGGAGACCACCTTCAGGGTTCGCGCCGCTTGCACCGCCCGTCGCGAAGTGGTGAAGCACGCTGAAGGCGGGGGTGCTGCTGCTGTCCCAGCTGAAGATGGTGCCGATGCCCCCGCTGCCGCCACCGCTCGCCGTCCCGAAGACGATGCCGGTGGGGCTCACGGCCAGCAGCCCCATGGGGCTCGAGCCTTGCGAACCGCCGGTGACGAACTCGTGAAGGCGCGAGTAGTTGTTGCCGTCGGTATCGATCCTGAAGACCGTGCCCAGATCCGCGGCGCCGCCGAGCTCGGTCGTCCCGTAGAGGAAGGTACCGTGCAGCGTCAGACCCGCTCCGGGCCCTTCCCCGTCGGGCGGGAGGCCAAATACGTGCAGTGTCTGAAAGGTCGACCCATCCGTGCTCATCTTGAAGACGGTTCCGCGGTAGTTGGCGCCACCCCCCGACGTGGTCCCGTAGAGGGACCCGCCCGTGAGGACGAGCGGGCCGAGGGGGCGACCGCCCTCGCTCGTGTTCCCGGCGAACTCGTGCAGAACGGTGAAATCACTGCCGTCGGCCTTGATGCGGAACACGGTTCCGCGGTCCGAGAAGCCGCCGGACGCGGTCGTGCCGTAGAACGATGTTCCGTCGGAGACCAGCCCCCCAGTGGGCGTCCTGGGGCCCGGCTGGAAGTGGTGCACGTAGGTGATCGCGCCCGCGGGAGCGACCGCCAGCAGCAGCGTCGCCGCGAGGCTCGCCACCAACCGGAAGGTGTGCCGCTGCCTGGTGAGGCATACTTCGGGACAGGTCGTTGATCCGGTGGTCGTCACTGGTCCTCCTCCTCGCTCATTCGCCAGCTGGCTGCTGTCGAAGGCGAACGGCAGGCGGTGGAGCGCTGACCCGACCTCGCGTGCGGTTCGTCCTGATTCGAGATCATACACCATGATCACGAAAATCCAATGGTCGGAGCGCCAGCGCCTGACGTGACAACGCAGTGACCTCCCCAGTCCACCGGGGCACCCGGGCGCTGCCCCGTGCTCAGACCCCCTCGGGCACCTGGGGATCGGTCGGGTAGTCCCCACGCACCAGCTCGGCGACGAAGAAGCCGATGAGGCTGGCCAGCCCCCAGGCGATCCCGGCCACCACCCCTGCGTCGATGAGGCCACGCCAGGGCTTGGGGGAAGAAGAAGAAGGGTGCCAGAAGGGTGCCAGGCACGCCGTTCCGCCTTAACTGTTCGATACTGCCGGCTTCGCGCTTCCGCCTTTCGCGAGCTGCTGATCGAGTGTCTCCAAGTCGCCCAAGAAGCTCGGGTCCCCCGACCGCCGTCTGATCGCCCGAGCGAGAGTCTTCGTCATGCCATCGGGCGACCGGCCAAGCGCCTCGGCCAGGTCCACGACGCGCAGACGGTAGCGCTCGACGCCGACCAGCATCAGCAGCTCGCGCGCCCGAACCACCTTCCCGTCCCGCCGGCGCGAACGGAGGTCGTCGAGACCCACATCGAGAACGCATGCGCCGGCCTCGACCAGCGCCACGGCGCCCAGGTGCGGCCGCCACTCCGGTCGCTCGGCGCCACGCTCTCTCCGCCGACGTGCGGAATCATCGGGGTCCTCGTCCTCTCCCTTCGGCGGCCGACCCAGTCGCCACCACGGTAGCCGACCCGGCGCCTCGCCGACCCACTCCTCCTCCACCACCCCCTTCAGCCGGCCCACGTACGCTGTGCGCGCTCCACGCCTCGTAGTGCCGAACACCCGCAGTACCTCATCGACGTCCACGATCGGGTCGCGCACCATCCCCACCAGCTCGCGGTGGCCGCTCCACCGGTGCTCCGCCGGATCATCGACCACCCCAGCCGTCACCGGGTTGAGGTGAATGTAGGCCAACAACGAGTCCAAGTACCGTTGGTCATCCACCAGCTTCGCCCGGTACCGCCCTTGCCACAGCGGCCCGTAAACCCTCCGCCGCGCGTTCACGCTCCTCGTCACTCGCTGCTGAAGGCTGCGCATCGGCCGGTCCAGCGACACCGCGCCCGTCCGCAGCGCGAGGTGGTAGTGATTCGACATCAGGCACCACGCGAAGACCGTCACCTCGTCCCGACGCACAACCTCCCGCAGGAGCTGCACGAAGCGCCCCGCCTCGTCCTCCGCCGCGAAAACCTGCTCGCCGCGCGCCAGACGGTTGTAAACGTGATAGATCGCCCCCTCCCCGAAAATCCTCCCCCAAAGTGCCGGGCTTTAGGACACGAGGAAGTTGCGAGCGGAAGACGCGGTGCCAGGGCGTTACGTCCTGGGCGAGGTCGGGCATCCGGCGTCCAAGGCCATGACCGGGGCCGTGCGGGCTTCGTTGGGTGGGTATGCAGAGCAGACGTTTCGCCGACTCTTCGGCGAAAGCGCTCAGCTGCGCTCGGTCAGAGCGTCGAGCACCGCTTCGAGGGCTCGAGCGGGAGTCACGACCAACACGCCGCCGTGGTGGTGGCCAAGGTGCGGTGCGAAGTGTCTTCGGTCGCCAGTGACGAGAAGGTCAGCCTCTGACGCGACTGCAGCCGCCAGAATTGGTGTGTCTCCCGGCGGAAGGCCGAGCGCCGCGGCCCATGCGCGCAGCCGTGGATCGGCTTCGGGGACTCGCCGGACGACCTGGAGCAGCTCGCCCAACGCCTCCTCCCGAGCAGGAGCTTTGCGCGCGATGTTACGCTCGGCCTCGTCGATGGCGTGGCGCGAGCTGATCGGGTCGCAGTGGCCGCGCGCGGCGAGCAAGAACAGTGCCGACGACCTCCCGTCCGGTGAGTACGCCGCGGTGAAGAGCACGTTGGCGTCCAGGAAAAGCCTCACTCGAGCGCCCCGGCCAGTCGTCGCCGTTGCTCCTCACTGAGCCCATCGTCCTCGAGGAACTCACGCACGCGGTCTTCGCTGTAGAGCTCCACGGGATAGAGGCCTGCTGGACGCAGGACAATCGCCCCGTCCTGGGTGGTCTCCACCAGCAGCATGGTCTCCGGAGTCAGCCCAAGGGTGTCGAGAACGGCCTTCGGAATCGACACCTGGCCCTTCTTGCCGAGTCGTGTCATCTCCATGGTGACATGTGTGCAGCGTCGCCGGGCAGCCGTCAAGTCGGATCTTCGCATATCCGGCTTTTTCAATATCCGGCTTCCGGCCGTGCAGAGCGCTGAGGTGACTGCTTGCCGATTGGGGATGCGCCGCCGCAAGCCCTCCTGCGCCACGCGGCCAGTGAAGCCTCGGCCACTCCGAGCGGGGAGGGCGGCGGCGCGGGTCCCGGTCCAGAGCCCGGCCATCCGGAGGCGGGTCCGCGGCCCCCGGCGAGGCGGCTGCGGAAGCGAGCTTCGCTCAGCCTCCGATGAGCTTCCAGGAGCGGTACCGCGTACAAATGTCCCCAGATGAGAAACCGTGCCAGGAAAAGCTTTCTCAACTTCGCTCTTCTGCCGCTCTCAGCTCTTCGATGCGTTCGATCGGCCTGGTCGAGAGGGCTCGGTCGAGGGCTCCGAGGTGAGCTGCGAGCCCGCCTTCGATCATCATCTCGCGACGCAAACTGAGCACTGTTCAGGAATCGCAGGGATCCAGGACCTCCAGATCGAGACCGGTCTCTTCGAACTGGCGAAGCGCTCTG
>CAZEJK010000161.1:0-8567 GCA_964512045.1 uncultured Thermoanaerobaculia bacterium
CCACTCTGACACGCAGAAGCCACGACGCCACAGCCCGGCTCCGGTCCTGGCCCCGACAGCCGGATCCCGGCCATCCGGTCTCCGGCGCATGCCTCGAATTTTCGAAGATGCGGGATGCTTGAGCCGCCAAACGCCTCGGGGATCCCTCCAGATGAGATCAGGGCTCCCCCCTGGCCAGCAAAGGGACGGCCCCAGGCGAGATCGCGGATCATCTGCTATAGTCAGCCGCAGCACAATGGTCGCCTCTCGAGACTGACGCGATCCCTACCGGAGCGCCGTCCGGTGGATGAAGTACAACCCGGAGCGCGTGGACGAGTGGCTACCGTAGCTTCTCCGCGACCGACTCTCCGCCCCGGGGCCTGCCGGCAGGTCCCGGGGGGGTGCTTCCTCGCGGTGGTTCGCACACTGTACCGACAGGTCAACGTGTTGAGCGTCTCCGCCATCACGGCGATTGCCATGGCCCTATCCCCGACGGTTACGGCCTCTGGCGGTCCAGATACAGTCCGGATGGCACGGGCCACATGGGACACCGGCTGGTTTCAAGCTGAGGTCGTCCGCGAGCTCCTCATCGAGCTGGGGTACGAGGTGAGCACCATCAGCACGATGGAGAACCAGGAGTTCTACACCGCCGTCGCCTCCAGTGAGGTCGATCTCTGGGCCAACGGCTGGTTCCCTCTGCATCAGAAGTACCTCGACAACCTCGACCAACCGGAGTACGCAGCACCGATCGGCTACCAGGTCCGCCAGGGCGCCCTCGAAGGGTATCTGGTCGACACGACCACTGCCGAGCGGCTCGGGATCGGCATCACCTCGCGTCGGGAGGAGCTGCTCGACTTCTCGCATGCGTACTTCAAGTCCGGTCTGCAGATTCTGGTCCGTGCTCCAGACTCGACGTTGCTCGGCACATGGGCGGCACGGGTCAAGTCCGTGATCTTCACCCGCCAGCTCCTGTACGTCACAGGGCTGTTCCTGTTCATGCTTCTGGTCTCCGCCCACGCCATCTGGCTGTTCGAGCGGCGGCACAACCCCGACTTTCCACGGACCTACGTCCGCGGCATCGGCGAAGCGTTCTGGTGGGCGGCGGTCACCGTGACCACCGTCGGCTATGGCGACACCACGCCGAAGCGCACATGGGGCAAGGCGTTCGCGCTCTTCTGGATGTTTGCCGGTTACTTCGTGTTCGCCTACTTCACCGCTTCTGTGGCGTCGTCGTTCACCGTCCGCGAGCTGCAAGGCACCAGCGTCCCTGCATCGTCCGCAGTCCACCTGCCGTCACACCTTCTTGAGCATTCGCGCAAACGTCGCAAGAATGGAACAGCTTCAGCGCTCGATGGTACACTCCCCGGTGGGGGAACAGGGCGATCGGTAGCTGCGACTCGCGCGTTCGGTCCCCAGAGGTAACGACCACTGGAGTGGCCCCGCGTCGCACCGCCAGCGGTGGACCTGACACCTCGAGGAACGGCTCAGAGAATGAGACCTGTTCCTATCGAACTTCTCCCTCCTCAGTTCAGACCATACCCCGGCATGCTCTGCCCGCCGGTTTCCAACCCGAAAGGAGACACCCATGACCATCTCTCCCCGTTGGGGCGCCGTGTGCGCCGTCGCATGCCTGCTGCTCGGCACTCTCCTCGGAGCCTCCAGTGCCTTCGCGCAGCATCCACCGATCTACTTGCTCGACACCAACGGCGACTTCATCGATCCGATCAACGACAGCAACGCCGCGGCGCCGTTCTCGATGAAGCAGACCTGCGGCATGTGCCACGACTACGACGTCATCACGGAGGGCTACCACTTCCAGATGGGGTGGGATGTCATCTCCGACGATTACGGCGTCGAGTCCGGTCGGCCGTGGGACCTCTCCAACGGGTTCATGGGCCGGTGGTACCCGTTCGCGTACCGTCAGCTCGCCAAGAAGGAGAGCACGACCCCTGACGAGATCGATCTGACGGTGTACGACTTCGTCGGGTTCTCCTCGCCGGGCGGCGGTCAGCCGCCGTGCGGCGCCTGTCACCCGGGAGGCGGCGGCCTCGAGTTCGACCGCGAAGGCAACCGCTACGACGAGCACCTCGCCGCAAACCCCGATCTGGCGGAGACACTGGACGGCGACTACTATCAGAGCAAGTGGGACGCCAGCGGTGTGGTCGAGGCCGACTGCTTCGTCTGCCACCTCGAGGGGTATGACTTCCAGAGCCGGATCGACCAGCTCAAGCAGGGAAACTACAAGTGGGCAGTGGTCGCAGGCTCCCGGATCGGCGTCGTCGAGGGATCGGTGCGGCGAGGCAGCGAGCCCACGGTCGCGTACCACAAACGGCTGTTCAACGCCGACGGCACCATCACCCTCGAGATGTCCTGGCCGCCGCCGGACGAGAACTGCGTCAACTGCCACGGCCGCTCGGATGTCCGCAAGCGCGGCTTCTCGTGGAACGACATCTTCAACCCGGACATCCACCAGCAGCAGGGGGTCAGCTGCACAGCGTGCCACCCCGCAGGCCTGGACCACCAGATCGCCAAGGGCGACAGCCCCACCTTCACGGCGGCGCCCGAGCACGAAGGCACCATGCTGGACTGCGAGGGGTGTCACCGGGGAGGTCATCTCGGTGCGCCTGTGCCAGACCACGAGAAGGTCCGCCCCTCGCACATCAAGAACATCGCCTGCGAGAGCTGCCATATCCCATCACTGAGACGCGCTGCTGCCCTCGGCCACGAGACGTCGACCGGCGAGCTCGAGTTTCGCACCAGACCCGCCGAAGCCGACGAGCCCGGCGCAAAGGGCACATGGGAGCCGGACTACGATCGATGGGACGACGGGCTCGTTTACAACGTCAACCACTTCCTCGCCGTGTGGTGGGGCAACCGCGACGCGGACGGGTTGATCTACCCGCTGTTTCTCTCGGAGCAGGAGACCGCCTGGAAGCAGTACCGCTCCGAGGTCGAGGACGATGATGAGGACGGGATGAAGGAGGTCAACCGGGACGAGGAGATCATCGCCGGTCTGCGGGCCTTCACAGAGACGCTGGCGGACAACGAGCGGTTCGCACAGGTGCAGCCCGTATTTCTCACCGGTGAGACGGCGTACGAGCTCGACGAGAACGGTGAGCTGGTATCGAGCTCGCTGGAGGGCACTCCGCTGGAGGGCGCCACGTACGTCGACTTCTCGATCAACCACAACACCGCGCCGACTCGCGCCGCACTCGGAGCCAACGGTTGCGGCGACTGTCACGCCACCGACGTCAACTTCTTCAGGGGACAGCAGGCGGTCCGGCTGCACGGTCCCGGCGAGGACGCCGCGCCCGTCACGCGCTCCAACGGCCTGTTCTTCGGCTGTCAGCCGTGGGCGTTCCACTTCAACACGTTCCACCAGCAGATCGTCAGCCCGTACATCGGCCCGGTGATCATCCTGGTGGTGTTCCTGATCGTGGTCCACTACCACAGCTACGGGCCGAAGCGGATCACCTTCGACCCGTACTCCCACGAGATCCAACGGTTCTCGCTTCTGGAGCGCGGGGTGCACCTGTTCCGGCTGATCGCGTTCATCATCCTGGCGATCAGTGGTCTGATCCTGGCGTTCAACCTCCACCTGTGGCAGGAGCTCCTGTTCGGCTCGGCCCAGTCGCTGCTCAACTTCCACATCGTCGCTGGCATCGTGTTCATCATCACCACCATCATCGGCGGCATCATCTGGTTCCGGGACGCAGTGTTCGCCTCCTACGACACCGAGTGGATGCGCAAGCTCGGCGGCTACCTCGGCCACAAGGGGCACGTCCCGGCGGGACGGTTCAACGCCGGTCAGAAGATGTTCTACTGGTTTACCGCCGTGTTCGGCGCGATCATCTCGATCACCGGCCTGATCCTCGTCGCCAAGCCGTGGTTCAGCCTCGCCACGATCTGCGCCACCTCGACGGTCCACAACCTCGTCGGCTTCTTCCTGATCGCGGGTGTGCTCGCGCACGCGTACCTCGGCACGGTGGCCAACCCCGGCACCTGGCGCGTGCTGGTGGATGGCTCGGTGACCCGTGAGTGGGCGCACCACCACCACCCGAACTGGTACCGCGCCCTGGTCCGTCGCGGTGAGGTACCACCCGAGCAGGACGACCAGAGCACCGAGGAGGAGCGTCGGAGGCTGCGCGGGGATCTCGAGGAAGAGCCGCAGGACACCTGAGACGCCTCGCCCACCTTGCCATACAATCCGGCCGGCGCCCTCGGGCGCCGGCCGTGTTCATTCTCTCTGCGGGTGTGGTGCAGACCCTTCAGACTGACCGGTGCCGTTCGGCTGCCTGCGCCGGAGCGATCCGCTCGTCGCCGAGCTGAACCAGCACGTTGCTCGTCGATGGCAGGACATCCACCTGCGCTCCCGACTCCAGCAGCTTCTCGGTCTCCATGACCTCGAGCACGGTGCTGAGGATCTCGGGATCCTCGCGGCCGATCTCGTTCAGGGTGGCCCCGACAACCGATGGACGCATCGACGTCGCCTCTGCCAGCTTCTGGGACACCTTCTTGGCCGTCTCACTCTTGATGAGCCCGACCCGGTTCTCGCCATCCTGCTTCATGGCACTGGTCACCTGGACCAGCCGCTTGACGACCTTCTCGGTGATGTTGTCCACCATCTGTCGATCGGTGAACCCGACCTTTCGGATGTAGACCGAGCCCAGACGGTAGCCCCACTTCTCTGACAAAGGGGACACCGCACTGCGGACAGTCCGGCTCAAGCTGTGGCGATCCTCCAGCATTTTCTCCATCTCGAGGTTGCTGAGCGTCGAGATCGTCGAGCTCGCCACGTTTGCCTGCAGCGACCCCTCGGGGTTGGCATTGACGAACAGGTACGACGTGGGGTCGTTGACCTGCATCTCGTACCAGATTCCGACCCCCATCGGCGTCCCTTCCTCGGAGTTGACCATCTGGCTACGCAGATAGTGCTGACGCAAGGCCGTCGAAACACGGTACTTCTTGCCGAAGAACGGGATCAGCACCGCTTTCACGCCAAACTCGCGAACCGGGAAGTGGAGCCCCGGAGAGTCGATGGTTCCCAGCACCTTGCCGAACAGGGTGAACACCTGAGACTCACACTCGCCCACCACGGTGTACCCGCCGAAGGCGATGACGAGCTTGAGCGCGATCGGAACGATGATGAGACCGAGCACGAAGCCGATGAACGACAGGGCCATCATGACGCACCTCCGCTGGGCCGGCGCTGCGGCTCCGGCGCCGACTCGATGATGCGACGGGCGCGTCCGAGCAGCGGCATCCGCATGTTGCGCACGTACGCTGTGAGTGCGGACGAACCTCCCTCGGTCTTGATCCGCGTCAGTGAGCCCGCCAGCTCACGGAGAGGCGCGACCTCCGCCTCAGCGTTGTTCGTCGCGATCTCGACCGCGCGCTTGCTCATGGTGATCTGCTGCTCGGAGTCTGCTCGGGCCGTGCTGATGTCTGCAGCCACCTGGTTGCGCGTGCTGTTGATGGCCGACAGCGCCCGATCCACCTCCGGCGGTGGGTCGATCTCGGTAATGAGCGCGGCATCCAGCTCGATGCCGTAACGACCCGCAGTGGAGCGGCACTGCTCCTCCATGTACTCATTCAGCAACGGGAGGTTCTTGCGCAGATCGTTAATCGACACGCCCTCGGACAGCTCCACTGCACTGGAGCCCTCCTCGCCCTCCAGCTCGTCCGTGGCCACCAGGCTCTGTCCCTTCGGGTCCACGAAGTTCGCGATCCGTTCGCGCAGCACAGAGATGAAGAACCCCATGACGTGCTCGAGTGGGCTCGTCACACCGAACAGGTACGCATACAGATTGTTGTCGCTGACGCGGTACCGTATCTGGCCGTTGACGCCGGTCGTCAGATTGTCCTTCGTCACAGCCTCGATGGTGGACTGCTCCTTGGTTGGATCCCACACCAAGTCGACGGCCTGGGTGGCGATGCTGGTCTTGTGCACCTCCTGCCACGGCCACTTGAAGTACGGCCCACCGGGACCTCTCACCTGGACCCTCGGGTACTGATACCGCTCCTGCTCCGCCTCGGAGAGCGCAGCATCCGCCCCTGGCGCCGAGCCCGGCAGCGTGACTGCCTTGCCGAAGCTCGTGATGGCCGCCCGTTCGTCTGGACGCACCGTGTAAAAGCCCGAGACGAGCACCCTGAAGACGACATACACCACAACCCCGAAGAGAAACGCAATCACTGGCATTGGGGACCTCCGATCGGTTCGGTTGGTTCTCGTTATCCGACTCACGCGGCATGAATCAACCCATGCGTGGTAGCAGACACTGACCTGCGATGCAAGCTCTCATCGTATCCGAAGCCACCTCGAACACGAAAGGCCGCGCGGACACGACCTGCAGCGTGCCGCGCCGCTCACACGCCGAGCATGGCCGCCAGTGCGTCAGAGAGCACACCCCGGGCCTGGATGAGCACCTTGAGATCCGTTCCCATCCCGTCCGGGTCCAGCAGACGCTTGATCTCTTGGCGGGCGGTCACAGTGTTGGCATTGAGCTCGGCCGTCTCGTCCAGGCCTGCGTCCGCCAGCACCTGCCCGAGGCCCGCACGGATCAGAAGCTCGGCCAACGGCAGCAGCGACACCTCGTCGAGCTCGCCGGCAGCTGCCAGGCGCAGATCGTCCAGGTTCACGTGGGCGGTAATGTCGTGCATACCTGGAGCTGCGAGGGGATCGCGGTGCACGCGATGCTTCGCATAGCATGCCAGCGAACCGCTTCTGCGGCCGCGCGGATCGTACAGTCGGCGCGCCGGGTAACCGTAGTCGACGACCACCACGGCAGCGTCCAGTCCGAGGTGCCCGAGCAGCCGACGGTGGGCATCTTCGGCAGTCGCGTTGATCTCCGCTATCTGGCCGTCGACCAGCGCGACGTCATGACGGATCAGATACTCCCGCAGCCTCTCCGGCGCCGGCCGCTCCTGCCACTCGAGCGAGCTTCCAGCTACCATCACCCACAGCTCCTGCAAGCCGTCCGCGCGCTGCAGCACCCGGTGGACCGGCGCCGCGTCATACAGCTCGCTGGCGTGAACGACCGTTGGCCCTGACAGTCTCGGCAGCGCGGACACTTTGCTGACGATGGACACGCGACGACCGTCCAGGCGTTGGTGCTGCCGACGCCGCATTCCGGCCCCCTGCTCCACCGACCAGCAGTGCGCGACGCTCCCGGCTGTCCCGGCGGCCAACACGCCGGCGAGGAAGGTTCCGTCACCGGAGCCCACATCCACCAGCTGGACGGGACCGCCAGCCGAGTCAGCGAGCCGTGCCAGCAGGCTCGCAAACGTCGCGGTGTACCAGCGCGACGCGCTTGGCGCCGTCAGGTAGTCGCCGCCACGGCCGTAGCGCGGCAGATCACCCGCGTAGTAGCCGTGCTCTGAGTCGTAAAGAGCCAGCTCCATGAACTCGCGAAAGCTGACTGCCCCGCCTCGAGCTGCCACCGCGTCACGGATCCACTGCATGCGCCGAGTCTACCCGGTCCAGCCAGCCGCCGCGCTGGCTTGCGTTCACGGCTCCTCGTGCCACGTCCTGCCTCCCGTACAACCCGAGGAAACCGTTTGATAGACGGCCGGATCTGTGGTATACCCCTCGCTGCTGCTTTCGAAAGAAAGTGGGCCGTTGGCCCACTTTTTTTGGTAGCAGCGCGGAGGTGCTCAGTTGAGACGGCTGCAGACAAATGTGGAGAGCCAGCTCGCCGCCATGGTGGCCGAGGAGGGGCTCCGTCTGCTCGCAGTCGAGATCTCTGGGTCGGGGCCGAACACGACACTGCGGCTCATCGTCGATGGACCTGATGGCGCCACCCTGGACCGGTGCGCCACCATCTCGCGCCAGGCTTCCGCCGTTCTGGATGTGGAGGATCCGTTCCCACATCGGTACACCCTCGAGGTCAGCTCGCCGGGCCTGGAGCGGAAGTTCTACGAGCGCGAGGACTACCAGCGGTTCGTCGGCGAGCGTGTCAAGGTTCGCATGGCGCCTTCCTACCGTCAGCACCGGACGGTCCGCGGCCGGTTGCTGGACCTGGAGGACAACCAAGTTCGCGTGGAGACCGAGGACGAGGCGGTCATCGAGCTGCCGTACGAGCAGGTGTTTGAGACCCGTCTGGAGATCGACTGGGCATCGGAACTGAATGAGGGGAACCGCCGCCGATGAAGCTCGAAATCAACACTCTCATCCGCCAGGTCGCGTCCGAGCGGGCCATCGAGGCCGACAAGCTGCTCGAAGCCGTTGCCGAGGCAATTACCTCGGCCGCCCGGAAGCACTTCAAAGAGCGGAACGTCACAACCGAGATCGACCCGGTTTCCGGCGAGGTCTCCTGCTGGCGGGTGCGCGACGTGGTCGAGGAGGTCGAAGACCCCGAGATGGAGTTGTCGCTCGAGGAAGCCCGCGAGCACGACTCCGAGATCGAGGTCGGCGAGCAGCTTCGCTGGCCGTTGGACACGTCGCAGCTCGGTCGGATCGCCGCACAATCAGCACGCCAGGTGCTGTTCCAGCGTGCGACGGTTGAGCACACCGGTTAGGGCATCAGTAGCACTGAGCTGGGCAAGTATCTTATTCTGTCGCCGGAGATCTCTGCGACTCATGAATGTTT
>CAZEJK010000161.1:8577-11495 GCA_964512045.1 uncultured Thermoanaerobaculia bacterium
CTGTTCCAGCGTGTTCGCGAGGCCGAGCGGGCCGTGGTGTATGAGAACTACTCCACGCGCCTCGGTGACATGATCAACGGAATCGTCAAACGGATGGACCGAGGCAACATCATCATCGAGCTCGGCGACACCGAGGGCATCGTGCCGCGCAGCCAGCAGGTCCGTGGTGAGCGCTACAGCCAGGGCGATCGCATTCGCGCAGTGGTGGTCAACGTCACGATGGATGCCAACCGACCACAGGTCGTGCTCTCCCGCACCGACCCCCAGCTCCTCGAGAAGCTCCTCGAAATGGAGGTCCCCGAGATCTACGACGGCACCGTCGTGATCAAGAAGTGTGCTCGCGAACCGGGAGAGCGTGCCAAGGTTGCCGTGTTCTCGCGCGACCGCGATGTCGACCCTGTCGGCGCCTGCGTCGGGCTCAAGGGATCCCGGGTGCAATCGATCACACGCGAGCTGAAGGGGGAGAAGATCGATATCATCCCGTGGAACTCGGATCTGGTTGTCTTTGCCCAGAACGCGTTGGCGCCGGCAAAGATCAACCGCGTCGCCGTACGCGAGGAAGAGATCCACCGCCAGGCCCGCGACGAGGATGGAGCACCGCTATACGACGAGGACGGCGAGCCGATCACTGAAGCCGTCAGCGATACCGTGCTCGACGTCATCGTTGGCGCGGAGCAGCTCTCGCTGGCGATCGGCAAGCGCGGCCAGAACGTGCGCCTGGCAACACGGCTGCTCGATTGTCGGATCGAGATCAAGAGCGAAGACGCGGTCAAGGACGAGCTGGCCTCGGCCCTTGCCGCCATGTTGCGACAGATGGAGGGCGTCGACGAGCAAGAGGAGCAGATTGCTCCCACCAGCTCCACGCCAACCTACGACTATGAGCAGCTGATCCCGCTCGAGGACCTCCCGGGGCTCACGGACCGTCTCCGCGAACGCCTCGAGGAGCACGGAACCCACACGGTTCAGGATCTCCTCGCCAAATCGGCGGACGACCTCTCGTCGATTCCTGGAATTGGTCCAGTGACGGCGACCAGGCTGCTCGAGATGGGCCAGGAGGCGCTCGACGCCGCCCTGGCCGAAACCGCAGACGATGTAACGCGCGAGGAGTGACGGAATTATGGTGCAACAGCTTCGAGTGGTTGACCTCGCCCACACGATGGGCATCACCCCGACCGAGCTGATCTTCAAGCTCCGGTCGATCGGGGTCAACGTGTCGAGCGAGGAAGCCACCCTCGATCTCTCAACCGTCCGGTCGATCATCACCGGGGAAACGCTGCAGAAGCGACCGCGGGAGGTCATCGTTCGGACGGAAAGCTCGCCAGAGGACGAAGGAACCAGCGCTCGCGATCGAGTGGCACGCCGTCGTCGTCGCGTGATCAAGACCGAACGACGGATCGAGGAGGTCGCCGGACGCCCACGCGAGGAAGGCGACGAGGACGCAGGCGTCACTGGGAAGGAGCCCGCCGCCGCTACCGAGGCCTCTGAGGAAGCTGTGTCAGAAGCGGCGACCGCAGACGACGAAGCTCTCGAGACAGAGCCCGCCTCCGAGACGGTGCTTGAGGTTGACCAACCCGCAGCAGAGGATGTCGCCGAGGCACCCGAGGCCGAAGAGCCTGAAGCGCCAGCAGAGACCGAGGCTCCCGAGGTCGCTGCTGCACCGCCATCCGAGGAGCAGGCGCCGGCAGAAGCCGAGGCCGAGGAAGCGGAGGTTGCAGAGGCCGAGGCGGAGCCTGCCGAGCACGCGGAGACTGAAGCTGAACCAGAGGTCGCCGAGACCGCCGAGGTCGAGCCCGAAGCCGAGGCCGCAGCGCCCGCCGAGGCGGAGCCCGAAGCCGCCCCGATCGCCGAGCAAGCGGGGGAGGAAGAGGAGCTCGAGGACGAAGAGAAGCCGACCTTCGAGGTCTCCGAGGAGGAGCTCTCCTCGCCACGCCCCCCCGCCCAGCAGCGTCCGCAACGCGTTCGCGCCAAGAAGGCGCGCACTCCGCTGGAGCGCAACCTGCGTGAGCTCTCGCCGGACGAGATACGGCAGAGGCTCCAGGCGCAAAAGGAGGCGGACAAGCAGCGCAAGGAGAAGCCCGCGCCCGGCGCAGGAGCCTCGAGGGCCACCTCGCGCAAGGCGAAGGCCGCCGCCGATGCGCGCGAGATCCGTGACCTCCTCAACAAGTTCGAGGAGCAGAAGCTCAAGACCCAGCAGGAGACGACCACGCGGCCGAAGCCCGGGCCCGTTGCCGGACGCCCCGGCGCCGGCCCGAACCGCTCCAAGAAGGGGCGGAAGCGTCGTCCGTCTCGCGAGGCCGGCCCGCCGGTGCCACGCCCCCGCCAGACGATCCAGTTCCGGGACGACGAGAAGCCCGGGGGGCCGATCATCCTGTCGGAGATGGTGACTGCTCGCGAGCTCGCAGAGAAGCTCAACATCATGGTCAAGGATCTCATCGCGCACCTGATCCGCAGCGGGGTGATGGTCACGGCAAATCAGTCGCTGCCCCACGAGCTGGCGGAGCAGGTCTGCGAGGAGCTCGGCGTCGAAGCGATGGTGGCCACGGCCGAGGAGCTGATCGACTACGAGCGCGAGGAAAGCGAGGAGCCGATCGGCGAGACCACGCCGCGGGCGCCGGTGGTGACCGTCATGGGCCATGTCGATCACGGCAAGACCTCGCTCCTCGATGCAATCCGCACCACCCGCGTCGCCGAGCAGGAGGCCGGTGGCATCACGCAGCACATCGGCGCGTCCGTGATTCAGGTGGACGAGGCGCGCCGGGTGGTGTTCATCGACACTCCCGGTCACGAGGCATTCACCCAGATGCGCGCCCGTGGCGCCCAGGTGACCGACCTGGTCGTGCTCGTCGTCGCTGCCGACGATGGCGTCATGCCGCAGACCATCGAGGCGATCAACCACGCGCGGGCGTCCAAGGTCGGGC
>CAZEJK010000162.1:0-11488 GCA_964512045.1 uncultured Thermoanaerobaculia bacterium
CGCCAGGGTGTGCTGGTGCTGTGTGAGGTCGGTCTGGACCCGGGCATCGACCACATGTCCGCGATGTCCCTGATCAATCGGGTCGATGCCTCGGGTGGGGTGATCGAGTCGTTCGAGTCGTACGGTGGCGGTGTGGCAGCGCCCGATGAGGCCAACGGGAACCCTTTGCGGTACTGGATCACCTGGAACCCGCGCAACGTGGTCATGGCGGCTGAGTACGGCGCCCAGTTCCTCGAGGGCGGCAAGATCAAGATCGTGCCGTGGCACAACGTGTTCCAGCACACGTGGAGTATCGATGTCGATGGCGTCGGTCCGATGGAGGCGTACCCGAACCGGGACTCGCTGGCCTACCGTGATCTGTACGGACTGGATCAGACCCACACGTTCGTCCGCGGCACGCTGCGATACCCCGGCTGGAGTGAGACGTGGGATCAGATCGTGCGTCTGGGACTACCCCATGAGCACATTCACATCCCCGACATGGCGGAGCGCTCGTGGGCCGAGGTGCTGGAGATGTTTCTGCCAAGCTCGGTCCCGGGTGCGGAGCTCGAGCACCGGGTGGCGAACTTCCTGCATATCTCACCGACGGGTCGAGTGATGGAGAACCTGCGCTGGCTGGGGTTGTTCTCCACCGAGCCGATCGGGATCGAGGGTGGTACTGCGGCACAGGCGATGATCCACCTCTTGCGGTCGCGCCTGGCGCTTGTCGAGGGGGCCCGTGACATGGTGATCCTCGTGCACCGTCTCGGTGTCCGCTACCCGGACGAAGACGACAGGCGGGAGCGCGTCACCAGCACGATGACGGCAACGGGCGAGTCGGGCGGTACGACCGCGATGGCGCGGACGGTGGGAATGCCAGCCGGTGTGGCAGTCCGGTTGCTGCTCGAAGGCCGGTTGCCGCTGACTGGCTGTCACATCCCGACGCACCCTATGGTGTATCAGCCCGTGCTCGAAGCCCTCGAGGCCGAGGGGTTGCGGTTCGTCGAGTGCGTTACCGAAGACGCTCGTTGAGCCGTCTGCGGAGCTCGTCGAACTGGACGCCGAGCCGATGGGCGGTGCCGACCGCCAACGACGTTGAGGCAACGCCTTCCCGGAACTGATAGCTGGGTCCGGTCTCCGGATCCACGTCGGCCTGGAGAAACCCCAAGCCATCATTCTCGTGCCGTTGACTCCGGCGTCGCTCCGCGGCGAAGTCGAGGAAGTGCGTGGTCACGAACGCCACTGGCTCGAGCATCTTCAGTAGCCGGAGCACGATGTCCGCAATCTCGATCGCCTCCGACGGGTTGGTGCCGGCGCACAGCTCGTCAAGGGGGATCAGGGCGCCGAGAGGAGCGTGCTCGAACAGCGAGCGGAGGCGAACCAGCTCGGTTCCGAGGCGATGATGCCGTCGCCGCCGCCGCATCCGCCGACGACAACGTCGATGCTGCAGGGAGCTCGAATGCCTCGGTCGAGATCCTTCGTATCTCCTGCCGCTTCTCGTCAGTGCTACGCTTGAGTCGATGACGAATCGACCATCGGACTGCGTGACTCCAGCCGACGGAACGAGCCAGCCGACGAAACGGCTACGGAAGACGGCGTTGCCAGGGAGGTCGTGGATGTGGTTGCGGACGATGTCACGGTTTGGGATTGTGCTCGTGCTGGCCGTCGCGACAGTCCTGTCCGGCTGTGACCAGGAGCACGATGCTGCTGAGACGGAGGGGACCGTGGAGCTGCCAGATGCAATCGGTCGGTGGCAGGCGGCTGGCGAAGTCGCCACCTACGATCCGGAGTCGATCTTCGCCTACATCGACGGCCACGCCGAGGTTTACCTCGCCTACGGGATGGAGCGCTGCAGCTCACGCCAGTATGGGTCGGAGTCCGGCGCCGAGGTCGTTGTGGATGCGTTCGAGATGGCCTCGCGCGAGGATGCGTTCGGTGTGTTCACACACGACCGGGATGGCAAACCGGTTGATGTCGGGCATGGCGCGCGGCTGCGGCCTGGATGGCTGTCGGTGTGGTACGGGCGCTGGTATCTGTCGGTGTACAACCTCGGACTCGTCGAACCGCATGAGGAAGCACTCGTGGAGCTGGCCCGCGGTGTCGTCGAGTCGCTGCCGGATCCAGGAGACGGCTCGCTGCCGCCGATTGTCAGGACGCTGCCTGAAGCAGGCCTCGACCGGTCGAGCGTCCGGTTTCTCCGGACCTTCGGGATTCTCAACACCCACCTGTACATGGGAACCGAGGACCCGTTCGGTCTCGGTGCGGACGTGTCGGCGGTGCTGGCAGCCTACGAGCGAAACGACGCGGTGGCCTGGTTGCTGGCGATCGAGTTTCCTGGCGAGCCGCGAGCTTCACAGGCAGTCACGAGGTTCTCGGGAGGCTGGCTGAACGGAGAGCCTGGAGCCTGTGTGCAGCGCGAGGATGGTTTCTACGCGATCGAACGTGCCGCCAGCCGAGTGGCGGTGGTCTTGGCCGCAGGAAGCTCTGAGCTGTGCGAGGAGCTCCTGGCCGATGGTATCGAAGGCGCGACGCGAGGAGGCATGCAATGAGCGACCATACTGGAGTGACTCGACGGGGTTTCCTGCACACGACCGCGGGAGTGTCGATGGCCGGTCTACTCGGGCTTCGCGGTCAAGCGGGTGCGACCGAGACGACGCCGGAGGCCACCAGCCGGGTTGTGCTGATCCGTCGCGACGACGTGTTGGACGACGGCGGCACGGTCAATGGAGCTCTCGTTCATGAGATGCTGAACGAGGCGATGACGGCGCTGTTCGAGACGACTGACGCGACTGCCGCCTGGAAGCAGGTGGTGTCATCACGCGACGTGGTGGGCATCAAGTCGAACGAGTGGCGCCGGCTGCCGACGCCTCCGGAGCTCGAGTCGGCAATCCGCGATGAGGTCATGGCGGCCGGTGTTTCTGAAGGGAATGTAGCGGTGGACGATCGCGGTGTCCGCTCGCACCCGGTGTTTGAACGCGCCACCGCGTTGATCAACGTCCGTCCGATGCGCACCCACCACTGGTCGGGCCTGGGGACCTGCCTGAAGAACCTGATTCCGTTCGTGCCGCGGCCACCGGAGTACCACGGTGACAGCTGCGCACCACTCGGTGCGATCTGGCACCTGCCGGAGCTGGAGGGGAAGGTCCGTCTGAACATCCTGGTCATGCTCACGCCGCAGTTCCACAGTGTCGGTCCGCACGGTTTCTCTCCAGAGTTCGTGTGGCCCTACTGCGGTTTGATCGTGGGCATCGATCCGGTGCCGGTGGATGCGATCGGAGCGCGGATCATCCAGGCGCAGCGGAGCCGGCACTTCGGCGAGGAGCGGCCGATCAGCCCACCGCCACACCACATCCAGATCGCCGATACCCGCTACGGGCTCGGGCCCAGCGATCCGAGCCAGATCGATCTAATCCGTCTCGGCTGGATGGAGGATGCACTGATCTGATATCGCTCGAGTCGGCAGTCGGCGAGCGATGCCCGAACGGTCGCGTCACCGCAACGATACCGTGGCGTCGTCCTGCAGGATCAAGAGCAGATTGCCCGTGTACTTGGACCGAGACACGACGAACTTCGACTGCGAGTGGAGTGCGTCCTCGTCGACGTCCAGGCGATCGCCCTTGAAGCGAACGGTTGTCGTGCCGTCCGGGTCCTGCCAGAACGATCCGTAAAACCCGGTGCTGAAGGCGAACTCGAAGCCGACGGTGGTCCTTTTCAGACGTGTGAATGTCGCTTCGACACCGTCACGGTAGCGCATTCTGTACTCTGTCTCCGGGCCGAGCCCGAGCTCGATGGCCTGTCCCTCGACGTAGGTCCGAGTGACCTCCTGCGGAGACGACTTGAATGCCAGCTCGGGCAGCGACTGGCTGTCGTCCCACACAACCGTGAAGTAGTCCTCGTAGTCGATGTTGCCGGTGCGGCGTATCGACTGCTCTCGCTCCTCCGCGACCCGTGACTCGTACGGAACCTCGTGACTGTTCATGGTCACGATCGCGTACGCCTCTGGATCCTTCGCGATCTTGACGGTGTTGCCGCGGCTGGTGAGATCGAACACAGCATCCGTGAACCTGACGGTCGTCCCCTGACAGTCCACCAACCGGACTCCAGACATGGCCGATGCGGACATGGCGTGCCTCCTTTTCGGTGCTCGTGCTGTATAAGGTAAGCCGTACGGCGAGCGTGTCCACCCGAGATCGAGCAGGTGTGTGCCATCGCTTTGCCACGATCTGCCACCTTCTTGGGATCGACACGACGGAGAATCGACGGGTCGGGCTCCGATCTTCATGAGTAGAAGAAAGGAGGCCCGACATGCAACAGGACGACCGGTTTTCGATGATCGTGGTGATCGCAGTGACAACCGTTGTGGTGGCGGTGTTCTTCGCGGTGCACGGCGTGCCGGTTGGAGAGCCTGAGCCGACTGAGACGATGGCACACCGACGGCCGGCAATCGAGGTTTCGCAGGTACCGCACTCATCGAGCGCATCAGCTGAGAAGGATGCTG
Source organism: uncultured Thermoanaerobaculia bacterium (assembly GCA_964512045.1). Lineage (GTDB taxonomy): Bacteria > Acidobacteriota > Thermoanaerobaculia > Thermoanaerobaculales > Sulfomarinibacteraceae > CAZEJK01. The sequence goes on from CAZEJK010000162.1 coordinate 4,478, forward strand.
CAACGATCGGGACCCGAATGGAGGTGGACCCTGGAGTGGAGCACGCTGCGTGGGACGAGCCCCGTGCGGCAGTCGATGACGAGATGGTGCGATCAGCGGTGCGAGGTGTGATCGGGCATCCCGACGTGGACCGCTGGCTGGCGCCGGATCGTGTGGTCGATCGTTTCGTCCGCCTGGTGGACGTGGTGGCCTCGGGCCGGGTTCCAGAGGGTGAGCTCGCGGTGTTCGAACCGTCTGGGGACGTCCTGGTGCGCGAGGTCGACGGTCGCCGGCTGGCGCTCGCGGCGGGTACGTACCGGCGTTATGATGCGCTTGTCGAGATGGTGAGTCAGATCGATCCGAGGGATGTGGCGCAGCTCTACGGGCGGTTCGAGCCGGTGCTCGAGGCGGCCTATCGGCGTCTCGGAACCGGAGGCGGGACATTCTCGAACCGACTTCGGGCAGCCTGCGAGCACCTGCTCTCGGTACCTGTGCCGGCACGGCTCGTCGAGGTCGAGCAGCGGAGCCGGTACTACGCGTTCGCCGACCACGACCTCCAGGCGTTGAGCGACGTCCAGAAGCATGTGGTTCGGATGGGGCGCGACAACGCTCTCGTCTTTCAGGAGTCGCTCCGCCGGATCGCCCGCCAGCTCGGCTGGAGCTTGGACACTGTCTCTCGTCCGCAGGCTCGTGTTGCATTCAGCAGCGGTGGAGCAGCTGAGAGAGCAGCAGCTCATCCGAGCAAAGCGGTTGTGGCGGACGCGTCGGTGAAGTCAGGAACGGTGGCGACTGGGTATGCACTGACACAGTAGGCGTTCCGATCGGACGGAGTAGTCGGAGCGGGTCTCGGACCCGCTCCGGCGTCTTGGTCGAGTGACCTGGATCAACTCGCAAAACGCCTCGGACGGTATACGATGGTTCGGTGAGGAAGCCTAGGCTGCGTGCCCGATTGAGCAGCTGGTTGATGCTGGCTGTCGGTGCTGTGAGTCTGGGGGGAGCCGCCGGCGCCGGCGCAACGCCTGAGCGCGCCCTCAAGGTCAGCGGCGACATGGCGTTTCCTCCCTATGAGTTTGTTGACGAGAACGGGCTGGCAACGGGCTACAACGTCGAGATGATGCGAGCCGTGGCCGACGTCATGGATCTGACAGTCGAGATTCGGCTGGGCCCGTGGTCCGAAGTGCGCACAGAGCTGGAGGAGGGGAACATCGATGCCCTGACCGGGATGTACTACTCGGCGGAGCGTGACCGGTTGGTGGACTTCACGACGGCGCATATCAAGGTCGGTCACGGACTGTTCGTGCGGCGGGGTAGCACGATTCGAGGGCTCGAGGATCTCGAGGCAGGGATCATCCTGGTGCAGCGTGACGACATCATGCACGATACCGTCCGGCGCCAGGACGTGGGTGACGTCGTCGCCTTCGAGACGCCGGCGCGAGTGCTTCAAGAGCTGGCGGGCGGCTTGGGCGACGCGGCGCTGGTAGGGCGGCTGCAAGGGCTGTACCTGCGCAACACGCTCGGGTTGAGCAATCTTGTCCATGTTGGAGAGCCTATCGGTCAACGGGAGTACTGCTTTGCGGTGCGCGAAGGAGATCGCGATCTACTCGCGGCGTTGAACGAGGGGCTGGCGATCCTCAGTGCGACGGGGCGGACTCGGGAGATCCGAGGTCAGTGGTTCGGCTCCCCAACACGGTGGTCGTTGGTCAGAACGGTACGCCATGTTCTGATTTTCTTAGCACTTCCGGCACTTGTGGTGGTTGCTGCCTTCATCCTGTGGAACCGTTCCTTGCGACGCACGGTGTCGCAGCGAACAGCAGAGCTCACCGAGCAGCTGGAGGAGCGCCGCCGTGCCGAGCGCGAGCTCACCACGAGCCAGCAGTACAACAGGATGCTGTTCGAGAGCTCGCCGATCGGTCTTGCGCTGTGCACGCTGCGCGGCGAGATCATCGATGTCAACATGTCTCTGGCAGAGCTTCTCGGTCGGACCGCTCAGGAGCTGATTGGACTGCACATCGACGACCTGACTCCAGAGGAGTGGCGCGACACCGACCGTGTAGCACTGGATGCGATTTCCAGGGTCGACCGGGCCGGCCCGATCGAGAAGGAGCTGCTCCGTGGGGACGGTTCGCCCGTTCCAGTTCGAGTCTCGGCCTCAGCGATCGAGCGTGAGGGCGAACGGCGTATCTTGGCGTCTGTCGAGGACGTTTCGGAGCGCGTCGAGCTGGAGATGCGCGCCCGTCGTGCAGAACGGCTGCAGGCGATCGGCCAGCTGGCGGGCGGCGTAGCGCACGATTTCAACAACATTCTGCAGGCGGTCTTCAGTCATATGGAGCTGCTCGAGCGGAAGATCGGGGCGGGAGAGGATGTGCAGCGGCACCTCGGCGCAGTGCGGACAGCGGCGGAGAGGGCGGCTGACCTGACGCGGCAGCTGCTGGCCTTCGGGCGGCGGCAGGCCCTGAACCGCGAGACGGTCGAACTGTCCGAGCGCGTGCGCGAGATCGCGCAGCTGCTCGTGCGACTGATCGGGGAGGATGTCTTCCTGGAGCTCGAGCTGTGTGAGGAGCCGCTGTTCGTCAACGTGGACCCGGGAAGCCTCGAGCAGGTGGTCGTGAATCTCTGTGTGAACGCTCGAGACGCCCTCCCCGACGGCGGTCGGGTCACCGTCAGGACCAGCGTCGGCTTCCCAAGCCTGTCGGCGGGTGATACCTCCGAGCTGGATGGGCATGAGCCGTGCGCCGTGCTGGAGGTGAGTGATGGTGGTGTGGGGATGGACGCTGAGATCTGCGAGCACATCTTCGAGCCGTTCTTCACCACCAAGGAGGTCGGTGAGGGAAGTGGGCTGGGACTGGCGACGGTGTACGGTGTGGTGCGCCAGCATGGCGGCACCGTGCATGTTGAAAGCTCGCCCGGCGAAGGAAGCGTGTTCTCGGTGTTTCTTCCGATGATGGCTCCTTCCGACACAGCTCGCGTCAGCGACCCGGTTGTCTTGCGCTCATCGGTAGCTGGCAGCACGATTCTGGTTGCGGAGGACGAGGACGAGGTCCGGCACGTGGTGGTCGAGATCCTCTCCGAAGCAGGCTATCGGGTGATCGAGGCGAAAGATGGCGCCGAAGCGAAGGTACTCATCGATCGGTATGCCACGGAGATCGATATGGCCGTTCTCGATGCCGTCATGCCCCATTGCGGAGGGCATGAGGTATGGCGGAGGATCAATGAGGTCTGTCCAGGGCTGCCGGTGCTTTTCAGCACCGGTTACAGCGCCCACGCGGTTCACCAGGAGTACGGCCTGCCGCGCGGTGTGGACTTGCTGATGAAGCCATACTCCGCATCGGACCTGCTCCATCGGGTGCAGGAGGCACTCGAGAGACCCCGCTGACGTTCGCGAGATCATTCTGGCGGCGTGCCTTCGGCCTGCCTGCTATGCGGAGGTAGGCGTCGCACCAACAGACCTCATCTGATTCGATCTACCACGCGGTCCAATGTAGGGCCGGATCTTCACATCGGCTTTACGCCAGCCTCTCACAGTGTGCTCTGCGGTGCGCGGCGGAGCGTGCCGCGAAGGGGGCTCGAGGAGCGCATGACCGCAGTCATGATGTTCTCACTGGGAGTGCTGGTGCTGCTGGCGCTCTTGGATCTCTGGGTCGGAGTGGTCAACGACGCGGTGAACTTCCTGAACTCCGCGATCGGTTCTCGGGTTGTCACGCGACAGGTCGTGCTGGTTGTCGCATCGTTCGGAGTCGTCTTCGGGGCGCTTTCCTCGAAGGGGATGATGGAGGTGGCGCGGAAGGGTGTGTTCGATCCGCACCAGTTCACCGATGCGTCCGGAGGCCTGCTCCTCGGCGCGGTTCTCGCGGTCTACTTCGGTGTCATGGTGGCCGATGTCCTGATGCTCGACCTGTACAACACCTTCGGGTTGCCGACATCGACCACCGTCAGCATCATCTCGGAGATGGTCGGAGCCTCGATCGGCGTCAGCTTCTGGATACACCACGGGGATCTGAGGGCCGCCTTGGGAGTGATCAACTCCGGGCCGGTACTGGGCATCTATAGCGGCATATTCGTGTCGGTCTTCATTGCGTTCTGCACCGGGGCGCTGCTGATGTTCGTGGTTCGGCTGCTCTACAGCCACGCTCCCGAGCGCTCGTTCGCGCTGTTCGGGTGGCTGTGGACCGGCGCGTCGTTCTCCGCCCTCGTCACGTTCGTCCTGATCAAAGGTTTGAAAACCACCGCAGTGCTCGGTGAGGAGCTGACCGCGCTGATCAAGAGCAATATGCCGATGGTGGCTGCGGGCGCTTTCGTCGTTGCTGCGGTCTTCGGGCTCGCGCTGCGGCATCGGCCTCGGATCGTGCTCGGCGCGGTCATTGTCACCGGGACTGGCACGCTTTCGATGGCGTTCGCCAGTAACGACCTGGTGAACTTCATCGGTCCGACGGTGGCCGCTGTCCAGGCTGCGATGCTCGGCGATGCGTACCTTTCGGGCAAGGTGCCGACTCAAAGCTGGATGCTCCTGGTTGCCGGCTGCGTCATGGTCGGGGCGCTGTGGAGCTCGCGGAAGGCTCGGCGGGTGACCGATACCGAGGTGCGACTGGCGGCCCACGGCGAGACCCGGCAGCGGTTCGAGTCGAACCGGTTCTCGAGAGCCCTGGTGGCGTGGTCAACCGGTCTTTGGAGTCTCATCAAGCGTCCTGTGCCGTCAGCGGTGAAGTTGTGGGCTGATGAGAGAACCGCGCCGCCGCCGCCGGCAGCGGGGCAGCCTCCGTATGATCTGCTCAGAGCCTCGGTGAATCTGGTGGTCGCCAGTGTGCTGATCTCCATCGGCACCGCCAACAAGCTACCGCTGTCCACCACCTACATTACCTTCATGACGGCGATGGGAGCGTCCCTGGCCGATCGGCACTGGCGGCTCGAGACGGCGGATCAGCGGATCGCCGGGATCCTGACCGTCATCGGCGGCTGGCTGTTGACGGGAGTCCTGGCCGCCACAGCCGCGTTCATCACCGCGTCGATCGCCTATGTCGGTCAGGCGTGGGGCGTCGGGTTCCTTGCCGTGTGCGTGGTGGCCGCGCTGGCACGCACGGCCCGGGTCAAGCTGGCCGGCTTCGATACGGACGGGGCATAGACCAACGATCCGTCGCGGCTGGCTCAGGGAAGCCCCGTGAGTGTGCCGGGTCACGATAGAATCGGGTTATGGTGGAGACATCGTCAGCGCGTCGACGTCCGGCCACTGTGAGCAGCAGCAGAGCCGCGACGCCGGATGACGGCCGCGTCCGATAATCACGGGGGTTGCTCGAGACCGCGCGCCGTACCATCGCGGCGGCCGTCTGCGACCGCGACGTACGTACCGTCTGGCCGGCGGGAGAGAGCAGCCACTCCTCCGAAGTAGGCAGTGTTCAGCGTCCCGGCATGCGGTTGGAGCAGATACTGGTTGGCGTACCCCTCCTCGCGGAGCGCGTCGGCGTGTGCCCTGGTGATGTCCGGTGGCGCCAGCTCGAGACAGACGCGATTCTTCGTGTCCCAGAGTACACGCGGGGCGGCAACGGCTTCCGGGAGCGGGGACCCGCGATCGACCAGGTTCACGACGCAGTTCAGGACCGCTGACAGAACCCGTTCGCTGCCGCTGGAGCCCAGGGCCGCGAAGAGCTCGCCTTCGGCGTCGGTCAGGATCGTGGGCGCGACTGATGTCGGCAGGAGCATCTGCGGACGAAGGTAGTTGGGATCTGTGGGATCCTCGAGCTCGACAGCTTCCAGCAGGCAGTTGTAGGGAAAGCCGAGTGCTGGCGTTGCGCTGCAGGCACCGAAGTAGCGGCCGAGTGTCTGGGTGAGGGAAACGACCGTGCCCTCGGTATCCGCCACGACCAGATGGGTGGTGTTCCCGTCCTTATCGGTGGATTCCTGCAGCTCTCCGCGCTGCACGAAAGGAGGATTGCGAATACGTTCAGCAATCTCGCGTGCCTTCTGTTCTCGGAGCTCGGGAGCACGCATGAGAGCGCCCTCAGCGGTCCGAGGGTGACCCGAGGAGAGGAGAGCCCAGTGAGCGGCCTCGGCGAGAATGCGGTGGCGCTCGGCGTCCATGGCTTGCAGTCTGGAGGAGGGGAGCTCATCGAGGATCTCGAGCCCCAAGACCACCTGACTTCCCCCGAGCCAGCGCGGTGCTGACAGCACGGACAGGCCACGGTAGCTTCCGAAAACAGGACGCGTTGCCTCGACCTGAACCCGAGCCAGGTCGGTGCGGCGGATGTAGCCACCCTGGGCCTTCATGTCAGATACGATCATGCGAGCGATGCCGCCGCGATAGAAGTCTTCTGCTCCGTGTGTTGCCAGCCGTCGGAGCGTCCACGACAGACCCGGGAGTCGGGCTCGAGAGCCGATTGGCAGCGGACCTCCGTCGCGGAGCAGGCGAGCGCTCAGGACGTCAGACTCAGCGATTTTCGGGGCATATTGGCCGAGGAATGCATGACCAGTTGGCGTCATCCGACCCCCACGCTCCGCGATCTCGATGGCGGGAGTCAGCACCTCAGACCAGGAAAGCTGGCCGTACCGTCTGTGGGCGAGGTCGAGCACTGCAACGGTTGTGGGGATGGCCGCGAGGCGGTGACCGAACTGGCGGTCTTCGTGCTGTAGCTCTTGGAGCTCCTCGATATCCAGGCCCATCGGCGCGTGTGGGGTGCCGTCGAGGACCAGGGAGTGCGCGTTGGGAAAGCGGATGAGCATCCAGGTGGCACCACCGAGCCCGGAGCTCCCCGGGCTACTGGAGCCGAGCGCGAAGGCGGCCGCCACAGCGGCATCGATGGCGTTACCCCCGGCCGCGAGCATCTCTATGGCAGCCTGCGCCGCCGGATCAGTCCCGGCTGCAACCACGCCGTACTCCGACGTGGCGACGGAGGGACACTCCCGTTGAGGTCGTGTCTCGGGGAGGGGGGCTCCATCGGGTAGGACGGAGCATGATGCCGTTATCAGCAGGATCACGGTTGCGGTCCCTACCAACGCGGCCGCGGGCCGCAACCAAAGTGATGCTCCGAATGTGCCGGTCCCGCG
>CAZEJK010000163.1:0-11370 GCA_964512045.1 uncultured Thermoanaerobaculia bacterium
GGGCGGCCTACTTCTCGGTGATGGGGCTGGGCAAGATGGAGGTGACGGGGTCTGCAGATGGAGGCGAGGTCACGTTGTCGCACTCGCATGTGGACGACGGCTGGCTGAAGAAGTGGGGGCAGCACGACAAGCCGATCAACCACTTCAGCTGCGGCTTCGTTGCCGCGATGTTCGCGGCGGCGTTCGACAAGCCGGCACGGAGCTACGAGGCGACAGAGTCGGCGTCCAAGGTGATGGGGGCTGCGGCGAGCCAGCTGACCGTCAAGCCGGCGTAAGGGGAGGAATCGATGACTGTAATGCGAGATCAGGTGGTCAAGGCGCTGGCTGACATCGAGGTGCAGCCGGATGAGAACGGCTTGATGCCGGCGTACAACGTCCTCGTCAACCAGCTGCCGACCGCGTTCTGGAACACCGTGTCGGAGCGGATGATGGCGATCGCGCCGCCGGAGCGCAAGGACGAGATGGAGGCTGCGCTGGTGAACGCAGCCTACGAGTGCGGCTATCACACCGGCTACGGCATCATCACCTCGCCCGAGTTCGAAGCGGTCGTGAACCCGATGGTGACCGAGGGGGCCAAGGACGTTCTCCGCGGCGCCTATGCCGTGTTCACAGCGTGGGGCTGGGCAAAGTCGGGGATCGTGCAGATCAAGGAAGGCGAGCGCATGACCGTTCGCGCGGTCGACTACTACGAGGCGGAGAGCGGCGGAGACGGACCGCGGGCGTACATGATTCAAGGCGTGAGCAAGGCGTTCATGGAGCTGGCGTACGCCGACCCCTACCCGAACGGGATGAACACCTTTGGGTGCGAGCAGACCAAAGGGATCGAGGTGGGCGATCCCCATGGCGAGTTCGTCGTCGCCAAGAAGTAGTCTGGACCGCGGCGTCGGACCGGGTCTCGACTCGGTCCGACGTCCGCTGGATTTGCCTCTGGGGGCGAGGATGGGAAAGATCTACCTCAACAACGCGGCGACCTCGTATCCCAAGCCGCCGGAGGTGGTGGCGGCGGTGTGCCGGCTCCTCGCGGAGACTCCGGGCTCATCGGAGCGCGGCTTCGGGAACGGCAGAGATCACCGCACGACCTGCCGCTCGGCCGTCGCAGATCTTCTGGGTGTGGCCGACGCCTTCCGGGTTGCGCTTCTGCCGTCGGCCACCCACGCCCTCAACGAGGTGATCAGGCCGTTCGCCGTGCCGGGCGCCCACGTGGTGACGACCGTCCTCGAGCACAACTCGGTGCTCCGGCCGCTGGAGCACGCCCGTCTGCGCGGTGCAGAGATCACGCATCTCGAGCCCGAACCGGGCGGCGCCGTGACTCCTGCTGCGGTCGTATCCTCTATCCGGGACACGACCACGCTCATTGTCGTGACCCATGCCTCCAACGTGACCGGGAGCGTGCAGCCGATTGCAGAGATCGCTCGGGTGGCAGCCGACGCCGAGGTGCCGGTGCTGATCGACGCCTCGCAGTCGGCAGGGGGAGTTCCGATCTCCTACGCCGGGCTTCCGGGCCGGGTGTTCCTGGTCGCGGCGGGCCACAAGGGCCTGCTCGGCCCTCCTGGTGTGGGTGTGCTCGTGCTGCCGGACGATCAGCTCGAGCAGAGCGTGGTGGGTGGCACCGGCGTCCGTTCGGTGCTCGTGGGGCATCCCACTGACCTGCCGTTGCGACACGAAGCAGGAACACCGAACCTCCCGGCGATCGCGGGTTTGACCGCCGGGATCGGGGTTCTGACGCTGCGTGGCGTGGCCACCGAGGGACGTCATCGGCATGAGCTGGTGCGTCAGCTCCGCGAACGGCTGGCAGTCGTCCCGGGCTGTCACCTCCTCCCGCTGGCGCGTGAGGACGGTCGTGCTGGCATCGTCTCGTTGTGGCTGGACGGTTGGGACGCCAGTGAGCTCGCGTTCGTGCTGTTCGACTCGTTCGGGGTCATGACCAGGGCTGGGTTGCACTGCGCTCCGCTGGTGGCAGACCACTATCGGGTGCCGCCGAGCGGCACGATCCGGGTGAGCGTTGGTCGGGAGACGAGCCCATTGGAGATCGATACGGTGTGCTCGGCCATCGAGCAGCTCGCGGAGTCGTCGCCGTGACCAGGGTTGTGGAGACCCGTCCGTTGGAAGGCTGTTTGGAGAGCACGCCGGTGGTGGACTACCACCTCGACGAGCCAGTGGACGAGGCCCTGATGCACCGTCTGGCGGGCGAAAGCGGGCGACTGCAGTACTTCCCCCGGTTCCCCCGACCCTACTTCCGGATCGATGCGCCGGCACGGTTCGTCATCCAGGGTGTGCTGGGTCAGACCCACGTTCGCGTGACATTTTCTGCATCAGTCGGCGACGAGGCGATCGAGGAGGTGCGATGTCGCATCGAGAGCTAACAGAGGCGTCTGACGACGGCGCTGGGTGTCCCGAGCTGGCGGACACGAGCCCGACCCAGACCGCTGGTCCCGAAGACAGGCCGTTTCTGGAAGCCCTCGAGAAGGAGGTGCTGGCCGGCTCGTCGGGGTTGCTCGAGGTGGGGACCGGGATCGAGGCGATCGGCCGGGTCCTGTTGGTCTCCGGCCGCGTGGCCTGGGCCACGTGCGTCTATCAGCCCGAGAACCTCGGACAGCTGCTCCGTCGGCTGGGACACCTCTCGGATGCCGATCTGGAACGCGTGGACGCGGTGTACTCCGATCGAGGAGGCAAGGTGAAGCTGGGCCGACTCCTGGAGGAGACCGGTCTCGTCTCGCGACCGGTGCTGCGACGTTGTCTGCTGCTCCATGTCCGAATGGCGCTGTCCTGCATGCTCTCCAACCATGATCTGCGAGCCCACTGGACACCGGGCGAGTGTGCAGGCGAGGAGGATCTGACGTTTGCACTCGAGCAGCTTCTGGTGGGCCTGGCAGCCAGGCCCGACGATCCGTGGATCGCTGGCGATCGTCTGTGGGCGCTTGCCAACGAGCTGGCGCAGCTCAAGTCAGTGGAAGGTTTTCGAGGCGCCGTGATTGCAACTGGAGAGGGCGCGAGCGTCACCAGTGTTGGCTACGCCGACGTGGCAGGAACCGAGGTTCAGGAGCTGGCCCTGGTCAGCAGCACGCTGCTCGTGGAGTCGAGACGGATTGCGCCGCATCTGTCGACTGGAGCGCCGCGGTGCGGATTCCTGGAAGGCCCAAAGGGCGCTGTTCTCAGCTCGTGGATCGACGAGCAACGAGGCCTGATTGTGGCCGTTGCTGTGGACACGTCCGCGCGGCTCGGGGTTGCCAAGCATCGCCTCGAGCAGACTGCAGAGCGTCTGCGATCGGCGCTGCAATCGGAGCACAACCAGAGCCTGCCACGAGAGGCAGCAACGGAGTAACCCATGACCCATGTCATCGCATTGGCCACATCGAAGGGCGGAACGGGGAAGACGACAACCGCGCTGAACCTGTCGGTAACCCTGGCAGACCGCGGACGGCGCACCGTGCTGGTCGACCTCGACCCACAGGGGGCGATCGGTCTGGCGCTGGCTCGCAGCGACACCGAGTGGAGCGGCCTGGCGGAGCATCTGCTCGGCGCGGAGAGCCTCGACGAGGTGCTCGTGGCGACCAAGATCCCGACGCTCAAGATCTTGCCACGTGGACGTCTGGATCCTGTCGACGTCTGCCGGTACGAGCAGTACCTGCATACCACCGATGCGGTGGCAACGGTGATTCAGGAGCTCTGCGAGGATCGGGACTACGTGATCGTCGACAACCCCTCCGGCCTCGGCATGATCACGCGTGCGGCTCTGGCGGTCAGTGACTTCGTGCTTGCGCCGTTGCAGGCGGAGCCGATGGCGCTGCGGTCGTTCACTCAGCTGCTCCGGGTGATCGACCATGTGCGCCAGGAGGAGAACCCGCGGCTCCAGCTTCTGGGCGTGCTGCCGACGATGGTTCGCCTCGACCAGGAGCCCTCGTTGAACGTCATGAGCACGGTCTGGTCCGAGATCGACGGGGTGCTCGAGACGGTGATCCCGCGCGCCGATGTGTTCGCTGAGGCGAGCGAGCTGGGTTTGCCGGTAGCGTTTCTTTCGGGGAAGACCCCGCCGGAGGCCCGCCGGTTCGACCTGCTCGCGAGCGAGCTCGAGGCCGCGATTTCTGAGCTGAGCGATGCACAGGGAGGGTTCGATGAGAAGCCGCAACGTGAGCTCCTCTGACCTCCGGCTGGCACGGACGCTTTCGCGCCGCGTCCGGGGGCGTGGACAGAAGGCTCCAGGCGCAACGGCTCCAGGCTCGGGCGGCGCCGGCTACACGCGTTTTGCGCCAGCATTGGAGGGTATGGAGCCTCCACCACCGCCTCGGTCGATCGAGCCGGAGGCGACTGGCAGCGACGAGGTGGCGGGCCGTCCGCCGGCCGCGCCCGCAGTGCCGCTCGACATGGACTCCTGGGAGGTCTTGCTGGCCTGGAGCCTCGAGCTCTGTCAGGCGCGAGCCGCGTTCGTGGTCGATCCCCAGGGCTTTGTGATCGCCAGCCGCGGGAACGTTCCGACGGACGGCTTCGATGGGACCGGCGCCGAGCTGGCGTACGGGATGGAGCAGCTCGACCGTGTCGATCCGGAGGCCGGCACGTTGCACGGTATCGAGCTCCAGTTCGAGGGCCGGAAGGTCTTCGCGGTACGCGGTGAAGCTGCCAGCGGATCGTACGTTCTCGGCTTCGTCGGATCGAGGACGCTGCCCGAGGATCTGAAGGTCGCGCTGCACAGACAGCTCGTCTACAGCCTGCAGACTCTGGGGTAGTCTGGCACGTTTCTTCGCTGGCCGAGCCTGCGTACAATGTCCCACCGGGAGGGCTGGAACGTGGAACGGTGGGTACGAGCCTGCGTGAGCGCTGTGGTCGTGGTGATGGTGGCGGCGCTGGGCGCTGCGGGAGTCGCGTGGGCAGCGGACTGGGACGAGCTGACCCGGCGTGGAGAGTGGCTGTTTGCGTCCGGAGAGCTGGAGAAGGCGGAGGCCGCCTTCGCGAAGGCGCTGGCGGCGGCCGAGGCTGGCGGGCGAGCACGCCAGATCGAAAGGAGCCTCGACAACCTCGCGCGGCTGCTACAGCACCGGCAACGGTTCGCGGAGGCGCGCCCGCTGCTCGAGCGGTTGGTTGAGCTCGAGCGCAACCGTTTGGGCGCCGGCGATCCCGGCTTGGTGGCAACCCTCAACGCCCTCGGCAACAGTGCGCGGGCCATGGGAGACCGTGTGGCAGCGGTGGACGCGTTCCGTCGTTCCGTGGAGATCTCCGCGTCGCATCCGGATGCCATCGCGCCGGATCGGCGCCGCTTCGCTCTGGCGGGGCTGGCGGCGTCGCTGGCCGGTGGCGACGCACCGGCCGAAGCGATCCCGGTCTACCGGGATCTGCTGGCCGAGCAGGTGGAGGCGTTCGGTTCTGAGGATCCGGAAGCTCTGGCCACATTGGAGAGCCTGGCCAACCTCGAGATGCGGCACGGCTCCGGTGAGAAGGCGGAGCAGCTGTTCTGGACGCTGTTCGAGCGTCAGCGGGCCGCCAGCGGGCCTGAAGCCGCATCCCTCGCCCTCGCGGGGAATGCGCGGTCGATGCTCGGAAGCGGCTTTGCAGACGCCGCAGCGAAGATGGCGCGGACCGCCCTGGAGACGTTCCCCGGCGGCGGGCTGCTCGATGCCCTGGCCACGCTGGCCGGAGCGAGCTGGCTCGAGGTTCGGATTGCGGCGCCGAGCGTCGACGTGGTGCTGGATGCGGCCACCGGTCCCTCGCCGGAGCTCTCCGAGGCGCTTGCGCGTCACTCGCGGCTGGCGGCGGCGCAGCGGGATCAGCTCGGCCCCACCCACCCGAAGCTCGCCGAGACGCTCACCCGAATCGCCATGCTGCAGGCGCGGAGCGGGAATGTGCAGGCGACGGTCGAGGCCCAGCGCCAGCTCGTGGATGTGTACCGGGCAGCGGGATCCGGGCAGATCGTCGAGGCCCTCGGAGTGCTGGCGGAGCTGGAGCAGAGGGCCGGTGATCTCGAAGCGGCGCTGGCGTCGAACACCGAGCATATCGAGCGCGTGGAGAAGCGGTTCGGAGAGCGCGCTGCCGAGCTTCTGGCGCCCCTCGAGCGGCAGGTCGAGCTACTGAAGGACCTCGGTCGCAAGCGTGATGCGCGCCCGTATGCAAAGCAGCTGCGCAAGGTGCAGCGAGAGCTGCGGCGCAGATCGTAAGATCGGAGTTGCCGCTACTCGAAGATTCGAACGGTCACGACCCGCCGCTGCTGCCGGGCGCAGGCAAGATGGTTTTCCGGAGGTGCCGGTCCACTGCCGCGTTGGGAGATGGATGCCGTACGATATCCGTACGGCTCCTGAAGGAGTGAGCGGAGCACCGCCGCAGAGCGATTGCAGCGAGGGAGGCACCCATGCTCGAGCAGAGTGACGCGACCGATCTCGACCGTGAGGCCCGTGAGCTGGCCGAAGCGATCACGATGCATCTCAACCGTTCTCGGGGCTCGGTGCTGCAGAGTGCGAGTGTCCATGACCTGCACGTCGCAGTGAGCCTGGCGGTCCGTGACAGGGTCGTGGACCGCTGGCGAGCCACCACCCAGGCGCATTGGAAGGCCAACCCGCGGTTCGTGTACTACCTTTCGGCGGAGTACCTCCTGGGCCAGCAGCTGTCGCGGAACCTCCTGGCCACCGGGCTGACATCGTTGCTCGGTCGCGCTCTAGAGGCTGCAGGGGTCGATCCAGAGTCGATCCACGCCCTGGACCCCGAGCCAGGCCTCGGGAACGGTGGGCTGGGGCGGCTGGCAGCGTGCTATCTGGAGTCCGCGGCCACACTCGATCTGCCGGTGGTGGGGTACGGTATCCGCTACGAGCACGGGATCTTCCGCCAGCGGATTGTCGAGGGTCGACAGGTCGAGTGTCCGGATGACTGGCTGCTGTACGGTTTTCCCTGGGAGTTTCCGCAGCCGGACGACATGGTGGAGGTCGGTCTGTACGGCCGGACCGAGCATACGACCGACGCAGACGGACGCTTGACGGTGCGCTGGCACCCCGGCGAGAAGGTGATGGGCGAGCCGTGTCACGTGCTCGTGCCTGGCTACGGGACGCGGACCGTCGGGATGCTGCGTCTGTGGCGTGCGCGTCCGACAGTGTCGTTCGACTTCGAGCTGTTCGACTCCGGGGACTACCTGCGGGCGGTATCGCAGAAGGTGCAGGCGGAGACGATCTCCAAGGTGCTCTACCCCAACGACGAGAGCCCGGCGGGTCAGGAGCTGCGACTCAAGCAGCAGTACTTCTTCGTGGCGTGCTCGATCCGCGACATCATCCGGCGGTTCCGTCTCCGCAACGACGACTGGTCCAGCTTCCCGGACAAGGTTGTGATCCAGCTCAACGATACCCATCCGGTGGTGGCGATTCCCGAGCTGATGCGAGTGCTCCTCGACGAGGAAGGGATCGGCTGGGACCGGGCGTGGGAGATCACCTCGAAGGTGTTTGCCTACACCTGCCACACGCTGCTCCCCGAGGCGTTGGAGCGCTGGCCGGTGGATCTGCTCCAACGGCTGCTTCCGCGCCATATGGAGATCGTCTTCGAGATCAACCAGCGGTTTCTGGACGAGGTGCGGGCCGCGGGACGCAGCGACGCGGACGCGTTGCGGGAGCTGTCGATCATCGAGGAGGGGAGCCAGCAGCAGGTGCGGATGTCCAACCTGGCAACGGTGGGGAGCTTCGCGGTCAACGGAGTTGCCGAGCTCCAGACGCGCTTGCTGCGCGAACGAACCCTCGAGCGGTTTGCCGAGCGCTGGCCGAACCGGTTTCTCAGCGTGACCAACGGTGTCTCCCCCCGCCGGTTCGTCGCGATCGCCAACCCCCGCCTGTGTGCGCTCATCACGGACACGATCGGGGATGGTTGGCTCCGCGATCTCGAGCGCCTGAGGGAGCTGGAGGACCATCTCGAGGATGGCGCGTTCCGCCAGCGTTGGCGGCAGGTGAAAGGGGAGAACAAGCGGCTGCTGGTGGATCGTCTGGCTCGGATGCAGGGTGTGTCGCTGGACCCGGACTCGCTGTTCGACGTGCACGTCAAGCGGATCCACGAGTACAAGCGCCAGCTGCTCAAGGTCCTCGAGCTCATCGCGCAGTACCACAGGCTGCTGGACGATCCGGACCACCCGATGGTGCCGCGGACGGTCGTCTTCGGCGGCAAGGCAGCCCCGGGGTACCGGATGGCCAAGCAGATCATCCGACTGATCCACGACGTTGCTGCTGCTCTGGCGGCCGAGCCGAAGGTGGCCGACCGCTTGCGAATCGCTTTCGTCGAGAACTTCAATGTCACCGAGGCAGAGCGGATCTACCCGGCCGCGGATCTCTCCGAGCAGATCTCGCAAGCGGGGATGGAGGCATCCGGAACGGGCAACATGAAGTTCGCTCTGAACGGTGCGGTCACCATCGGCACGCTGGATGGGGCCAACATCGAGATCCGCGAACGGACCGGGGACGATGCGTTCTTTGCGTTCGGAATGACAGTGGATGAGGTGCAGGCCCGGGCGAGCAGCGGCGAGACGCCTGCAGACCGGCTCGAAGCCGATGCCGAGCTGAGGCGCGCGGTGGATGCCATCGCCCGAGGACGGTTCTCTCCGGACGATCCGGATCGTCATCGCGGTATCGTCGACGCTCTCTGGCAGCGAGATCCGTTCTTCGTGCTCGCGGACTTCCGCTCCTATATCGACTGCTGCGACCGCGTCGGTGAGGCGTACCGCGACATCGACTCCTGGGCTCGCCGTTCGGTGCTGGCTGCGTCCCGCTGCGGTTGGTTCTCGTCCGACCGCGCGATCGCGTCGTACCGCGATCGGATCTGGCACGTCGAGCCGGTTGCGGTGCCTTCGGAAGAGTAGCGGGGCGCCGTGCCATACTCGGCGTGCGCCGGCGTCGTTTGAGATCGCACCATGGAGCATCTGATCGCTGCTGTCGTCGTGACCATCGTTCTGGCCGCCGGCTTGGCGGGCATCGGTGTGCGCGCCGGAGGACGCAATCTCGCCGAGCAGTGGGTGCTCGGTTGGACGTTCGTGTGGTGGGGCATCGCTCTGGTGGCGTTGATCGGTCCGGTGCGGCTTGCGGCCGGGATCGGCGCGGCGGCCGTGGTTGTGGGAGCGGTGTGGTGGACGGTGCATGCGGTCCGCCGGCGAGAGTGCTCGGCGCTCCTCGTGCCGGGCGGGCTCCTCCTCGGAGCGCCGCTGTGGCTGGCGCCACCGTTCTTCTTCGATGCGCTGACCTACCACCTCGGGCTCCCGTGGTCGTGGTGGGTCAACGGCTCGTTCGCACCGGTCTCGGACAACTGGTTCAGCTTCTTCCCCGTGGCGGGTCAGAGCGTCTTCCTGCTGCCGGTGGCCGCAGGGGTGCCCGAGGCAGCGGCGGGGCTGCACTGGTGCACTCTGGTGGCCGTGCTGGTGGGTGTGTACGGGCTGGCGCGGGAGCTCGGGGCGGATGGGACGCCTGCCTGGATCGCCCCGCTGCTGCTCGTCGGGTCGTGGCACGCTGTCTGGCTCGCCGGCCTGGCGGCGGTGGATCTGCTGGTGGTCCTGGGTGTCACGGTTGCAGCTCGGGCCGTGGTGCGAGGAGAAGGCCGCCGCGACGTGCTGGTTACCGGCGCCGGTCTCGGGCTCGCGGCTGCGGCCAAGTACACGGCGGCGCTGGCCGTCGGGCCGCTCGTCATCGCCGGTCTCGTGGTGTGGCAGGAACGTCGCCGGGTCATCGCCTCAGCGGCTGCGGTGGGCGCCGTGCTGGCCTGCCTGGCACCGATCCGGAATCTCCTGCTGACCGGCAACCCCGTGTTCCCTCTGCTGTGGACGTGGCTCGGCGGGCAGGGGTGGACGGCCGCTGACCAGGAGCGGTTCGTGGCCTCGGGGCTGTCCAGCGCAGGCTTCGCTGACGTGGGCGGGGGCCTTGCTCGTCTGCTGTCACCCGCGGGGCTCGGGTGGTCGTTCGTCCTGGCGGTGCTCCTTGCGGCGATCGCTACGGTGTCCCGCAGGTCCAGCACAGTTGCTGTGCGTTGGCTGGGTGCGACTGGCGCTGTGACGGTCGTCGCATGGTTGCTGCTGTCGAGCCGGTTGCCGCGATTCGCGCTTCCGGCAGCTGCGGTCCTGGCGGCGCTCGCCGCCGTTGCCGTGCAGCAGGTCGCACCGCGCTTGCAGAGGGTCCTTCTGGTAGCGGCCGGCATGGTGGCAGTGTTGTCGTTGATGCCGCTGTATCAGCTGGTCGGTGTCGATCTCCAGCTGCACCGGCTGTGGGTCGGCGAGGTGAGCCGAGAGGCGTGGCGACACGGGGTCACCGTGAACGATCCGTACCCAGCGTATCGCGCCTGTGAGGGTCTTCCGGTAGGCTCGAGACTTCTGCTGGTGGGAGAGTCGCGGGGCTTCGGCGTCCCCGTGCCGTTCCACGCCAGCTCGGCGTGCGAGCTGCAGCGGATCGAGCGGTGGGTGCTCGAGGCCGAAAGCCCGGCGGACCTCGCGCGATCGTTGCGGACGGCGGGCTGGACGCATCTGCTCGTGAGCTTCGGCGAGCTGCAGCGGCTCGGCCCCAGCCGTGGGCTGCTGCGCCAGTGGCCCGATGATGTCGCGGCGCGCTGGCGTCAGTTTCTCGAGCACTGGTGCCGGCCGGTGGTGCGTCAGGGGCCGGTGGAGGTGTACGAGCTGCGAGACGTTGGAGCTATTTCTGCGCGAGCCCTTGGGTGTCGAGAAATCCCATCGGGGGCCGATCACGTTGTCTGTGATGCCGTCGCAGGTTGACACGCGCCGCGCGCCGGGGCAGAGTTCGAGCGACGGCCGGCGCCCACAGACACGGACCGGACCCCAGGAGGATCGATGCTGACACTCGACTTCACCAAGCTAGATGCCATGGACATTCTCGACTACGCGATGTATATCGAGTCGGAGGCCGAGGACAACTACGATCAGCTCGAGGCGTGGATGCGCAACGAGGGCAATGAGACCTCTGCAGACTTCTTCCGACGGATGGCCAAGCTCGAGGCGTTGCACCGTCAGCAGCTGGCTGACCAGCGTCAGCGCATGTTCGGCGACACCCAGCCGAAGCATACCCATGCCTGGGGGTTCGAGGTGGAGGTTCCGAACTGGGAGAAGGCACGGGAGTCGATGACGTTGCTGGAGGCGCTGGAGCTTTCCCGGGACGCCGAGGATCGGGCGTACGACTTCTACGCCGAAGCGTTGGACTACGTGGACGACGCGGAGTGCCGGAAGGTCCTGGAGTCGTTACGAGACTCCGAGATCGAGCACAAGAGATTGATCAACAAAGAGATCGATCGTCTCAAGGAGTAGTGCGTCGGCTCACGAGTCGGGTCGACTTGAGAGCTCGGTGGTTGCCGGCTGGCCATCGTCCGGGGCCGGAAGCCGGCTGCCGGGCCCGGGGCCGCTGACCGGGGCCTGGGCCGGCACGTGCTCCGATG
>CAZEJK010000164.1:0-10175 GCA_964512045.1 uncultured Thermoanaerobaculia bacterium
GGGGCTCGCCCCGCTTCCTGCTGTTCTGGCTGGTGTCGACCCTCGGGGCGGCAGCGGGCTCGATGCTGACCGGGTACCCGCTGGCTGGCAACGTGTTCCTCGCCGCCTCGCTGCTGTTCACCTTCGCCACGGTCTACCCGGATGTCGAGTTTCTGGTGTTCTTCGTCCTGCCGGTCAAGGTCAAGTGGCTGGCCTTGCTCGGTGGCGGTGTGCTGGTGCTGAACGCGTTCAGCATGGGGCTCGGGCCGGGGATCCTGCACGTCTTCGGGATGTCGGCGGGCTACCTGTTCTTCTTGGCGACGCGCAAGCTGCCGTCGCGGCGCAAGCTGAAGCTCGAGCTCAAGGCGGCGGCGAACCGGGCGGCTGCCAGCGCCGAGACCAGCTCCATCGAGGCGCGCAACCGAGCCTGGGACCAGCGCGTCAGGGACATGGAGCAGCGAGCGCTCGCCGGCGAGGAGCTGACCGACTCGGATCGGGCGCTGCTGGCC
This sequence comes from uncultured Thermoanaerobaculia bacterium, assembly GCA_964512045.1. Classification (GTDB taxonomy): domain Bacteria; phylum Acidobacteriota; class Thermoanaerobaculia; order Thermoanaerobaculales; family Sulfomarinibacteraceae; genus CAZEJK01. The sequence continues at coordinate 489 of CAZEJK010000164.1, forward strand.
GAGCTGGACAGCTCGGTGGATCCGTCCATCACCGTGTGTGCGCCCGCCGACTTCGGGTACACCGATGACGACGTGTGCCGCACCTGTCCCGGGTACGCCGAGTGTGCTGCCCGGCGAATCCGCATGGCCGCCGGCGAGCACGAGCCGCCCGAGAAGAAGCGTCGGCGGGGGCGCCCGGGCCGCAGGCCGAAGCAGGAGGAGCCGGAAGGGTAGGCTCCCCGGAGATCCGGAGCATCGTGCGACCCTGCAGCGTGCTCAGGACCTCCAACCGGATGGCCGGGGTTCGGGCTCCGCGCCATCGGTCTCCGCCGGGACGCCGTGGACCGTGTCGAAGCGACCGAGGACGACCTTGCCGGGCGGCAGCCGCCGCCCCTGGCCCTTGGAGACCTGCCGGACCCTGGTGACGTGCACACCCACCTTGCCGCCGGCGCGTGCCTTGGAGTGACGGGCCGCCAGCGATGCAGCAAATCGCTGGGTATCGCGCGGCAGCCTTTCGAGCCCTTCCGGGTTGCGGACGACGACGTGCGATCCGGACTGCCCGGCCACATGCAGCCAGAAATCGTTGGCCGCGGCCAGCTTGAACGTCAGGACGTCGTTGTCGGCGGCGCTCAGGCCGACGAGCACGACCAACCCGTCCGGCGACGTGAACCGGCGCGCCACCTGACGGCCGTGGTAGACGCCGGCGTCGGGGTCGCTCGGGGGCGGTGGACCTTTGCGGGGCGCCATGATGCGTTGAGTGTGGCGGAGCAGGCCGTACGCTGCAATAGGGGAGTGCCCTTTCCGGTTACATGCCGGGGATTCGACAGCTCCCGCAGTCGGCGGTATCCTCCGTCGGTGGATCGGGCGGGGTGTGAACCGATCCGGAAATCCGAGGTGCGTGTGGGGCTTGTGCGTTGGTTCCGAGACCGTGGGTTGCGCCGTGACTTCGGCGAGCCGGTGATCGTAGTCTCCGGCCTGCCGCGTTCGGGCACGTCGATGATGATGAAGATGCTGGCCGCCGGCGGCCTCGAGCTGGTGACAGACGAGGTGCGTTCCCCCGATATCGACAACCCGCTGGGCTACTTCGAGACGGAGGCGGTGCGCACGCTCGAGGAGACCGAGGATCGGAGCTGGATCGGGAACCATCGCGGTGAGGTGATCAAGGTGATCTCGCACCTGCTGCCGAAGCTGCCGAAGAACGTGGCGTACAAGGTGATCCTGATGCGGCGCAACATCGCCGAGGTGATCGCCTCGCAGAACACGATGCTCGAGCGTCTCGGCGAGCCCCGCGACGACGATCCGGAAGAGCTCACCCGGCGCTACCAGATCCATCTGCGCAAGACCGACCTGTTGTTGGACATCGAGCCGAGCTTCCAGCCGCTCGACATCGCATACCACGACGTGGTGGCCAACCCGCTGCAGCAGGCGAGGCGCGTCCGGCGCTTCCTCGGGCTGCCCCTCAACGTCCGCGCGATGGCCGGCGTCGTCGATCCGAACCTGTACCGCAACCGGAGCTGAGAGCCGTGCCACGAGCTGTGAACGAGCTGAGACTTCCATGCGCTGCGGCCGTTGGGTTGGCAGCATGCCTGACCTGGCCCAGCGTGGCCGATGCCTACGTCGGACCGGGCGCCGGCTTCGCGTTCGTGTCGTCGTTCTTCATCCTGTTCGCCACCTTCTTCCTGGCATTCCTCAAGGTGCTGGTGTGGCCGTTCCGTGCGGTCGTACGGTTCGTGCGTGAGCGCACTGCCCTCGGCAAGGCGCGGGCGCAGCGGGTGGTGGTCGTGGGGCTGGATGGCCAGGAGCCGGATCTCACCGATCAGTTCCTCGAGGAGGGGATCCTTCCGAACCTCGCGGAGCTCCGCGACACGGGCGCCTACGTGCGCCTCGGCACCACCACACCGCCGGAGTCGCCGGTGGCGTGGTCGTCGTTCCAGACCGGCTGCAACCCGGGCAAGCACCGGGTGTTCGACTTTCTCGTTCCGAACCGCAACACGTACCTTCCCGAGCTGTGCTCGGCGAAGGTGGCGGCGTCGGCGAAGACGTTCAAGCTCGGGCGGATCCGGATTCCGCTGTCGAAGCCGGTGATCGACCTCGGCCGCAAGAGCCAGCCGTTCTGGAAGGTGCTCGGCGACCACGGCGTGTTCTCGAGCGTGATCCGCGTGCCGGTGACGTTTCCGCCGGAGAGGTTCCGCGGTGTGCTGCTGTCCGCGATGATGGTGCCGGACCTCAAGGGGAGCCAGGGGACGTTCTCCTACTACACCACAGAGGATGTGACCGCCGGCGAGTTTACCGGCGGTCAGCGTTTCCAGGTCGCAGCCGATGCGGACGGTGTCGTTCGCAGCACGATCTCCGGGCCGGAGAACACCATGCTCGATGGCGCCGGCGAGATGGAGCTGCCGTTCGAGCTGCGGCTGCTGTCGGGCAGTACCAACGGCGCCGGCGCCGACGCCGAGGTCACCGTGCAGGGGAGCACCTACCGGTTGACCCGCGGCGAGCTGTCGGAGTGGATCCACCTGGAGTTTCGGGCGCTGGCACACATCAAGGTGCACGGTGCGGTGCGGTTCCTGCTCCTGGATACCTCGCCGGAGTTCAGGCTGTACATGAGCCCGATCAACATCGATCCCGACAAGCCTGCGCTGCCGATCTCGCACCCGTTCACCTATGCGATCTACCTGGCGAAGACGATCGGCCGTTACGCCACCCTGGGGCTGGCCGAGGACACCTGGGGCCTGAACGAGCGCGTGCTCGACGAGGAGGCGTTCCTCAAGCTGACCTACGCGATCCACTCGGAGCGCGAGAAGATGCTGTTCGATGCCATCGACACCACCCGGCGCGGCTGTGTCGCGTGCGTGTTCGACATCACCGATCGGCTCCAGCACATGTTCTTCCGCTATCTGTATGAGGACCACCCGGCCAACGACGGCAAGGACACCACGCTGCATAAGCGGGCGATCCGCGACCTGTATGAGAACATGGACGAGATGATCGGCCGGGTGCGCAAGCGGCTCGGGCCGAACGACGTGCTGATGGTCATGTCCGACCACGGCTTCAAGCCGTTCCGGCGGGGCGTGAACCTCAACACCTGGCTGTGGCAGAACGGCTACCTGCACCTCAAGGGTGACGCGCCCACCGGCGCGGAGTGGTATCAGGACGTGGACTGGAGCCGGACGCGAGCGTGGGCGGTCGGGCTGTGCGGGATCTACCTCAACCGCAAAGGTCGCAACGCCAAGGGGATCGTCGGCCAGGGCGAGGAGGAGCGCGCGCTGCGCCGAGAGATCGCGGAAGGGCTCGAGGCGCTGCGCGACCCGCTCGATGGCAGCGCGCCGATCACCAAGGTGTATGACACGCGTGAGGCGTACTCGGGCCCCTACGTAGGTGAGGGACCGGAGCTGGTGGTGGGCTACACCGTGGGCTACCGGGCCTCGTGGCACTGCGCCACGGGCATCATCGACACCGAGGTGCTCGAGGACAACGGCCGCAGCTGGAGCGGCGACCACTGCATGAACCCTCCGGACGTGCCAGGGATCTTCTTCTGCAACCGTCCTCTGAGCACGGACCAGGTGAGCATCATCGATATCGGACCGACGATCCTCGATCTGTTCGGGGTGCCGGTTCCGCGGCACTGCGATGGGCGCAGCGTCATGCCGGAAGGGAGCGCGTGACATGTTCGGTAACGTCAAGCTCGACAAGAACCTGCTCAAGAAGGTCAAGATGTACGCCGAGATCGCCGGCTACTCCACGCCGGAGGAGTTCATCACCCACGCCCTGGAGAAGGAGATTGCAATCCTCGAGGAGGCCGACTCCGAGGAAGACGTGCGCAAGCGGCTGCAGGGCCTCGGGTACATCAGCTAGGGACGGTCGGAGGGCTGGGGAGAGATGATCACCGCGGTGGAGATCGTGAACGTCATGGCCAGTGTCTTCGTGCACGTGGTCGTGTGGCCTGTGCGGGCGCTGGCGCCGGTGTGGGCGCTGCTGCTGCTGTCGGTGATCTCCGGCATGTTGGCGCTGGCGGTGTTCGGGCTGGTCTCCAACCAGACCGCGATCCGAACCATCCGCGACCGGATCCGTGGCAACGTGATCGGTATCCGGCTGTTCGGCGACGACCTGCGGGTGCTGTTCCGTTTCCAGGCCAAGATCCTGCGCGACACGGTGGTGTATATCGGCTATGCGCTCTTCCCAACGGTGATCCTGGTGATCCCGTTCCTGCCGATTCTGGCTCAGACGAACCTGCTGTTCTCGTCACGGCCGCTGCGTGTTGGCGAGCCCACCGTGGTGACGGCACGTGCGGCCGGCCCCCAGGTGGACCTGGCGCGCCTGACGTTGCAGGGCAGCGAGGGCGTGGAGGTTCTCGGGCCGGGCGTGCGTGTGCCGGAGCTGGGTGAGGTGTCGTGGCGGGTGCGTCCGGTCCAGGGCGGACGGCACCTGCTGACCGTCCGCGCCGGAGAGGAGGAGCTGATCGCACACGTGGTGGCCGGTAGCCGTTGGCAGGCAGTGCCGGTCGTGCGGACGGCGTCCACCCTCGACCTGCTCCTCTACCCGGGTGAGCCGGCGCTTCCGGCCGATGGCCCGATCCAGCGGATCGAGGTGGCGTACCCGAACCTGCCAGTGACGATCTTCGGCTTTGAAATCCACTGGCTGATCGTACTGTTCGTGGGAATGATCGCCTCGGCGTTCGCGCTGCGTGGCGTGTTCGGCGTCGAGATCTGATCGGCCCCTGGGATCGTCGCGTTGTCAGACGAAGCAGAGGCCGACACGAGTCGAACGGATTGGATACGAGATGAGAGATCGTGGTAGCTCGAAGCGGCTCTCGCCCGGCGGGAGCGTCCGACCCGTGACCCGGCGCGACTTCCTTCGCCTGGCCGGTGGGAGCGCCGCAGCGGCGGCGTTGCCGTGGTCGCTGACGTCGTGCCGGCGTGCGCAGGCGGCTGGGCGCAAGGCGATCGTCCTGGGCCTGGACGGCCTCGACCCGGGCATGGTGCGGGCGATGATCGACTCCGGCCGGCTCCCGAACTTCGCCAAGCTTGCGAAGATGGGGTCGTTCACGCGGCTGCAGACCACCATGCCAGCGCTCAGCCCGGTGGCATGGAGCAGCTTCATCACCGGCCAGAACCCGGGCCGTCACGGTATCGCCGACTTCGTCGCGCGCGACCCGGAGACGATGCAGCCGGTGTTCTCGATCTGGGAGCCCACCGAGCCCGGGATGGTGATCGATGTCGGCGACATCCACCTGCCGGTGACCGGCGGTGGACCGGTCAACATGCGCAAGGGACGGCCGTTCTGGTCGTACCTGACCGAGCAGGGAATCCCATCGTTCGTCTCCAAGATCCCCACCAACTACCCGGTGGACGACTCGGCCACCTACGCGATCAGCGGCATGGGCACGCCGGATCTCGCCGATGCGTACGGGATGTTCGGCTACTACACCTCCGATCAGTTCGAGGACTTCCCGAACCTGGAGGGCGGCAACGTCATCTACGTCACCCCTCAGGGCAACCGCGTCAGCTCGCGACTGATCGGGCCGGTGAACTCGCTGCACACCCAGCCGGCCACGCGCGAGGACCCGTTCGCCGACCGTGCGACCGTGCCGTTCGAGCTGCATCTGGACCCCGAGCGCAACCTGGCGCGGCTGGATATCCAGGGGCAGCGGATCGTGCTCGAGGTGGGGCAGTACTCCGACTGGGTGAAGGTCAGCTTCTCGCTCCTGCCGGTGATCGGCGAGGTGTCCGGAATCGTGCGGTTCCTGCTCAAGGGGGTCGCGCCGCACGTCCAGCTATACGTCACCCCGATCAACATCGATCCAGAGCATCAGGCGGCGCCGGTGACGGCGCCGGCCTCGTTCGGAGCCGATATCGCCCGCTCCATCGGCTCCTTCTGGACCAAGGGGCTACCCGCTGACACCAAGGCGTTTGACTACGGCATCTTGAACGACGAGCAGTACGTCGGCCAGGCGGAGCTGATTCTCGACGAACGGATGCAGCTGTTCGATTACCAGTGGGAGCGCTTCACCGAGGGGCTGTTCTACTTCTACGTGTCGTCCACCGACCAGGACGCGCACATGCTGTGGCGCAACGCCGACCCGACCCACCCGATGCACGGTGCCAGCGATGTGCGCTTCGCCGGCTACATCCAGCATCTCTACGAGCGCATGGACGAGCTGGTGGGCAAGGTGCTGCCGGCGGTGGACGAGAACACGCTGCTGCTGATCTGCTCCGATCATGGGTTCGCGCAGTTCGGGCGGCAGTTCCACCTGAACTCGTGGCTCCGCGACAACGGCTACCTGAAGCTCAAGCCGGGGACCGAGAGCAAGCCCGAGACGTCGATCATGGACATCGACTGGAGCCAGACGGCGGCGTACGGCGTGGGCTTCAACGGGCTGTATGTGAACCGCAAGAACCGCGAGTCGAAGGGGGTCGTCACCGATAGCGAAGCCGACAGGCTCGTGCGCCGGCTGGCGACGGAGCTCGAGGCCGTGCGCGACCCGGATACCGGGCGGCCGCCGATCGCCCGGGTGTACGGGCGCGACCAGGTGTATGTCGGCGATCTCACGCCGACCATGCCCGAGCTGCTCGTGGGCTACGCACCCGGGTTCCGGTGTGCGTCGCGGTCGGTGATCGGCGCCACCGGGCCGGAGATCCTCAACATCAACCCGTGGCCATGGAGCGGCGACCACTCGATGGATCGGGAGCATGTTCCCGGCACGTTGATGTGCAACCAGCAGGTGACGGCCGGCACCCCGAGCATCGTCGATCTGCCGGTGACAATCCTCGAGCACTTCGGTATCGCCAGGCCCGCCGACATGGACGGCCGCAGCATCTTCCGCAGCTGAGCCGCCGCCGTCTCGGCTGTGGGGGTGGCTGTAGCTGCGACGGCCCGGAGGCAGCGTCCGCGGCGACGGCGGACAGCTCGTGTATCCCTGGTGCCCGCTTCCAATCCTGGTGGACTCATTGCGGATTCGCGGTGAGCTCTTCAGGCGAACGGTCAACGTCTGCGATCTGGTGGCTCGCGGTCACGTCCCGGAACCGGGAATCTTTTGCGCTGGTATGCATTGTCCCTTGGCGGGCTCCCTGAAGAGCCGGAGCAGGAGGGCGACCATGGCAGATCCGCACACTCCTCAGAGCACGGAAAGCGGCGACATCTCGGTCCACTGGAAGGAAGAGGCCACCATCGAGCCGCCGGCGACGTTCGTCGAGCAGGCCAACGTCACCGACCCCTCGGTCTTCGAGCGGTTCTCGCTCGATCGCTTCCCGGACTGCTTCGTCGAGTACGCCGAGAAGCTGGACTGGACCCGGCGCTGGGATCGGGTCCTCGACGACGACCGCCCGCCGTTCTACCGCTGGTTCGTCGGCGGCGAGCTGAACGCCTCGGCGAGCTGCGTCGATCGGCATCTGGCGGCTCGCCGTAACCAGACCGCCATCCACTTCGTGCCCGAGCCGGAGGACGAGCCGATCCAGCACATGACCTACCAGGAGCTGTACTGGCGGGTCAACGAGTGTGCCGCCATGCTGCGGGACGACCTCGGTCTGAGGCGCGGGGACACGGTCACCTTGCACATGCCGATGACGCCGGAGCTTCCGGTCGTCATGCTCGCCTGCGCGCGGCTCGGAGTGATCCACTCGCAGGTGTTCTCGGGCTTCTCGGGCAAGGCGTGCGCGGACCGCATCGTGGATGCCCGCAGCCGTGTGCTGATCACCATGGATGCCTACTGGCGGGGCGGCACGCTGATCGACCACAAGGGGAAGGCCGACACCGCGGTGGACGAGGCGGCGCACGATGGCCAGCAGGTGGAGCATGTGGTGGTGTTTCAACGCTACGCGGACCGCTACTCCAGTGAGGCGCCGTTGGTGGAGGGGCGCGACGCGCTCGCCGGCGAGCTGCTGGCGCGGCACCGCCATCGGGAGGTTCCGCCGGAGCCAATGCGCTCGGAGGACACCCTGTTTCTGATGTACACCTCGGGCACCACGGGCAAGCCGAAGGGCGCACAGCACGCCACTGGCGGCTACCTGGCGTACGCGGCGGGCACGGCCGAGGTGATCCTCGATATCCAGCCGACCGATGTGTACTGGTGCATGGCGGACATCGGCTGGATCACCGGGCACTCCTACATCGTGTACGGACCGTTGGCGCTGGGCGCCTCCACCGTCGTGTATGAGGGCACGCCGACGGCGCCGGATGCCGGTCGGCCGTGGCGGATCGCCGAGGAGCTGGGCGTGAACATCTTCCATACCTCCCCGACCGCGATCCGCGCCCTGCGCCGGGTCGGGCCGGACGAGCCGGAGAAGCACCGCTACCGGTTCAAGCTGATGTGCACGGTGGGCGAGCCGATCGAGCCCGAGGTGTGGCGGTGGTACCACCGGGTCGTGGGCAAGGGTGAGGCGGTGATCGTGGATACCTGGTGGCAGACCGAGACCGGTGGATTCCTGTGCTCCACGGTACCGGCGTTACAGGCGATGAAGCCGGGGAGCGCCGGACCGGGCGTGCCCGGCATCCATCCGGTGATCTATGACGAGCTCGGCAACGAGCTGGAGGCGGGCTCCCGTGCCGGCAACATCTGCATCCGCAACCCGTGGCCCGGCCGGATGCTCACCATCTGGGGGGACGACGAGCGGTTCGTCCGCCAGTACTATCAGCGCTACTGCACGGATCGCGACTCCACCGACTGGCGCGATTGGCCGTACTTTGCGGGCGACGGTGCGTTGGAGGCCGGCGACGGCTACTTCCGGATCCTCGGCCGGATCGACGACGTCATCAACGTGGCCGGCCACCGGCTGGGGACAAAGGAGCTGGAGTCTGCCGCGCTGATGGTTTCCGAGGTCGGCGAGGCGGCGGTCGTACCGGTCCCAGACCCGGTCAAAGGGACCATGCCGCACCTGTTCGTGTCGCTGAAGCCCGGCAACGACCCGTCCGCGGCACTGGCACGGACGATCACCGACACCCTCGCGCGGGAGATCGGGCCGATCGCCAAGCCCGGTCGCGTGTGGATCGTGCCGGACATGCCGAAGACCCGGTCCGGCAAGATCATGCGCCGGGTGCTGGGTGCCATCGCCTCCGGCAAGGACACCGGCGACATCACCACCCTCGCCAACCCGGAGATCGTGGCGGCGATCCAGGAGATGGCGTGACGCGCGCGCGGTGAGACGCCACGCTGACATCCGAGACCTGGGTGCGGCCACTTTGCCGTTGGCGGTTCGGCATAGGGTTCGCCACCACCTCGATCTGGCGAGCACGCAGCGCCGTGGCCGATGCCGGTGATGGAGGGCTCAGCCCGGCCCCTGGAGCCGCTCGAGGAGCTCCTCGGACCAGACCGGGAGGTCGCCACCGCCGGCGGCCGAAGCGACCGCCTCGTTGTAGCGGATCAGGAGCTGCACGGGCTGACACACTGTGGCGACCACAGCATCCCGTCCCAGCTCGCGCTCGACGGTGGCGGCCATGTGCCAGCCGACCGAGTAGAACGCGCCCTGCGGAGCGTCTTCGGTGTTGAGGAACTGCATGCCGCGGCGCCCGACGTCGTCGCCGCTGAGCTCCCCGTCGAGGATCTCCGTGTAGAAGGCCTCCAGGGCTCGCATGTCGTCGGCCAGGTGGTCGATCCGTTGCTGCCACTGACGATGGGTCTCGTCGTTACCGAACGGATGGGTGGCCGCGTCTGGACTGCCGGCTGCAGCCAGCACAGCGTGTCCCTCGCCGAAGCCGGAGAAAAGCATAGCATCGCCG
>CAZEJK010000164.1:10185-11184 GCA_964512045.1 uncultured Thermoanaerobaculia bacterium
GAGAGCCACCGGTGCGCGAGCTGAAGCTCGTCCGTGCCGTTCGGCGGCTCGGACTCGCAGGTGGCGGTGCCCACATGGTGCAGCTCATGGGCGAGGATGTGCTCCAGCTCGGCGGCGGTGCGGCCCGGCTCGACGTACATGAAGATCGCCGCATCGTCGGTGCCCAGGTCCCACACGAAGCTGTTCCGCTGCTCGCGCACCAACGGGTAGATGGTCGCCGTGAGCTCGGTGCCTGGCGGCAGGTAGGCGAGCGCTCGTGAGGCGGCGCGCTGCACATCCACCCTTCGCCACTCGCCGAGCCCCACCCGCTGCGCCTCCAGGTGCTCGAGTGCGGCGTCAGAGGTCGCCCAACGCCGGAACGAGGCCGCGTCGATGCCGCGGTCCACGCCGAACAGCTCGTTGATCCCCTGCTCGCGCTCGAGCATGCGCCGGAACCCCTCGGTGCCCTCCAGCTCCTTCCATGTGGCCTCGGGAACCGGCTCGCCCTTCTGGCGGGCAGCAAGGATCGCCAGGGCAGCCGTGGCCTCGTCCGCCTCGATGCGAACCTCGGCCTTGGCAGCTGCGACGGTCGTTTCCGCAGCCCACGGCGCCGACACGCAGAGCCCAAGGACAGCCATCATGGCCAGCAGGCAGGGAGTGGTTCGGATCATGGTGACCTCCGGAGCGGCCGCCGTGAGCTCGGCGGTCGCTACCGGTTGTACGTGCTGTGACGTGCGGGGTTCTGCTCTGGCGAGAAGCGCACGTTCGGCAGCGGAATGGGAGCCCTGTTGCTCAGTTCACAGGCTCATCGTCGTCGCTGGAGCTCGTGCTCGGCGCGGTGCCGCTGCCCAGGAGGAAGTCCGGCAGGTCGTAGCGGCCGGCGGGGGCGGGTAGGGCGTCCTCGAGGTTGTCGTCGCGCTTCTCGCGGACGGTCCACAGCTCGGAGAGGTCGTCCGGGAGCTCGTTGAGAAAGCGCGACGGCTCGACGACCACGTCCACCCGGTACCGGTCACGGGCGAT
>CAZEJK010000165.1:0-11153 GCA_964512045.1 uncultured Thermoanaerobaculia bacterium
TGAGAACTCAACTCAGGAGCTTTGCTTCGAATTTTCGAAGATACGGAGTTTTGAGTTGCTAACCACCGCCGCACCACGGTCGGCGGTGGGACGGATCGAGATGGCCGCACGCGGCTTCTGCACCACGCCGCACCACCGAAGAACGATGGTCGCGGCTCGACCCGACGGCGCGGCGTTGACGCCAGAGCCGAGACCGTTCTATACCTGGTTCGTCATCAGGGCCGCCGGGTCAACCCGGCGGTGAGAACGAGGCGCCAGGGCGAGAGCGATGGGACCAGGACGAGAGGCGGCCTCGACCGGATACGGGAGGAGCAAGACCATTGACCCGCAGGCACCGAAGCCGGCTCGACCCTGTCGAGTGCGAGATCGAGCTGGCGCTCAATCCGGGCGTTTTCATTCCGTATGGCGCCTCGTTCTCGTTTGTGAGAGGGCTCGACGAGGTTGCCGCCAAGATCGCCAAGCTGATCAGCAACGACCCGGCTCGCGCGGTCACCCTGTACGAGACCTTCCTCGCCGCGTGCTACCTGAAGATCGAGGAGCTCGACGACTCCAGCGGCAGCTTCGGTCAGTTCGTCGACGAGCTGTACTGTGGGTGGATCAAGGCGCGCCAGGCCACCAAGGCCGATCCCGACGAGACCGCCAAGCGCTGCTTCGAGCGGGCCGGACAGCACGACGAATGGAGCAAGACCGTGCGCCAGGTGCGCGCCGACCACCACCGCAAGAGCAGCTTCATGCCGGGGTTCGAACGCCTGGTCGGGGGAGTTGGACCGAGCGACGAGCCCTCCTTTCTCGAGCTCGCCAAGGCACGGTGGAATGCGAAAGAGCGGGGAGCCCGATGAAGAAGAGAAGTGGAGAAACGACAGTGGAGGATCTGGACACATTGATCGAAGAGATCACGACAGAAGCCTACGGCGACGACGAGCAGATCTGGGCCTTTCACTGCGCGTTCGAGGACCGTATCGAGCTGCCCTGCGATGCGTTCGTCATCGGCGAGCCGGTCTCCGTGATCGGGTTTGACTACGACGGAAACCAGAGGCGCGGGCTCGTGGCCCGTTGCAGAAGGGAAGACGGTTCCCAGTACACGGTGTCGGCAGCCGAGATCGCTCTCGCGGAGCAATCCAAAGGCGGCCACCTGATCGCCGCCTACCGCAAATGGTCGGGGCTCGATCCCTGTCCTGAGCAGGCGGCTCCTCCACCTCGCAAGAAACGCACGCACAAGGCCACTGCCACCGACCTCGACCTGAGTGGCCCGGTCGAGCTGGTTGTCCTCTCGGTGAAGGAGAAGGCCGCTCGATGCCGCCTCGTCGGCAGCGACCGAGTCATCACATTACGAGCGAGCCGGCTGTGGGACATCGTGCCGGGCGAGATCGCGGTGGTGAAGCCGAGCAAGCAGTGGACTTACGCGGGCCACCCGTATCTTTCCGGCGAGATCGAGTCCTCGCGCCTCGACGTTGACGCCCTGGGTTTGGTTCCGTTGAAGCTCAAGGACCGGGGACTGTGGACACCCGAGGCGCACTACTGGGGCGAGGACGACGAAAAGATCGAGGAGTGGGCCAAGCCGATCATCGCTCGCGGTCCGAGGCAGTCGTTCGAGATGGAGCAGGTCGTGCCGGGCCGAGACCTGGATGACTTCGATTCCGATCCGATCCTCGAGTCCAACGACCTGAAGGACAGCGGCGATCGCGTTGCAGCCGAGCGGATATTGGCGGAGCTGTGCCAGGAGGATCTGCGCTGCCTCGACGCCCACGCCCATCTCGGCAACCTCGTCTTCGACCGCTGGGCCGTGCTGGCGATACGCCACTACGAGGTCGGCGTGCGCATCGGGGAGCTCTCCCTCGGGCCGGGCTTCGACGGACTCCTGCCCTGGGGGCGTATCGACAACCGGCCCTTCATGCGTTGCATGCACGGGTTGGGGTTGTGTCTGTGGCGACTCGAGCGTTTCGAGGAGGCAGAACGCGTCTTCGAACAGATGCTCCGGCTCAACCCGGCGGACAATCAGGGCGTGCGATTCTTGATCGAGGATGTGCGTGCCAAGACGGCATGGGAGGACCGCGAAGCAGAGTGAGTCGGACGATGGGCGTGAAGAAACGAGATCAGAATGGCCGTCGGCGTGTGCAACCAACGCCGACGATGGAGACAGAATGAGACGATACTACTCAGGCGGGAGGATCCCCACGCTCGATGCCGCGCTCGTCGAGCACATGAACGTTGACGACCTCAAGAGGCTGGCCAAACACACCAAGCAGAAGATCCCGACGAGGAAAGCCGACATCGCCGCTGTGATCAAAAATCACCTGGCCGGCGACCGGCTGAAATCGGTCTGGCAAGGGCTCGACGAGCTGCAGCGCGCGGCGGTGGCCGAGGTGGTCCACTCGAGCTCGACCCAGTTCCTCGCCGACCGCTTCGCCGCCAAGTATGGTCGCAGCCCCAACTGGGGGACGGCCGACAAGTACGGCTACCGCCGAGAGCCGTCTCCTTTGTTCTTCTTCTTTTACGGCGGGGTGATGCCTGACGACCTCAAGGAACGGCTCAAGGCATTCGTACCGAAGCCTGCTGCGGCCAAAATCAGGACTTTGCCCGAGCTTCCCGCCGCCTACGACCTGCCGTGGTCCAGGTGGAACCCGAAGACGAGGACCGAGGAAAGAGGCATGGAGGCAGTTCCCCTGGAAGTTCACCAGACGGAGTTGACCGCTCAACGAGAGCTGCTCTCGGTACTGCGCCTCATCGATTCGGGCACGATCTCGGTGAGCGAGAAGACGCGGCGTCCATCTGCCGCGACCGTCAAGGCGATCACCAAGATTCTGGAAGGCGGCGACTACTACCCGGTTCTCCCGGTCAAGAGCAAGTGGCACGACGAGAACGCTGGGTCCATCCGCGCCTTTGCCTGGCCGCTGATTGTGCAAGCCGGAGGGCTCGCGCAGCTCTCGGGCTCGAAGCTGCAGCTCACCAAGGCCGGACGCAATGCGCTCTCTCAGCCCGCAGGAGAGACCCTGCACAGGCTCTGGTCCAAGTGGATCGACACAACGATTCTGGACGAGCTATCGCGGGTCGAGTGCATCAAGGGGCAGACCGGCAAGGGCAAACGGGGCCTCACCGCTGTGTCGTCCAGGCGAGGCGCCATCGCCGACAGCCTGGCCGAGTGCCCCGCGGGCGCCTGGATCTCCGTGGACGAGCTTCACCGTTTCGTCTGCGCCTCCGGAAGCGACTTCACGGTCTCTCGCAATGCGTGGGACCTCTACATCTGCGAAAAGCGGTATGGATCGTTGGGACACGGAGGCGGTGGGCTGATACTCGACGAGCGCTACCTCCTCGCGTTCCTGCTCGAGTATGCGGCCACTCTCGGAGTGGTCGATGTCGCGCTCATCCCGCCTGCCGGCGCGCGCGACAACTACGGTGACCTCTGGGGCACCGACGAGCTTGTCTACTTCAGCCGATACGACGGGTTGATGTACTTCCGCATCACGGCGCTCGGCGCCTACTGTCTCGGCATCGAGGCCGAGTACCAGCCCACCCCCGTGGAAACAAAGCCGGTGCTCAGCGTGCTCCCGAATCTCGAGATCACCGCCATCGGCGCCGAGCTCGATCAGGGCGACCGAATTGCCCTCGACACCTACGCAACCCAGGTTTCGGATCTCGTCTGGCGGCTGGACCAATCGAAGCTGCTCGCCGCAGTCGAAGAGGGGCGCCCCATCGACGAGGTCCGGGAGTTTCTCAGTGCGCGCAGCAGCGTTGCGATCCCCGATACGGTCACACGCCTTCTCGATGATGTGGCGGAGCGCAGCATCAAGGTCCGGGACCAGGGTCTGGCCCGGCTTGTCGAATGCGCGGATCCCGCTTTGGCAGCGCTCATCGCCAACGACTCGCGGACACGCAGGCACTGTATGTTGGCGGGTGAGCGACACCTCGTGGTGCCTGCCTCCTCGGAGGCCGCATTCAAGCGCACACTGCGAGAGGTCGGCTATCTGGTAGCCATGGGCGAGGTCAAGACAGCCAAGCCTCGCCGCAAGGCCTCGGCCAAGAAGTCGGTATCGCGAACAAGTGGAGCCTGACCGCGTGGGTGTCTCTCCCGACAATGCCCTGGTGGTGCAGAGTGACTGCAGCGTGTTGCTTGAGCTTCTCTCACCGCGTGCAGAAGAAGCCCGCGAGACCATCGCCCCCTTCGCCGAGCTGGTGAAGAGCCCCGAGCACGTGCATACCTACCGCTTGACGCCACTTTCCATATGGAATGCCCGGGCGGCGGGGCTCGCGGCTGCTGAGATGGTGGCGGCCCTCCATGAACACTCTCGATACCCGGTTCCGGAGAACGTGGACCAGACCGTCTTCGACCTGGCGGGGCGATTTGGTCGCGTCGTCATCACCCACGACGACGGCTTGCTGCGGTGTACCTGCGGAGACGAGGTCATCGCCGAGCTTCTGAGCCGAGATCGAAAGACCGGAAGCTACCTCACAGACCGCATCGACGGTACCAGCTTCCGCGTAGCGCCAGGAGCCCGGGGTGTGCTCAAACAGGCGCTGGTGTCGGCTGGGTATCCGGCCGAAGATCTGGCCGGCTACGTGAGCGGCGACGCTCTGGCCATGGCCCTCCGAGACCGGACGGCATCGGGCAAGCCCTTCTCCGTTCGCGACTACCAAAGGCAGGCAGCCGAGTCGTTCTACGCCTCGGGCTCAGCTCGCGGTGGCAGCGGTGTGATCGTGCTTCCATGTGGAGCGGGCAAGACCATCGTCGGTCTCGCTGCCATGGAGATGGTCGGGCAGACGACACTGGTGCTCACGACGAGCTTGACCTCGGTCAAGCAATGGCGCCGCGAGATCTGCGACAAGACGAACCTGCGGCCCGACGACATCGCGGAGTACACCGGAGAGCAGAAGAGCACCGGCCCCGTGACGCTCACCACCTATCAAATCCTGACATGGCGAGCGGATCGCGAGGGCGAGTTCCCACACCTCGAGCTGTTTGGTGCGCGTTCTTGGGGTCTCATCATCTACGACGAGGTCCATCTGCTGCCCGCACCGGTGTTTCGCGCAACCGCCGACCTTCAGGCCCGTCGCCGACTGGGGCTCACCGCCACGTTGGTCCGAGAAGACAACCGCGAGGGGGACGTTTTCGCCCTCATCGGGCCGAAGCGGTTCGACGTACCGTGGCGAGATCTCGAGCGCCAGAACTGGATCGCCAGCGCCTCATGTGTGGAAGAGCGGATCCCAATGACCCAGGAGCGGCGCATGGAGTACGCCCTCGCGAACAGGAGAGCCCAGTTTCGCATCGCCGCCGAGAACCCGGCCAAGATCACCCGTTTGCGCCAGCTCCTCGAACAGCACGAGGAAGGTCGCGTACTCGTCATCGGAGAGTACCTCGCGCAGGTTGAAGCCATCGCCAACGAGATCGACTCTCCGCTGGTCACCGGAAGGACTTCACAGGCCGAACGCGAAGAGACCTATGATCGATTTCGCCGAGGGGAGCTGCGCTGCATCGTGCTCTCCAAGGTCGGGAACTTCGCGATCGACTTACCGGACGCGGACGTGCTCATTCAGGTGTCGGGGATGTTCGGCTCGAGACAGGAGGAAGCTCAGCGGCTCGGCCGCATTCTGCGGCCCAAGGCAGACGGTCGCGTAGCTCACTTCTTCACTCTCGTCTCTCGCGACACCCGCGAGGAGGAGTTCGCCCACCACCGCAAGCTCTTCCTTACCGAGCAGGGGTACTCCTACCAGGTGGTCATCGCCGACGAATCGTGACCGTCAAATGTCCGAATGATCTGGACGCCCCCGTGTGTCGTCGCTCGCCCACTACGTGCACGCTCCTCGGGGGGACGGTGCACATCAGGGTGCACATCAGGCAGCACGGACCTCACGTGCCGGGAGCCACCCATCACGCGTGCCTGCACCGCATTCATCCGCTCTACCCTTCGATGGCGCGTTGGATGAGAAGCTCCTCGAGGTCGCGACGGCTGTCCAGGATGGCGAGAATCACGACCTCCTGGTCAACGATGCGGAACACCAGCCGGCAGGGGCGTTCGATCATCTCCCGGTACTCGAAGAGACCGATGTCATGGAGCCCAGGGACCTGACGACATCGACGTGGAATTCTGGCGAGCGACGCGATGCCGTGACGAAGCATCTCGTAGAGCTGAAGGGCCTGGTCGACTCCTCGCTCTGCCGCGATGTACTCCAGGATCTCATCGAGGTCTCGGACCGCCGTCCGAGTCCACGTGATGTCAAGGACCTCGGGCATGGGTCTCGGTCACTCCTTCTCGCCCAGTGCCTTCAGCTTGTCGCGAAAGTGGGTGTCTGCGTCCGCATCGGCAAGAACCGCGCCTTCGCGGAGGTCCCTTTCTCCCAGTGCGACATACTTCAACAGCAGCAGCGACTGGCGTTGGCGGTTGTAGCTCTCCACATCCTGAAGCACGGCGGTCGCCTTGCCGTTTTGGGTGATGATGACAGGCTGACGTGTCTCGCGAGCCCTGCGGATCAGCTCCGCCGAGCGCGTCTTGAGCACCGTCACTGGCTCGATCGCATCTGGAAGGTCCATCGAAAGGTCTCCCTCTTGCATCCGAATATAATCCCAAATTTAGCACCACGTCGAGCTGAAAGCGACCAAGCAGTGGTTGCCACGGCTTTGAGCGACCATAAAGACCTGCTGACACCAAATTGAACTCGTAATCGCAAAACCATCTGAACCCAAGCTGGACGGGGTTCAGGGGGGCCGGAGTCCAAATCCCCGCGTCCCGACCACGAGCTCAAGGCCGCCGTCCGGCAGCATTTTCCCCTGGTCGGCACTGGCGGAGATTCGACTCGACGCAGCCTGCGCGTGGATGTGGGCACGGTCGCCGTTGGCGCCCGGACACATCCACAGTGCGCAGCCGTCGCCGAGTGACAAATTTTCGTGACTCGACCATTGAAATCAAACACTTACGACCCGGTCTCGAGCCGGGTTTTGAGTTACAGTGCCACCACCGTGCCACGGAATGGAGGGGCCGTTGGGGCGCCATTCACGTCGGTAGCAGTGTGCCTTGTGCGCTGGTTTGACCGCTTTGCTCTCGGCATCGCCGGCAATCAGCTCGTCAGCAGCTCGAGCCTCCAGGTCATCTATTCCAAGCGACGTAGGGTCCGTAGCTGAACCAATCTCGGGAGCGCCTGTACTCCTCAGCCGCCCGCGAAAAGCGGCAGCTGGGCTCGGCGTTCACTCCTCGGCGAGGCCGCCCTCCTCTCGAGGCGGTCTCTCTGCTGCGCCCTCTGCGGCTGGCAGCAGGTGTCGCGGTGTGAAGGCGAAGCTCGCAATCAGCGTCGGCACGATCGCGCTGGCGATGACCACGGCCACCAGGAAGGAGTACTGCTGGCGGCTGACGATGCCGTGGCTGAGGCCGTACAGGGACGAGATGGTCCCGAAGGTGAGACCGGTGGACATCATCAACGTGTAGTACCAACGCTCGTTGCGCTCCTTACGAAAGTGCGCGACAACAGGGAAGAGCCCGAAGACCTTGCTCGCCGACTTCGCGCCGAAGAGAAGCAGGAAGATGAGCGGCGCGGCGGCCACGGCCGGCAAAGACACCAGCGCGCCGGCGCGCAGGAAGTAGAACGGCGTCAGGAAGCCGATGGTCAGTGTTCGCATGCGGCGGACCCAGTGGTCGTCTTCGGCCGCGGCGCCGGCCAGGACCATGCCCGCGATGTAGGCCGGCAGCACCGCCTCGCTGCCGGACCACAGCGCCAGGGCGCCCAGCCCGAAGAGCACCGCGAGGACCCACTTGGTGCGGATCGCTGCGGTCCGATAGGCGTAGCGGCGCGTGAGACCTGCCGTCAAACGCGGCAGCAGCGCGATCACCACCGCGCTGACCACGATGAACACCACCGTGCGCTGCGTGAACGGCGCGAAGATCAGGCCCAGCGCCAGGACCGTGCCCAGGTCGTTGACGAAGCAGGCGCCGAGAATCCCCTTGCCGAACTCGGTGCGGTTGAAGCCGGTCTCGAGCATCACCGCGTAGACCACTGCCATGGAGGTCGTGGACAGGGCGACCCCGGCCAGCCAGCTCGCCGCCGGGTCCCAACCGAGCACGAAGCGGGCCACGGCAGCGCAGCCGAGGAACGGCGCCACGAAGCCGACGGCGCCGACGACGAGCACCTCCTTCGCCTTGGACTTGAGCACCGCCGGCTCGAGCTCGGCGCCGGCGAGGAATGTGAGCAGCACCGCGCCAGCGCCAGCGAGGAAGCGCAGCCAGTCCTCGTCGGCGCCGAGCACTCCAGGCGTGAGCCAGCGCTCGCAGACGAAGCCGGCCGCCATGCCGACGCAGATCTCGGTCAGCGCCATGGAGACCTTGAGACGGTTGGCGAGGATGGTCGAGAGGATCGCGAGGGCGAGCCAGATCGCGGCAAGGGTGTACATCTCGGTCACGGCTGTCACCTCCTGGCCCCGACTCCCTGGGGGCGGTCTGCCAGGAGTCATCAGCCCGTGACGGGCGGTTGGAGGGGGACTCCATCCCCTGCCGCAGCGGCTTCCATGGCCGCCAACGCGGTCGCCAAGAGTAGCATGGACGAGAGCGGCAGGTGGGCAAGTGGTAGGCGAAGGCTACCGCAGGGAGCCTCTCAGGCCAAGGTGGCGGGCGGCGAGCTGCGCGCTCGAGAGACCGTTGCAGGCGGCCACCCCGGCCGTGAGCACCACCGCCAGCACCACCGACGGCCCGGCAATCCCGGCCGCCAGGCGCTCGCGGGCGATGTTTCCGTCACTGGATCCACCGGCGCCTGACGTTCCACAGGCTCGCGGCGAACAGGGCGACGCAGAACGCCGCGAGAACCCCGAGATCAAGGGCGACGGGCATGTGGTTGGCGCCGCGCACGGCGCCGTGCAGCAGGTCCGCGCCGTATGTCAGCGGCAGCGCGTAGGACAGGGGGCGGAGGAAGACGGGCAGCGCCGCGACGGGGAAGAACAGCCCACACAGGAAGACCATGGGAAAGCGGAAGAAGTTGGAGAAGGTCTGGGCCTCGAAGACCTCGCTGACCGCAACGGCGATGAACAGACCGAGGAAGGTCGAGGCCACGGCGACCAGGGCGACGGCGAGGACGAAGACGCCCCAGCGGACCTCGGACAGGTCCGCGAGGAACGCGGCCATCACCACCGGCACGAAGGCGTTGACGATGCCAAAGAGGATGGCGCCCGAGGTCTTGGCCAGCATCAGGAGCTCGAGGGGGAGGGGTGCGAGCAGGAGCCGCTCGAACGAGCGGTTCTTCTTCTCGAAGGTCACCGTCACCGCCAGCAGCGAGGTCGTGCCGAAGAGTATGGAGAGGGCCACGACGCCGGGCAGGAGCGCCAGCACACCCTCGAGGCCGCTGCCCGACTTGACGAAGAACATCCCCGTCCACGCCAGCGGGAAGATGATCCCCCAGCTGATGTTGGGCGGCTTCAGGTAGTAGGTGCGCATGTCCTTGGCGAGAATGCTCGAGAAGGCGATCCACTGCTTCACGGGCCGCCTCCCGCCTTGTCCTTCTCCACCCGCATCGCGCCCGCGTCGACGCCGGTGACGTCCACGAACACATCCTCGAGGGACGGCCGCACTCGCCGCGCCTCCGAGACCTCGCGGCCGTGGTCCTCCAGGAAGCGCACCAGCGCGCCGACCCGGATCGGCCGCTCGCCCTCGACGCGGATCAACCCCGGTGCGGGAGCGGTGAAGGCCAGGTCGGGGAAGGCCCCCGCGAGGGTGGCGCCGGGCTCGTCCACGTCGCCGGTGAAGGCGACCTCGACGATGTGCCGCCCCTGAATCGGCTGCAGCAGCTCGGCCACCGAGTCGGTGCGGACGATGCGGCCGGAGACGATGAAGGCGATCCGGTCGCAGAGCCGCTCCGCCTCCTCGATGTAGTGCGTGGTCAGGAAGATCGTGGTCCCGCCCCGGTGAAGGTCGGTGACGAGCTGCCGCAGCTGCCGGGCGCTGGCGACGTCGATGCCCGTGGTGGGCTCGTCCAGGAACAGGATGTCGGGCTGGTGGATGATCCCGGCGGCGATGGTGAGCTTGCGCTTCATCCCCTTGGAGTAACCCCCGAACCTGCGCCCGGCCGCCTCGGTCAGTCCGAACCTCTCGAGGAGGGCCCGGGCGCGGGCTCTCCGGTCGCGCGCACCGAGCCCGTACAGGGCGGCGCAGAAGCACAGGTTGTCGAAGCCCGACAGCTCCGGGTAGAGGTTGCTCTCGTCCGGGACCACACCGAGGAGGTGCTGGGCCGCCCGCGGCCGGTGCGTGCAGTCGACCCCGCCGATCCGGATCGTGCCCCGGTCGGGCCGGGCGAGGCCGGTCAAGAGGTTGATCGTCGTGGTCTTGCCGGCGCCGTTGGGGCCGAGGAAGCCGAGCAGCTCGCCCCGCCGCACTTCGAAGGCGACCGAGTCGATGGCTGTCACGTCGCCGAAACGCTTGGTCAGGTCCCGCACCTCGATGGTCGTTTCCGTCGCCATCAGCCGCGAGCCCCCGCCGGGCGCCGCCGCGCGCCGGGCCGCCGACAGCTCATCACGGTCCTCGGCTTGGGAGCATGAGGACCGCTCCGGGCGCCAGGCCGAAGCGCTCGAGATGGCCGGTGGCACGCTGTGCCGTTTCCTCATCCTGCCAGATGAGGTGGGCGTGGACGCTGGTTGCGGGATGGGTCAGCTCGCCCACCGAGCCGGCGGCATGGACGCCGACCACGGTTCCTGCCCTGGTCTCGGCCTCCAGCTCGTACGGCTGCTCGTCGGCAGCCAGGGTGAGGTTCCTCCTCCGGGCGTGCAACGGGCAGGCGCCGTTGATGACGTGCAGCCGCACGTCGGTGGCCACCCCCTCGACGACGAACACGAAGGGCGCCTTGGGGTCGAGGCCGGCGGCCTCTGCTGCCGCGGCGACTCTCGCATCAACGTCGTCCGGCGCGACGGCATCGTCCACGGTGACGGTGGTCCATTGCGTGATCGAGCTGCCCACGAGCAGCGTCGCCTGCACGTCGGCGCCTCCAACGGGCTCGACGCGGCCATCCGCGCCGACACCGGTGACCACAGCGGCCGAGTCGAGGATCGTAATCTCTCCCCGCAGGCCCGCCACGGCGCCGACGCCGTAGAAGTGAGGCCGGGCCACGACATCGGCCAGCTCGACCCGCCCCTGGTGCTGCTTTCTACCGATGGTCTCGTGCATCCCGCCGTAGCGCACGAGCTCGGGGGAGGG
>CAZEJK010000166.1:0-11146 GCA_964512045.1 uncultured Thermoanaerobaculia bacterium
CCGGTCCCGCGCCCGCGTAGGTGTAAGGTATTAGGCATTAGCGTTTAGCTCCCCCGCCCACCCAGTCTCTCCCGCAGAACCGACGGCGGCGCAGCCCGGCTCCGGTCCTGGCCCCGGTCCCGAGCCCGGCAGCCGGATCCCGGCTATCCGGTCCCCGGCGGATGCCTCGAGTTTTCAAAGATACGGAGTTTTCAGCCGCTCATGCCTTCGGCTGGCTGCGGTTCGGCGCTGTCATCCCGAGAGGCTGCACTCGCCGGCGACGCAACAACTCGGGACTGTGATCTGTTGTCTCTGGCCGGGAGGGAACTATGACGCGCTCCACAGCTGAGTCGTTGCGAACGGTCGAGCTGTTCTCCGGTCTCGAAGACGACGTGCTCGAGGCGTTGGCGGAGCGAACGGAGCGCCGCCACCTTCGTGCTGAGGAAACACTGTTCCGGGAGGGCGAGTCGGGCGACTACCTGTTCCTGGTCGAGACCGGCACGCTGGAGGTGCGCAAGGAGGCCGAGAGCGGCGCCGAGGTCGCTCTGCGCAGGATGGGCCCGGGCGAGCTCGGTGGACTGACGAGCATGGCGATGGCCAAGGTTCGGTCGGCGACGCTCCGTGCTGTCAGCGATGTATCGGTGCTGACAATAGCGCGCGAGAGGTTCCTCACGGTCCTCGAGTCGTACCCGGAGCTGATGCGGGCGGTGATCGCCTTCTTGTCGGCCAAGGTGCGTGGCAAGACGTATCAGCTGGCGACCCTCATGGAAGGGCGCGACGCCGACATGCGCCCGACGGTCGCGGTGTTCGACACCAAGCCGTACGACCGACGGTACCTGGACGAGGCGGCCGGTCAGGGGCTGGCGATGCACTACTTCGAGACGCGGCTCAACGCTGAGACAGCTCGGCTTGCCAGCGGCTTCGACGTGGTCTGTGCGTTCGTCAACGACGACCTGAGCCGACCGACCGTGGCCCGCCTTGCCGCGGAGGGGGTGCAGCTCATCGCGTTGCGCTGCTCGGGGTACAACAACGTCGATCTCGAAGCGGTGGTCGAGCACCACATGAACGTGGTGCGAGTCCCGGCCTACTCGCCGAATGCCGTGGCGGAGCACGCTGTGGCGTTGATCCTGGCGCTGAACCGGAAGCTGCACCGGGCCTACAACCGTGTGCGCGAGGGAAACTTCCGTCTCGACGGCCTGGTCGGCTTCGATCTGAGCACGCGCACCGCCGGCGTTGTCGGCCTTGGAGCGATCGGACGAACGTTGTGCCGGATCCTGTCCGGGTTCGGGATGCGGGTGCTGGCGAGCGATCCGTACGCCGACGCGAGCGCGGCCGAGTCGGCCGGCGCGCAGCTGGTTCCGCTCAACGTGCTCCTGACGGAGTCGGACATCGTGTCGCTGCACGCGCCCCTGACCCCGGAGACGCACCATCTGCTCAACGCCGAACGGTTGGCGAGCCTCCGACCCGGCGCGATGGTCATCAACACCAGCCGTGGAGCGCTGATCGACACCGCGGCGCTGATCGAGGCGCTGAAGAGCGGCCAGGTGGGGGCGGCTGGCCTCGACGTGTACGAGGAGGAGAGTGGGACCTTCTTCGAGGACCTGTCGGATACTGTTGTGTCGGACGATCAGCTTGCTCGGTTGCTGACGTTCCCGAATGTGATCATAACCAGCCACCAGGGGTTCCTGACGACGGAGGCGCTCGGCAACATCGCCCAGACGACCGTGGCGAACATCGACGCGTTCCTCGTAGGCAAGCGCGGCGCCGACCTGCCCAACGTCGTGCTGCCAAGCGCAGACTAGCTGAGGTTTTCAGCTTCTCTCGTTCTCGGTCTCTGCTCCATCCATCCACTGCGGCTCCTCGGCTCACGAGCCACTCAACGAAGCTCGCCGCCCCGGGCGGCTCTCCGATTGTGGCGGCCCGCGTCCCGCGGGCCGGGTGGACGGGTCACGGGGCTGACAGCATCGTCGTGGGTTGGTGAGTACGCCCGGTGGCGGCCGCGGACCCCGATCCGAAGCCGGATGGCCTCGGGTTCTCCCACGGGATCTCTCCGCTCGCCAAGTGCTGCGAAGGATCAACGAAGGTGGGTGCATGGCGGCACTCCGGAGGCCATGGCAGCTCGGTCGAGATGACGGAGAAAGCGGAGCGCGGCGTGCTTCCGCCGGGTCTTCCGCTAGGCCGAAGCTCCGCCTGCCCCCTCCGGCACGAGCCGGTGGTACCGGCGTTTGCCGAACCGGAGCAGCACCCCGTCCGCTCCGAGCTCGGCGGTTGCTGCGGTGTCCCGGACCGGCTCCTGGTCGACGTAGAAGCCGCCCTGCTGCATCAGGCGGCGGAGCTCTCCCTTGGAGCTGACCAGATCGAGGCCGGAGCACAGGTCGACCCAGGTGGCGCCGGCAAGGTTGTCCGGGACCTCGGTGACCGGGACCTCGTCCGGCGCCTGCCGCTGCTGCACCACCGTTCGGAACTCCTCGGCTGCCGCAACGGCTGCGGCGGCGCCGTGGTACTGCTCCACCAGGTTGTGTGCGAGCTCCTGCTTGATCGCCATCGGGTTGCCGCCCGCGTTCAGATCGGCGATGAGCGCATCCAGCTTCTCGGTCGGCAGGGAGCTGGTGAGCTCGAGGTACTCGCGCAGGTGCGCGTCGGCGATCCGCATCGTCTTGCCGTACATATCGAACGGCTCATCGCGGACGTTGATGGTGTTGCCGTACGACTTGGACATCTTGCGTCCGTCGGTGCCGACGATGAGCGGGCTGGTGATCATCACGTGCGGAGCCTCTCCGAAGTGCTCCTGGATGGTGCGACCGGCGAGCATGTTGAAGTACTGGTCGTAGGCGCCGACCTGAACGTCGCACTTGAGGGCGTACGCGTCGTACCCCTGCATCAATGCGTAGAGCGCTTCGTGGAACCGGAGCGACTCCCCCCGCTCCATCCGCTTTTGGAAGTCGCGCCGGGCGACGATCTGCTTCATGGGGAAGACGCTCGCCAGCTCGATCAGGTCTGCGAACGAGAGCTTGGCGAGCCACTCGCCGTTGTAGCGGATCTCGGTGTGCTCGGGGTCGAGCACCTGGAAGGCCTGCTGGGTGTAGTCGACGGCCAGCTCGAGAACCTGCTCATGGGTCAGGCGGGTCCGCTCGGTGTCGCGTCCGCTGGGGTCGCCGATCGTGGCGGTGTAGTCGCCGATGAGGAAGACCGCCTGATGTCCGAGCTCCTGGAACTGGCGGAGCTTCTGGAGTGGTACGAAGTGGCCCACGTGGAGCTCGGTCGAGGTTGGATCGACACCGAGGTAGACCCGGAGCGGTCGGCCGGTGGCAAGCTTCTCGCCGAGCTCTCGGCGCATCTGCGCGCGCAGGCTGCCCGTCTCCAGGGTGGTGTCCGTCCAGTCCTCCTCTGCTTCGTCGGCGAACCGAGTGCCGCGCATGAGGACCTCGAGCTGCTCCGAGGGGTTTCGCGTTCCGACCATCTCATCCTCCAGTGCCGGCCCGGCCGTCGGCGGGCTGGCCCGGGGGATGATACCGAATCCGGGCCCGTCCGTGGCGGCGACCCACACCACGGATCGGTGCGGCGTTGGCCACTCAAGCATCCCGCATCTTCGAAAACTCGAGGCATGCGCCGGGGACCGGATGACCGGAATCCGGCTGTCGGGGCCGGGACTGGGGCCAGGACCGGAGCCGGGCTGTGGCGTCGCTGCTCCTGCGAGTGAGACTGGGTGGGTGGGGAGCTCATACCCCAATACCCAACGCAGTCGCGTCAGGAGGTGGTATCGCGGCGGCTGAGGATGATCAGGTCGGGCGACTCCCGCCGGACCTCGACGGGCCAGGAGAGCTCGATGGCGCGGAGGATCGACGCCGCGTTGTCGATGTGCACGACGCCGCCGCCGACGAACTGCTCGATGCTCTCGTCTGCGATGTAGATGCGAGCCGGGACGTAGGCGTCGATCCTGTCGATCATCTCGGCGAGCGTGACGTGATCAAAGAACAGCTTGCCCCGGCGCCATGCTGCCGTCTGGACGGCATCGATCGGTTCGAGGTTCACGATCTCGGGTTGTCGCGCCACGGGGTCGAGTGAGGCCGATTGCGCCACGCGGATGCGCTGGCGGTCGGGTGTATCGTCGTGGGGAGCGCGAGCCGGTCGCGAGACCTCCACAGCACCTTCCAAGACCGTGACGCGGGTCTGACGCTTGCGGTGGTAGACGTTGAACGCCGTGCCGACCGCGGTGATCGAGTCCTCGCCGGCGGTCACGACGAACGGCCGTTCGCTGTCGGACGCAACCGAGAAGTACGCTTCCCCATACACCAGATGCACGCTCCGCTGGCCGGTGGTCAGCGCGACGAGAAGATGGGTGTCGGTGTTCAGCCAGACCACCGAGCCGTCGGCGAGCATCACCTCCCGTCGGTCGCCCACCTCGGTTTGGTACTCCACGGCGGCGGCCTGTGGCGCCTGGACGTTCGGGGCACCATGGACGACGATCCAGAGACCGATCACGGCGCCGAGGATGACCACGGCCGCGAGCCACTCGAGCCACGCGCGTCTGGAGGAGGATGGGGGAATCAGCGGCGAGCTGGTACCGGCGGCGTCGCGGCCGCAGCGCTCGATCTCATCCAGGAGCACGTCTGGCAGGGCTCCAGGCTCGGACATGGCCAGGCCGCTGAGCGCATCGAGATCCGACCACGTCCCGTGGAGGGCATCGAAGGCCGCCCGGTGTGCAGGGTCCTGTGCCACCCATGCGCGGAACGCCGCCCGGTCCGCCGCATCGACGTCATCCGCGTTCAACCGCGCGAGCCATTGACTGGCCTGCTCGCTGATGCGGTCCGTCGCGGAGGGGCGGTGCTCGGTCATGGCAGCTCCTCCGGCGTGGATCCGCCGGCCGCTGCGAACGCAACGACGTTCCCGCTTCCGGGGTCGTTGGCGGCTCGAGGCGCCTCCCGCACGGCACGCCGACAGTGTGCGACGGCCTTGGCGAGGTGCTTCTCGACCGTCCTCGGAGAGATGCCCATCACGCGGGCGATCTCGTTGTACGACAGATGGTGGAACTTGTGGAGGATGAGTGCCTCGCGAGGCTTTGGCGGGAGCGTGGCCACGGCGAGCGCGAGCTTGTGGAGCTCCTGGCGCGCCCGGGCGACCCGCTCCGGAGAGGGAGCTGGGTCTTCCGGGTCCTGCGGCTGCTCCTCGAGGTTCGGCTCGAAGAGATGGTGGCGCTCACGCCGGTGACGGTCGCGGATCAGGTTGTCGGCAATCCGCACGAGGTAGGCGCGAGGGTTGTCCACGCTGTTGAACCGGCCGGCGCGCTGGGCGCGGAGAAACGTCTCCTGTACGACGTCCTCGATGTCCTCGCTGACCCCGATCCGGCGGCGCACGAAGGCGCGAAGCTCCTCTCGGTGCATCGCGAAGGCCTCGGCCAGGCAATGATCGTCGGAAGCAGTCACGGTAGCGACACCCTCATTGCTATCTTAGACGAACGACGGCCGGTTTTCCCCCACGGATGGGTTGGTCCCGCCGAGAGACCCGTTCGCAGAGACGTTTGTTCACTCGCAGGAGCGAGAAGGCTTCAGAACGTTCCCGGAACGCGCTGTCGGATCCGGCCCGGTCTCGGTCCTGCCAGCCGGGGTGTGCGGAAGCGAAATGGCCCGGAAACCTCCCGCGTTGCTTCGCGTACCCTCCTGGGGGCGATGCGGGCCGTGGGGGATTGGCGACCGTGGTTCGTCTTTCATTGGGAGGCCGCGCTGCCGTGAGACGATTGCGGGCCGTGGGTGCGGGATCGGATCGCGGCTGGAGGGCCGGGAGGGAAAGCGCATGAAGACGATGATGAAGGTTGGACCCGGTATTGCCAGTGCGGTCGCCGTGACGCTGCTGGCGGTCGTGCTCGTTGCCCCGGCGGCTGCCGGCCCGCAGCGGGAGAGCAGGGTGCTGTTCGATATCGAGGCCCAGCCGTTGGGCGACGCGTTGCGGGGGCTGGCCGACCAGGCTGACATTCAGGTGTACTACCGCGAGGATCTCGTCCACGGCTTGCAGTCGGATGAGGTGCGCGGCCGACTGCGCATCTCAGAGGCCCTCGAGCAGGTGCTGGCGCCTTCGGGCCTGCGGTACGACTACGCCGACGAGGGGACAGTCGTCATCGTTGCGGCACGTTCAGGAGGACGCAGCAGCAGTTCAGGAGCCGCCGAGGATGCGAGCGAGACGGCTCAGAGCTCCCCGTCGCCTGCGAAATCCGAGCGGCAGGCGCCAGAGACGCTCGGCAGTGGTGAGCCGTCGGACACCTTCTATGCGCCGCTCGAGGTGCCCGTGGTCAACGTCGAGATCCTCGCGGTCGGTCCCGACGGCGGTCTGGTGAACGGCCTGACGGCGGATGATTTCCAGGTCTTCGAGGACGGTGAGCCGGTGGAGATTACCCACTTCTTCGCCGCCGAGCCGGTGGAGGCAGAAGGTCGCGAGCTGCAACCCGTGGGTGGTGAGCTCGGCGTGCTGCCGGTGCCCGAGAGCGACCGGAATCTCTATCTGGCGATCTATGTGGACCAGAGCACGATCCTGCCCGAGCAGCGGCGGACCGTGCTCGAGCACCTGCGCCAGTTTCTCGATGGCCCGCTGCCAGAGGACGTGCGGCTCATGCTGGCCACCTACGACGGGGCGCTCCGGCTGCGAACGGATTTCGAGACGGATCCGGCGCCGATCCGCAGTGCCATGGAGTCACTGGCGCGCGAGTCGGGCAGCGGCTTCGCGCGGCAGGAGCAGCTGATGATCCGGGAGATGGAGCAGGCCGCGGTGAGCGTCAACACCATGCCGGGATTGAGCGGCCAGCAGGGTGGCACAGCGCCGGAGGACTACCTTGCGCAGGTGCGAACCCTTGCGCAGGCGAGCGCCCAACGTGCGGAGAACGCGCTCGCGAACCTCGAGCAGTTCATCGAGCTTCTGGCAGGCGTCAGCGGCCGCAAGGCGATCCTGTGGGTTGGCGGGGAGCTGAACGTGCAGCCCGGGGAGCGGATGTTCCGGACCTGGGAGCGGCTGTTCGCGGGCTCCGCCCGGTCGTTGGCGTTCAACGCGGTCGCCGAGTCGTCGCGCTACAGCCTCTTGGACGAGCTGCGCCAGGTGGCACGTCGCGCCGGGACCCACCGCGTCAGCTTCTATGGGCTCAGTGGCCTGGCCTCCCGGATGGCAGGATCGGTGTCCGCAGAGTTTCGCGACCTGGGCCTTTCCGAGGGTGCTGGCTACAACGATCCATTGGCCGGTGAGCAGTCGATCGGGATCGTCTCGGAGGTAACCGGCGGTCGGGTGTTGACCGACTCCGCGCGGCTGGACGAGCAGCTGCACGAAGTGGCCGAGGAGCTTGGAAGCTACTACTCGTTGGGCTACTCGCCGCTGAATCCAGGCGACGGGAGGTACCACGAGATCACTGTGAAGGTGGCACGGGAAGATGTCGATCTTCGCTACCGCCAGGGGTACAGCGATCAGGGAGCGGGCAGCCAGCTGATCGAGCGCACTCTGGCTGCGGTGACCCTCGGCGTTGCCGACAACCCGATGGCCGTGGCCGTGGACGTGCAGGACATCGAGGCCAAAGGCGACAACGCCTTCCTCGTTCCCGTCATGGTGCGGATCCCCATCGGCGAGCTGGTGCTGTTGCCGCAGGCGGGCGAGCATCTTGGACGCGTGACGATTGCGCTCGCCGCACGGGACGCCGAAGGGCGCGTATCAGAGGTGCACAACCGCCAGTTCCCCGTGCGCGTGCCGAACCAGCAGGTCACCTCGGCCGTGAACCAGATGGCCGGGTTTGTGATGGGGATGCAGATGCGCGGCGGCGATCACCGGATTGCCGTGAGCGTCCGCGATGACCACTCTGCGGTGGAGTCGACGACGTTTGTGGACACCCCGGTTGCGGCCGAGGAGGTGGATGGGTGAGCGCATCCGGATCCGCATCGACCGCTGTGCGCCGTTGGCTCATCCTGACGGCGGTGCTGCTGCTGGCTGGTAGCGTGTCTGCCCAGCCGCAGCAGGAGACCGCGAGCCTCGCCCCGATCGTGCTGTCGACGCAGCCGTTGCAGGGCGTGAGTGCTCGCAACGTCTCCCTGCTGATGTCCGGTCAGAGCGGCGGCGAGGCGAGTGGGGACGTTGTCTGGACCGTGCTGCCGGAAGTCGAGGGCCGATCTGTGGTCCCCGTCATCGTGGAGGTTGACGGCGAGGTGCTGCTGTCCGGCGCCATCGGGCGCTGGCAGGTGGTCGAGGTGGTGGCGTACGTCGTCGACCAGGCCGGTGCGGTGATCGGCCACATCGCCTCTGGTAGCCGCCTCGATCGTCAGGCACACGGCGACGTCCTGACCGCGAGCGGTCTCCGCTTCGTGGGCCAGCTGAGCCTACCGCCCGGCGTGTACTCGTTCCGCGTCCTGGTGCGCAACCGACAGACTGGCGTGTACTTCCTGGCTCGCCGTGACCTCGAGGTGCCAGCGGGGACCGCGGATGAGCTGCTGGTTCTCCCACCTCTGATCGCCGGCTCCGAGCGATGGGTCGATCTCCGCGACCCGACTGCGGAGGATCTGGCCGTTCCCGGTCTAGCGGCTCTGCCCGCAGCCCGGCCCGTGTGGGGACCGGTCGAACCCCTCGAGATCGTGGTGGGGACGGTCGCTCCCGAGGCGACATCGGCTGTTTCCGCACGGGTTGTGGATGTGATGGGGAGGGTGGTGGCGGAGCCGCCGCTGACTCTCGAGCCGGTCGCCACGGGCGATGCTGTCCGCTTCGGGAGAGCCCGTCTCGAGGCGCTTGGACTGCCACAGGGCCGCTACCGGCTGGTGCTGACCGTCGAGGATCGGGACTCCGGACGGTCGGCGACCAGCGTGCAGCAGCTCCTGGTGCACCCTGACAGTGGGCAGGCGTGGGCGGCACTGAACGTGGCGCCGATGGATCCCACGCAGCGGCAGCGTCCGACCCGTCCTCCCGAGGAGCTCAGTGCCGGCGCCCGGCAGCTCCGCTCCGACTACGTCGAGATCGTGCGCCGCATGGTGGATGGCGACGCCATTGGAGCCCGGACCGAGCTCGCTGAGCTGGAGACCGCCATCATGGCGCAGAACGAGCGAGGGCCCCGGGTTCGGCTCCGCAGGGTGGAGACGCGAGTGGCCCAGCAGGCCGGGCGGGACAACCCCGACGCGATGATGGCTCTGGCGTTGCTCCACCGTGAGATGTCGCGCTACTACACCGTGCGGAATCAGACGGTGCTGTCGCGCCACTCCTGGTCGCTGGCGGCGGAGATCGCCGAGCTGGCCGACTCCATGGGGGATGGACCGAGCGTCGAGGGCTTCGGTGCGGCGCTGCTCATCACCCTTGCCAGCGATCTTGCCCGCACGGGTGAAATGGTGGCGCCAGAGGGCATGCTCCAGAGAGTGCTGGTGATGGACGCCACCGAGCGTCACGCGCTCCTCGGGCTGGGGGCTCTGTACGAGCGCGGTGGCGACGCAGTGCAGGCGGCGAGATACCTCAACGAGCTCGTCAAGCACCATCCGGACGCACACGAGGGCCGGCTGCGGCTCGCCGTGAACCTCGATCGAACCGGCAACGGGCGCGGAGCGAGTCGTCAGCTTCGAGATCTTCTGCGCCGGTCGCCACCGCAGTGGGTCCGAGCGCTTGCCGTCCAGGAGCTGGCACGACGCCATACCCGTGAGAACCGCTTCGAGGCAGCGGAGCTGGTGCTGCGGCGCGGTGTCGCCCGTCTGCCGTTCAATCAGCGCCTGCGCTTGCAGCTGGCGTTCGTGCTCGACAGGATGCACCAGCCGCGCCGCGCGGCGGACGTGCTCGAGGAGCTGGAGGCCCGCGGTGGACAGCACACCACCTCGCCGAGGTTTCGCTATGCTGAGTGGCCGCCGATCGATCACGATGTGATCGGTGATCGATTGGAGCGGGCCTGGGAGGTCGGTTTGGAGGCGTTACGGGAGGTTCTGCCATGAGGTCGCGGTTGGCACGTTGGGCGAGCGTCGGTGTTGCCGCGATGTTGGCGGTTGCCACGATCGAGGCCGGCGAGATCTGGGTCAGCTTCCTCGAGCCGAAGGACGGAACGCCTGCGATCGGGAAGGTCATGGTGGAGGCCAACGTCCTGTCCGAGGATCGGATCGAAGAGGTGGTGTTCATCGTGGATGGCCAGCCGGTGGGTGCACTGACGACGTCGCCGTACCGGATGTCGGTGGACCTGGGCGCCGACAACACAGCCCACATCATCGAGGTGGTCGCGGTGGATGTGACCGGCGCCGAGGGGCGGGGATCGATCACCACCACGCCGGTGCCACTGGCCGAGCAGTTCGAGGTCGAGCTGCAGCAGCTGTATGTGACCGTTACCAACGACGGGTCTCGAGTCCTGGATCTCACCGAGGACGACTTCGAGGTCTTCGATGAGGGCCGGCAGCAGGAGCTGATCACCTTCACCCATGGCGATCTCCCGTTTACGGCGGTGCTGCTCATCGACGCGTCGGCGAGCATGCACGGCGCCAAGCTGGAGGCTGCCCGAGCGGGTGCGAGAGCGTTTCTCGATGGGATGCGGGAGCTGGATCAGGGGAAGGTGATCGTGTTCTCGGACGTCATCCAGAGCTCGACCCCGTTCTCCTACTCGCCGGATGCCCTGGCAGCGGGGCTGATCGGCGCCACCGGCTTCGGCGGCACCGCGCTCAACGACCACCTGTACGCCGCGATGAAGATGCTCGAGAGCCGTCAGGGCCGCCGCGTGGTGATCATTCTGTCCGACGGAATGGACTCGCACAGCGTGCTCAACATCGATCAGGTGGCAGAGCAGGCGCGGCACAGCCAGTCGCTGCTGTACTGGATCCGCCTGGAACGGGCGACGGAGCGCGGTAACGAGGACCAGCTGTCGTCGTCGTGGCGCAGCGCCGGCGAGTACGTCGGTCAGCTTGCGGGGCTCGAGGAGGTCGTGACCTCCAGCGGTGGCAGGACGGTCGTGGCGCGGTCGCCGCAGCAGATCCGGCCGGTGTTTCTCGAGATCCTCGAGGATCTCCGCGCCCAGTATGCTCTGGGGTACTACCCCCACAACCTGCGTAACGACGGCTCGTGGCGTGACGTGCGCGTCAAGGTGACTCGATCCGGCACCCACGTGCGGACCCACGACGGTTACGTCGACTACTAGGACTGGCTGAGCTCGGAGCTCTCAATCGCCGTCTTCGGGAGAGAAGAACGGAGCCTGCCCCAG
>CAZEJK010000167.1:0-11084 GCA_964512045.1 uncultured Thermoanaerobaculia bacterium
CGCCGGCTGCCACAATCGAAGAGCAGTCAGTCCGATTGGAGTGGCCCGCGCGTGCGTGGTCCGGCTTGGGCGACCGGGTCCACCGGAACGCCGAGCTGTGCGAGCTGATCCACGAGGCCGTGGAACCGGGACGGATCGAGTGCGCACAGCGGTGGACGGGTGGCGTACGCGCCGAAGCCGCGGTGGGCCAGCACCGCCTTGACGGCGGGGCCCAGCCCGTGCTCCTCGAGAACGGCGCGGACCGCGGAGAGTCGCGGCTGGTGCACCGGGTCCTCGGCGGCACGCACCAGCGCCGGCGCCAGGCTCGCCACCGCCGAGATCGAGCCGGCGCCGCCGGCCGCGAGGCACGCTGCGACGAGGTGGTCGTTGCCAATCAGGAGGCGGGCGTCGGGAACGGACTGACGGAACCGCCGAAGCTCGGCCTCGCTTCCGCTGGAGTCCTTGATCCCGGCGAACCGCGGATGGTCTGCAATGCGCTCGAGCAGTGCGTCGGAGATCGCGACACCGGTGAGCTGCGGGATGTGGTAGAGGAGCACCGGCAGGCGGGAGTGGTCGAGCACTGCGCACAGGAACGCGGCCACACCGGCCTCGGGTGCGGTCCGGAAGTAGAACGGCGGTGGGCACAGCACGGCGTCGTAGCCTGAGGAGTCGGCGGCGTCGAGGAGGGTGCGGACCTCCTCCAGGCAGCAGCTGCCGACGTTCAAGACCAGTCGGAGACCGGAGCCCGACCGGGCGGCCTCGCGTGCCACCTGCAAGCGTTCGTTAACCGTGAACGACGGAAACTCGCCGTTCGATCCGAGGATCAGCGCTCCGTCGAGACCCGCTTCGGCGAGCCATGCGAGGTGTCGGCTCAGAGCCTCCGGTTCGAAGCGGAGCTCGTCATCAACTGGCGTCGGGACAGGGGCGATGACGCCCCGAAAGGGTTTGATCACTGTGTTCCCTCCCTCGATAGGGTGGCGATTCCGGGCTGGCCTCGAGTGTCACAACGGCGTCTCGACCGTACCCGCAGATCAACGGGTGTGCAGGCTCTCGCTCTGCTCCTTGCGCCATTGCGTAACGAAGGCTCTGATCTCGCTGCGCTTGGCTCGGGGAACGAGCATCGGGCTGATGAGGTAGGTGATGGAGATCAGGAAGCAGAGCTCCCAGAACACGCCCACAAACGGCGTTGTGACCAGGGCAAGGAGCACGATGCCCATCACGACCTTGCCGGTGGTCCCGAAGGAACGCTTGTGGTGGCTCACGTAGGGGAGGAACGACATGTTCAGCAGCGACACGACGGTCACCAGGACGGCCGTCACGACGATTGGGTACGGAACCAGCCGATGGAACAGCTCCGTATTCAGCCAGCTCACCACGACCGCGGCGACCCCGGGACGAGTGAGCCCGATCCAGTACCCGGGAAACTCGATGCGGTGTACGTTGAACCGGGCGAGCCGCAGCGAACCGAACAGCACCGGCAACGAGCCGATCGCCCCGGCAACGTAGGGGTCTTCTGGTGCGAGGGCAAAGTACACCAGAGCGCCCGGTGCAACGGAGAAGATGATGAGATCTCCGATGGTGTCGAGCTCGGCGCCGAACCGGTTGGCGGTGCCGGTGAGACGGGCCACGAAACCATCCGCGAGGTCACAGGCGGTGCCGATCAGGATCAAGATCGACGCCAGGTGCAGCCGACCGGTTGCCGCGACCGGGACCACCAGAAAGCCGATCACGATGGTCGCCGAGGTGAAGAGATCCTTGAGTCCGAAACGCATGATGAGCTACCGCCGCAGGGTGCGCAGGACGCGCTTGACCACGAAAATGAAGTCATACAGCATGGCGTCGTTGAGGTCCCCCATGTTCGCGATCTGAAAGTAGTGCTCCTTCAGCGGCGGCTTGGCGTCGTAGATCAGGAAGCCGTACTCCTTGACCCTGTCATAAAACTCGCGATAGGAGATGTCCTCGGGTATGCGAACGGTGAGGATCGTCCGCGACTCGTTGCCGGTCTCGGTGAAGAACTCGAACCCGAGCTTGCCCAGCTCGCGGCGCAGGAACTGGTTGCGATGCTCGTACTCGAGCTGCCGCGCTTCGAGGCCTTCGGCGAGCAACTCGTCCACGGCCTGATTCAGCGCGAAGAATGAGGTGACCGCCGGGGTGAACGGCGTCTGGTTGAGCTCTTCCAGGTACCTGTAGTGCTTGTAGAGATCGAGGTAGAAGGAGCGGGGCTTGCGATGCTTGATGCTTTCCAGCAGCTCCTTGCGCACGCACACAAGGCTGATCCCCGCTACGGAGTGGAGACACTTGTTCGAGCTGGTGACGCAGGCATCGATGTGGTCGCCGATCATGTGGATCGGGTCGGCGCCGAGCGAGGAGATCGCGTCGACCAGGAACAGTGCGCCGTGCTGTGCCGCGAGAGTCCCGATCTCCGAGACCTGGTTGAGCAGACCGACCGAGGTCTCGTGGTGGTTGAGCACGATGCTCGAGATCTCAGGGTGGGCGGTCAGGGCAGCCTGGATCTCCTCGAGGTCAAGCTTCTCGCCCCATGCCTTCTTGAGATGGACGTGCGGGATCTCGTGGAGCTCGAGGATCTCCTGGAGGCGCTCGCCGAATGCGCCGTTGGACAGCACCAGGGCTGGCGAGTCGTCGGGGAGAATGGAGGCAATCATCGCCTCCATGGCAGCGGTTCCCGAGCCACTGATGAACAGCACCCGGTAGCTCGGATCGGCGCCGAACAGGGGCAGGCACTTCAGCTTGAGGTCATGGACCAGGTTCGAGAAGTCCTGGTCCCGGTGGCACATGTCGTACTGGATGAGGGAGTTCTTGACCTCTGCCGAGGTCAGGACCGGCCCCGGGTTGAGCAGGATGAACCGTTGCAGGAGCTTGCGCCTGAGCAGACGTTTGATGTCCCGGGCATCACGGCGGTGCGACTGGCGGGGCGGTCGGAGTCTCCGGACCATCTGTCCCACCTTGCGATCGATGTGTTGGCGGCGAAGGTAGTTCACAGAGCGGTACAGGTGCTTGGCTGTGGACTTGGTGGGACGTCGTATCAATGGGTTGTCTCCTTCGCGACCCTACCGAGCACCTCCGAACGGGCCAGGGTGGCGGGTGGCGCATGCGCCGTGTGACCTGACCTGCGCGAGACCGCGCGCGACGCTCGGGAGGGGCCCCTGGCAAGAAGACCCTTGTCAGAAGGTCGTCCTCTCGGGAGCATTGTACCTGACCGTCTCGTCAACGGACCCCGTTCGGGGGCACGAATCGGCGGTGGCGCCTTCGCGTGCGGACGACGTTCCTCTGTGCGCTGCCCTATCCGGCGGTTGAGGTCTGGGTCGCAACGGCGATGTCCGATCGGTGTGCGGTGGAGCGTTGCCAGACCTGCCGAGACCAGTCGGCGACTCGCTCGACCCCCAGGCTGAGGTATGGGAGCACCACCAGCGTAAGGAACACCGACGACACGAGCCCGCCCATCACGGTGCGGGCCATGGGAAAGTACATCAAGCCGGACACGTGAGCACCGCCGATGGCCAGCGGCAGGAGCCCGATGATGGTCGTGACCGCCGTCATCAGGATCGGACGCAGGCGATCGCGGCCGGCGCGCAGGATCGACTCCTCCTTCGAGTAGCCCTGGCGACGGAAGTGGTTGACGTGATCCATCAGGACGATGCCGTTGTTGACGACGATTCCCATCAGGATGAGCAGACCGATCTGCGCCATCAGGTTGAACGGCGTGTCGGTGAGCGCGAGTGTCCACGCGGTGCCGGGCAGCGCGAAGGGAATTGCGAACAGGATTGCGAACGGTTGCGCGAGAGACTCGAACAGCGACGCCATGACCAGGTACACCAGCACCAGCGCCAGCAGGAAGTTGATGGCCATGTCGCGGTTCTGATCTTCGGTCTCGAGAACCCGATCGTTCCAGCCCCACGAGTACCCTGGTGGGAGATCGAATGCGTTCATCAGCCCGTCGATTTGGGACTTCGCCTCCGACCACTTCTCGCCCTCGTACACCCCGCGTACGGCAACTCGGACCTTGCGGTCCTCGCGGAGGATCTGGCGCGGACGCTCCACCTGCTCGAACGATGCCACATCACCGAGGAGCACCGGCCTGCCGCCTTGCTGGGTGATCGGGATCTGTGTCAGATCCTCGAGGCGGGATCGGTCCTCGAGACGAAGCGCGAGCCAGGTCTCGATCTCCCTCTCGCCAGAGTTGAAGCGGGGCATCGGGAGACCACCGAGGGTGAACGAGAGCAGCTGAGTGAGGTCCTGGGCCGTCAGGCCGAGGCCCGCAGCCTTGGCGCGATCGATGCGGACGTGGATCTCACGCCGCCCCGACGTGCGAGGCTGTGACACGTCCTCGATGCCGGTGACGGTCTCCAGGCGACGGGCCGCCTCGTCGGCGAGGTCGTAGAGAACGCCGGTGTCCTGACCGAAGAGCTTGACGGCGAAGTAGGTGCTCGAGCCGCCCTCGTCCGCTTCCTCGTCGAAGAAGACGCGCACGCCCGGGATCTCGGGCAGACCGTCTCGGATGGTCGAGCGCAGCTCGCTCATCTCGTCGTCGGAAAGGTCCTCGCGGAGGAGGGTGATCGTGGTCCCTGCCTCGTTCTCGGCGTAGTACGAGTACACCGAGTCCACCATCAGCTCTTCAGAACGTTCTCGCACGTACGACTCGACCTGATTGACGACCCGCTCGGTATCGGACTTGTAGTGGAAGTCGTCGAACTCGTACTGCAAGTAGAGCCTGCGGTTCAAGGTCGCGGAGAACATGGCGGCGTCGACCCAGCCAGCGAAGAACGGCGCCAGGCCCGCGCCGAGCCCGACGATCAGCAAACCGAAAGTGGCCAGCTTGTGCCGCAGGGTCCACGACAGGACCCGGACGTACCGTTCCTCCAGCCAGTCGATCTCGCGGTTCCGTCCGTTGTTCCGGGGCTTCAGGATGTGCGCCGACATCAACGGGATCAGGGTGAGCGAGGTGAACAGGGAGCAGAGCAGGGCAATGGAGATGGTGAGCCCCACCTCACCGAGCCAGGTGGTGAGCTCGTTGCCCGAACCGACCACGATTGGGAGGAACACGATGAGGGTCGTGGTGGTGGAGGCAGTGACGGCCATCAGCACCTGGCCGGCGCCTTCGAGCGCGGCAGCCTTCCGGTCACGCACCTCACGCATTCTCCGGTCAATCGACTCCAAAACGACGATCGCGTTGTCCACCAGCATGCCAACGGCGAGAATCAAACCCATCATCGACAGGATGTTGAGCGTCTTGTCGAGGAAGAACCAGACGCCGCACGCCGCGAGAATCGAGAACGGGATCGAGAGCGCGACGATCAGGGTGCTGTCGAACCGGCGCAGGAAGAAGTACAGGCACACGGTGGCCAGCAACGCGCCGATGATGCCGGCGGCCTTGAGGCCGTTGATGCCGTTGGTGATCTCCTCGGCCTGGTCCTCCCACACGAACAGGTTGATACCCTGCAGCAACGGATCGTCGTTGATCTCCTCGTCGAGCACCCGCTTGACCGCGTGCACGACCTGGACCGTGTTCGCGGTCGACTCCTTGTAGATCTCGAGCGCAATCGCATAACGGCCGTCCAGGTGGCGGCCGTAGGTCAGCGGCGGCTCCTCATACGAGATCTCGGCGAAGTCGCGAAGTCGTAAACCCCGCTCGTCGACCACCAGGTTGGCGAGCTCCTCGATGGAGTCGAACGAGCCGATCGAGCGCACGGTGTAGCGCAACCCCTGCGCATCTGCCCGTCCGAGCACGAGATTGCTGGAGACACTCTGCAGCGTCTCCACGAGCTGGCTGACGTCGACGTTGTACTCCTTGACCTTGTCCAGAATCAGGTCGATGAAGAGCTCGCGTGGCTCGACGCCGCCGAGATCGACACGGGCGACGCCCGGCACCCGTCGCAGAGGGTTGAGGACCCGCGTTTCGAGGAGATCGTAGTTCTGGGACAGATCGACACCTTGGGCGGAGATCCGGCCCTGCACGACGGGGATGTCCGAGGTGTTGAACGAGTAGATCAGGGGCCGGCGGACACCATCGGGGAGCGATGGCATGATCTGGTCCACCTTCTCGGACACCTGCATCCGGACCAGGTCGAGGTCCTTGCCCCAGTTGAACTCCAGGAAGAACGATGCGGAGTCGGCGTTGGAGCGAGTCGTCATCTTGTTCACCCCGGACAGGGTCGACAGGATCTCCTCCATCGGCCGGGTGATCTCCCGCTCCATCTGCTCCGGGTGCGAGTTCGGGTACGCGACCTCGATATAGATGAAGGGGGCATCCACCTCGGGCAGGAAGGCCAGCGGCAGGCGTTGGACGGCAATGCCGCCGACCAGCAGAGTGCTCACGAGGATCATCACGGTGGTGATGGGACGGCGGACGGCGAGGCTCGGAAGGTTCATGCTCCCTCCTCCACGGCCGGATCGACGTACGCTGCAGGCGCCGGGCTGTCGGCGGGGACGACGGCCGCGCGTGCCACCAACGAGTACACGACCGGGATCACGACCAGGGTGAGAACCGTGCCCACCGCCAGACCGCCGATGACCGTGATGGCCAGCGGAGCGCGGAGCTCTGCGCCCTCGCCGAGACCGATCGCCATTGGCGCGAGGCCGAAGATGGTCGTGGCCGAGGTCATCAGGATCGGACGCAGACGGTGCAAGCCCGCGTCACACAGCGCATCGACAACCTCCATGCCGGCCCGTCGACGCTGGTTCACCGCGTCGATCAACACGATGGCGTTGTTGACCACGATCCCGGACAGCATGACCGCCCCAATGATCGCCACCACGTTGAGCGTGTTGCCGGTGAGTGCCAGGGCGGCGATCACGCCGATGCCACCCAGGGGGAGGGTGAAGATGATCACGAACGGATGCACGAACGACTCGAACTGTGACGCCATCACCAGATACACCAGAAAGATCGCCAGACCCATGGCGAGCGCCAGGGAGCTGAACGAGCGTTCCAGCTCCTCCTCCTGGCCCGAGAGCGTCGTGACGACTCCGGCGGGCAGCTCCAGAAGGAGCTCGTCGAGCATCGCATCGACCTCGTCGGCCACGGTCCCCATGTCACGCCCGGCCAGGTTGCCCGACACCAGCGCGGCGCGTTTCTGGCCCAGACGGCGGATCTCGGTGGGGCCCTCCGTGATGTCGATCGTGGCGATCGACTTGAGGAAAATCGGTCGTCCCTCGTTGTGGCCGACAATCAGCTCGCGGATGTCCTCCACCGAGGCCTCGCCCCGCTCCAGGGCGGCCACCCGAATATCGATCTCGCGGTCGCCCTCAGTGAACCGGGTGGCCACGTTGCCCTGGACCTTGGTGCGGACCGTCTCGGCAACCTGGCCAAGGTCGAGCCCGAGGCGAGCGAGCTGTGAGCGGTCGAAGTGAACCTGGACCTCTGGGTTGCCGATCTCGGCGGTGGTCCGCACGTCCACCAAGCCCGGGATCGTTGCCAGGGCGTCCGTGACGCGTGCTGCGGCGGTGTGCAGCGACTCGAGCTCATCGGAGTAGACCTCCACCTCGATCGGTGTGCGAAACGAGAAGTAGGTTGCCCGCTCGAACTCGAACCGAACCGAGTCGCTGGCTGCCAGTCGGTCTCGGAGCGCAGCGATGACGGTATCCTCTGCTTCCGGTGGGGTTCCAGGGGCGAGCCGAACCTGGATCCGACCAGTGTTCTCTCCCTCGGTGCCGGTGGAGGCGAGGGCGAGCCCGGCGCCGCCGGCCACCGTGGAGAACGACTCCACAGCCGCATGCTCGTCGAGCACGGTGGAGGTCTCTGCCAGATAGCGGTCGGTCACCGCAAGCGGGGTGCCTTCTGGAAGCTCCACCGTGAACGCAAACTCTCCCTGAGCGAACGGAGGGATCAGATCCACGCCGAGTCGGGGTACGAGCGATGCCGTTGCAGCGAGCAGCGCGACTGCGGCTGTCAGCACCAGAAGACGGTGTTGCAGTGCGGCTCGGAGCACTGTCGGGTACGCCGAGGTGACTCTGGTCATGAGACGGTCAAAGCTG
This sequence comes from uncultured Thermoanaerobaculia bacterium, assembly GCA_964512045.1. Taxonomy (GTDB): domain Bacteria; phylum Acidobacteriota; class Thermoanaerobaculia; order Thermoanaerobaculales; family Sulfomarinibacteraceae; genus CAZEJK01. Next base: position 7,972 of record CAZEJK010000167.1, read on the forward strand.
TCGGCCACCGGTCGGAGAGGGACTGCCAGCAGCCTCAGCACTCCGCTCAGCCCCCAGCGGATCGCGAACGCCACCGACGAGGGTACGTTCACCAGTGCGAACCGGAGAACGCGGCGCAGTCGGGACGCGGGCTCTGGCGATGCTGGTGCCTTGTCCCCTGCGGATCGGTCGCGGGTCAGCACCGCCGCCATGACTGGAATCAACGTCAAGGACACGGCGAGCGCAGCGATCAGCGAGAACGACACCGTCAGCGCCTGGTCGCGGAACAGCTGAGCTGCGATCCCCTGGAGGAACACGACTGGCAAGAACACCGCCACGGTGGTCAGAGTCGAGGCGATGACGGCCTGTCCCACCTCAGAGGCGCCGCGCGCGGCAGCCGTGGTGGCGTCATCGCCAGCCTCGCGCCGCTTGACGATCGCCTCCAAGACGACGATCGCGGAGTCCACCAGCATGCCGATGCCGAGCGCCAGGCCTCCTAACGACATGATGTTGAGGCTCGTTCCGGTCCGGTACATCAAGAAGAACGTGGCCACGACAGAGATCGGGATGGACACGCCGATGATCAGAGTGGTCCGCAGGTCCTTGAGAAACAGCAGGAGGACGAGCATCGCCACCACGCCGCCGACCACGGCGTTCGACAGCACCTCATCGATCGAGGCCTGGATGAAGCGCGACTGGTCGGCTCCGGTTGCAATCGAGATCCCCTCGGGCAGCTCGTCGCGGACCGAGTCGAGTCGGTTCTCCAGCGATCGCGCGACCTGAACCGTGTTGGCATCGCCCTCCTTGTAGATCGCCAGCTCCACCGCCTCATCGCCGCTGAAACGGGTCATGACCTCCCGCTGTCGGTGCGTCCGGGTGACCTCGGCGATGTCGCCGACGGTCACCTGCCGGTCGTCTCTGCTGAGAATCACGGTGGACCGGATATCGTCGAGGCTACGGAACTCGTTGCGGGCGCGCACCAGGTAGCGGGCCTCGGCTTCGTACAGCGAGCCGCCAGCCTGGTTGAGGTTCTCACGGAGGAGGCGCGCGTTGACCTCCTCGACCGTCAACCCGACGAGAGCGAGCCGGCCCTCGTCGATGCGGACCTGTATCTCCTCCTCGTACCCACCGTGGACCTTGATGGCAGCGACACCCTCTGTGGACTCGAGGTCCTTCTTCAAGACCTCCTCGGCCACGTAGCGGAGCTGGTAGAGGTTGTCGCCACCGGTCAGGTAGAGACGCTGGATCGGATCGTTGGACGGGTCGAAGCGGAGGATGACCGGCCGCTCGGCGCTGTCGGGCAGCGACAGCACGTCGATCTTCTGACGCACGTCCATTGCCGCGAAGTCCATGTTCCGCCCCCACCCGAACTCGAGCGTGACCTGCGAGAGCCCGGGACGCGACACCGACACCAGCCGCTGCACGCCACCAACGACGCCGACGACCTCCTCGATCGGTCTCGTGACCAGCGACTCGACCTCAGCAGGTGCGGCCCCCTCGAGCCGGGTCTCGACCGTCAGGCTCGGGTAGGACAGGTCGGGCATCAGGTTCACGGGGAGGCGGGTGAACGCGACGGTGCCGAACAGGATCAGGGCCACGGCACACATCGAGACCGTGACGCGGCGGGACAGGGAGAAGTCGACGATACGCATCGCTCGCTCCAAGCGTTCAGACAGGGGTTGGACGGGGCACACGAGTGGCAGGAAGCTCCGTGCGGAGCAACGTGCACGGTCTCTGTGTCAGTGAGGGTCGCTCGACGGGGTTGCGGGTCCGACGGGGGAGCGGGGGCTCCCCCTGTCCGACCGCCGAAGGCGCTACAGAATCTTGATCTTCGCGCCTTCCTTGAGGCCGCCCTGGCCGGCCACGATCACGTGCTCGCCGGGCTCGACTCCGGACAGCGCCTCGACCTTGCCGTTCTCCTCGAGCCCGAGGGAGACGGCGCGCTTGACGGCGGTACCGTCCTCGCCGGCGATGAACACGTGCGCGGAACGGACCTCGCGAAGGACCGACTCCCGGGGCAGGAGGACGGCGGAGCTCTTCTGCTCACGCACGATTGCTACAGAAACGAACGCTCCGGGGCGCACCGCGGACGGCCGCTCGTCGGCCTCGACGGTGACCTTGACCGTTCCAGTGGCAGTGTCGACGACGGGCGAGATCTGTCGGATCGTACCCGAGAACTGCACGGTCGGGTCGGCGGCGAGGGTGAGGCGGACCTCACGTCCCCGACGCAAGCTGATCACATCCTTCTCCGGCAGGTAGAGCCTGGCGATGAGCGGATCGAAGTCCGCGATGCGGAAGAGTTCGTCACCGACGCGGACGTGCTGGCCCGGGTTGACCATCCGTTCGGTCACGCGGCCCGCGAACGGGGAGCGGATCGTGGTCTTGCTCAACCGCCATCCAGCCTCGGCAACCTCTTGTTGGGCAACCTCGTGCTCGAGCTTCAGGCGGTCGAACTCCTCCTTGGCGATCAGCCCCTGCTCGAAGCTGGAGACGGCCCGCTCGTACGCCATCTTGGCGTTGGAGGAGCGCAGACGGGCCTTGTGAAGCTCGATCTCGGCCTCGTCGCGAACCAGATCGGCCAGCGCCTGTGAGGCAGAGATCTGGTCACCTTCTTCGACGGCGAGATGCGCAACTCTGCCCTCGGCTTCGGCGAGCACGGTGACCTCGTTCTCGGGAACCAGGTTCGCTGTCGCGGAAAGATAGGAGGCGACGGAGCCGCGCTCGACCTCTGCCACTCGAACCGGGATTGCGGCCTTCTCCTCGGTCTCCTCGGACTGCTCGTTCGTCGTCTGTGCGGCGGTGTCCGCGGAGTCCGCGGCAGCGACGAAGTGCACCGTGCCGAAGACGCCGGCAACGATGACAGCGATGCCGAGGATCAGGTAGAGGCGGTACTTCGGAGATTGCATCAGACGTCGCATTATGTCCCTCCAGGCTCGTAACTTTCGGTCTCGGTGTGTTCAACGAGCCAGACTCAGAGGTATTAACGGATGAACCGGCTGGAGGTTTCGGAGCCGGGTGGATTCGTTGGGTGGCTCGTGAAGACAGACCCTCCCACCCACCCGCCGGCGAGACGCCGGCGCCCACAATCGAAGAGCAGTCAGTCCGATTGTGGTGGCCTGCGTCTCGCAGGCCGG
>CAZEJK010000168.1:0-11049 GCA_964512045.1 uncultured Thermoanaerobaculia bacterium
CGGAGAACGGCTGATTGTCGGGCAGCCATCCAGGCTGCGGGTGGGGGTGCAGGACTCCCAGGCACACGCCTGACCACCGGAACCCCGTCCGACTGGACCGCGGACGTCCCGTCCGCAGCATTGAGCCTGCAGCAAGGCCCGATGCGGACCGGAGGCCCGCGGTCCGACCGTGGGCGTATTGAACCTTCGCAGAACGACTGGACCGTGGACGTCCCGTCCGCAGCATCGGACATCGGAGAGTGATCTCACCCCCATCACCCCACCTCCCTTCCAACCCCCGTCTGCGGCTCGCGCAACGTCTCGAACACGCCGTCGATCACCTTCTCCGTGCCCTCGAACAGCTCATCCGGCCCGCCCGCGTGCAGGCTCGAAGCGGAAGTGGCTCCGGAGAAACCTGTGCATCCAACAGCCCCGTCATCTCGACCGAGGCTCCGTGGCCGTACGGTTCCTCCTGAGCACGCAGCTGTCTGCCCCGTGGTGAAAAGCCCGGCGAGCGGAGAGATCCCCTGGCAGAACCACCACCACCCAACACCCGTGCTCACGGGCCAACCAACGAAGCCCGCCCGGCCCCGGTCATGGCCTCGGACGCCGGTGGCCCAACCTCGCCCAGGAGGTAACGCCCTGGCACCGCGTCGTCCTCTCGCAACGTCCTCGTGTCCCAAAGCCCGACACTTTGGTAGTGCGAGCATCCTGCTCGCACAGGGACCCTTCGCCTTCGGATCAGCGGCGGCCGACGGGCACCCTTCCGGTTCGTTGGGCCTGGTATTCATCAGTACCAGTCCTCACAGCGGAGATCCGGTACTCGCGAGAACTCGCCAATGTTGTGGGTGACAAGGATGGCTTGGTGGGCGCGGGTCGTACCGGCGATGAGAGTGTCGTAGGGGCCGATCGACTCACCTCTTCGTTCGAGTTCAGCTCGGATCAAAGCTGCTTCGCGAGCTTCACGAGCAGCGAAAGGCAGTAGGTGAATCACCTCGAGCAGGGCCTGCAGCTGCTTCGTCCTCTTTCCCGGTGACGTTGATTTCGCGATACCGAGTTCAATCTCAAAGAGGACTATCGAAGGAATTGCGATCGCGGACGGGGGTTGGGCCAGCAGACGGTCGGCGACGTCACCAAGACCCTTGAAGAAGTAGACCAGAGTATTGGTGTCGAGGGCGTACCTCACAGGCTCTCCCTCGGCACGTCGCTGTTCTCTCCAGACCGAAGGGTCTCGACATCAGGGTGATCCTGCCATGCACCGGCGAGCTCTGTGACTGAGCTGGGCCACTCGTCGTTGGTCTTCTTCTTGATGAGATCGGCGACCCATCTGCTTTGCGACACGCCTGCTTCATTGGCCGCCTGACGCATTCGCTGCGCGACGTCCTCATCGAGGTAAAGGGTGATCTGAGCCATTCTATGCCTCCATATTTCACGTACACGTGCAAGTATATGTGGAAATATAGGCGATGACAAGAGAGGTGCCAAGCCCAACGGCTGAACAAGAATGGCGCCACCCATAATCTGATGGGGATGGGTGCCGGATGGGTGGATGGGTGCCACGTACACACTTCGATGACTCGTCTCTGCGGGGCGTCGATCGGGAACTTCGGCATATCGAGTGGTCAAATCGCGATGGCGGTCTCCGCAACAAAGGCCTCCAACACGGGAGGATCTGCTTCCAGCGTCTCTTCGCCAAACGTCTCGATGTGGAATCGAATCGCGGAATGAACGTCGGCCAAGGCCTCGTCATAGGTCTCGCCTTGCCCAAGCACAACGCCCTTCAAGCCGAGTGGGTAGGCGATGTAGCCATCCGGGTGCTTCTCGACGATAACCTTGATCGTGCGCATGAAATCAGTCCACTCGCCAGCGAAGTCCGAAACAACTCGCAAGGCCCCTGCGATCGGCATGGTGGTACTGCCTCCCAGCCTTGCGGCGGGTGGGCAAGGCCACTCACCAGGCCGGCCCTAATCAGCGCTCAAATCCACAGTAGGCGAGCGAACCAACCCCCTCACACTCCGACCATTCCCTCCCGGTCGACCCGATGTCGCGGCACGATGCCCCGACCACCGCCAGACAGGACCGGTGGCCGGCGCTGCCATCCCCGCCACGCGGCAAACGGTGGTTGGACTCCCCGCCCCGATTTACAGCGCCACAGACAGAACGGTGGTTGGGGCTTCCAGCCCCGACCGATGACGCCACTGAGAAGGTCCAAGCCTCGTGAGAACCCCATCACCCCAACTCGCGACCAACCCCCGCATGCAGCTCGCGTAGCGTGGCGAACACGCCGTCGATCACGTTCTCCGTGCCCTCGCGCAGCTCATCCCGTCCGTCCACGTGCAGGTTCGAAGCGGAGGTGGCCCCGGAGAAACCTGTGCATCCAACAGCCCCGTCATCTCGACCGAGGCTCCGTGGCCATACGGTTCCTCCTGATCACGCAGCTGTCTGCCCCGCGGTGAAAAGCCCCGCGAGCGGAGAGATCCCCTGGCAAAACCGCCACCACCCAGCACCCGTGCTCACGGGCCAACCAACCAAGCCCGCCCGGCCCCGGTCATGGCCTCGGACGCCGGCGGCCCGACCTCGCCCTGGAGGTAACGCCCTGGCACCGCGTCGTCCTCTCGCAACGTCCTCGTGTCCTGAACCGCGGCACTTTGGGCGCTTTGGGGTCGCAGGAGAAAGCTACTCCTGGCACGGTCTTCTGGCACGGTCTTGTTCCGGGTCAAAATGAGAGCTTGAGGAACCGCAGACCACGGGCTGGCGAACCCGCGTATATTCTCCGGAAAGCGCGGATCATCTGGCTCCCGAAACCTTGACCGCGCTAAAGCCCCATTTGGGAACGTTGTCGTAACCCTTCCAGGTATGGGAGTACAGTCCCTGGAGCTGGAGCTTGCCGTCAGGCGTTCTCGACAGGGTTCCGCGGTAAAGCTGAGGGTTCATCTTCCCGTCGTCCAAGGGCCGCAAGAACTCTAGGGTAGTGCCGTCGAAGCGCACATCTTGCAGTTCCACCCGCGCCTGGTCCGGCCACTTCCCGGCACCTCGCAGCTTCGACACAGGGCCGGTAAATACCAGCTCCACCGCACCGTCCAGAATCCACTTGCCGGCGATCTCTCCCGCTTCCGCGGCCGCGGCTTCTGCTCCGGGTTTGGCTCCGCTGTCGGCCACAACGCACAGGGCGTGCCACTGGAGATGGGACATGTTGCGGGCGTACAGAGCCGCGTTGGGGCCCGGGTCGTGGTACATCGTAAGGTCAGCCGCGTTGCGTCGAACATGCAGCTTTGCACCGGTATCCATCTCGGCCTTCCATTTGTCGTGGGAGAAGAAAGTGAAGGGGCCGTGCGCCTCCCAATTCTCCGGAGCCTGGGCGCCGTCTTCGCCCAGCGACGCGACCAGTACCCAGTAGGAGCCTGGGGGGTAGGTTCCTATGGGGCATACTTTTCCGGGCTGCGCGGCAAACTGTCTTTGATCCCGGGTAATGGCGTGCCAGTTGCATTCGTCGGGACCGGCCGCCGCGCGCGAATCCATCCCGCCGCCGCAGGGACCGGCGGTCTGCATGCGGGTAATGGTGCCGCCGCGATGCGATACCTTGCGCGGGTCGAGGTCTTCCCCTTCGAAAGGACCGGAGCCGGGACCGATCCGGTAGCGGTTCTCCCATCCGTTCGGCCAGGTTACGACCAGCACATCGCCCACCATCTTCCAGCGTCCGTGGGCGGAAGGATCGTGGGCGCTGGTGGCGGTGCCGTCGGAATTGAGGGTCCAGGTGTCGGTGAAACCCTGGACGCGATAGCGCCATTCTCCCACCGCGGCGGGAGTCGGGACTCCCCCTCCGCCTGTCGGCTCTGCGTCGGCCTTCCAATCGTATACATAGGTCTTCGACAGTGAGCTGCCGGCGCCGATCACCCGCAGTCCGAGGTAGATCTTTCCGCCCTCCCTGCCGCCGCCCACTTTCCAGTCGGTCGTCTCACGGCCCTGGCGAGGCCAACTGGAATCGTCCGCAAAGCCCTGGGCATTTGCGGCTTGCGAGTAATAGGGACCTCCGGATTCGGTGTCAATTCGGAGATTGATGCTTCCGCCGACACCGTAATGGGGAACGGCCTTGCATCCGGAGGCGCTCAGGCTGACGGAGCTGCCGATGGTCATCCTTAGCACTTCGCCAGGCACCAGTGTGCGCGGGGGTCCGTCCCAGCTACCTGTCAGGCGTTGGGACACGCAGTACCCGGCATCTCCCTGGCACTCTCCGGAGAAATGGTTGGCCATGGTGACCGAGCCATCGCCGCCCTTTAGCGTGTGGCCGGTGACGCAGGGTCGGTCCGAACCGATCTGCTCCTCTGTCCGCTCGTCGGTGAGGATCCATGCTCCGTCGGGTTGCGCTACCGTTACCCCGGCGGCACCCAGAATCAAGAAGAGCACCAGGCATCCGTTTCGTATCCAGCCAACAAGACTGGTAGAGAAGGGACCGGGCATTTCCGGTAAATCTCGTGTGCGGGTCGAACCGCTTCTCATGGACATCATTTGCTCCTCCTGTCGAACCGCCTGGGAGACGAGGATAGATGGTGTATTGCTTTCCGCGGGTCCCGACAATTGCCTTCAGTCACGAGCCTGGTCGAGGCTGACGAGAGAAACTTCCTCAGCTTTCTTCTGATACGGCATTGGACGACAGGAAGACAGATTGCCCAGGCTACGTCGCGAGATGATCGAAGCCGGGTTCGCAGCTCACCTCGAAACCCTCGACCGAGCCCTCTCGACCAAGCCGATCGAACGCTTCGAAGAGCTGAGAGCGGCAGAAGAGCGAAGTTGAGAAAGCTTCTCCTGGCACTGTTTTGTACCATATACTGGCAGCGCCGACCGGAAAGGGAGGAGCTATGAGTGCGACACGGATCGTGGTGGTGGTGTTCGCGGCTGCAGGACTGGTGATCTCGGCCGTCGGCGCGACGGTTCCGGTCACTGCACCGGTGCAGGGTATTCAGGTCAGCGTTGCCGATGGGGATGGCTGGAAGCGGGTCGGTACCCTCGAGTACGGCAAGCACCTGTGCCAGCGCGTCGTCGAGCTGCCGCAGAGTGCTGAGGTGGTGCGCTTCGAGCACGCAGGGACGACCGCTGCGCAGGTCGATGTGATCTCGCTCGGTGGCGTCGCGCCGCTGGCCGTCGATGGCCTCTGCGAGCCTGGCGATCTGGCCAAGCTGGCGCTTCCAGACCTGGACGTGGCCGACGTCACCGGCCGCACCTTCACGTGCATTTTTCCCGAGGACACGAGCCGGTTGCTGGCAGTGACCGCTCGGGTCGAGCCACGCCGTGGGGCTGAGTTCCCGTTTGCGTTCCCTCTGGCGAACCTCTATCACCACCCGGCGGACTACACCGCCTTCTACAGCTATCGCCTGGGCAGCAACGAGGGCCGGCTGCGTGTGGACGGCGAGCTCGTCGACGAGGAGCTGGGGGAGCCGCTTTTCCGCGAGCTGTCGAGGACCGGTAGTGGTCACCCCACAGCCGAGACGTGGGGCTGGGTGAGAGACGACGGCGAGACCCTGTACGCTGCGCTGGACTTTCTGCCGGACAACACGTTCGACGGCGACGCTGACTACGCCGCACTGCACGTGCGCACGCCAACCGGTGTGCGCGAGTTTCGGGTCTCGGTGCCAGAGCGGCTTTGGGGTGTACCAGGGTTCACCTACACGAGCCGAGTGGGTTACCAGCACAAGGTCTACGAGCTGGCTGTGCCGTTGGCGACCCTTGGTGCGCACGATGGCGCCGACCTCGAGCTGGCGTTCTCAGCCTACGGCACGGCTGCACCCCCGCAGCCGATCATCGATGCGTTCAGCGAGGGCGTGCAGAGCATGACGGTACCGACCAGCGCGACCGTGGGTGGGATCGGCAGCTGCGCCGCGCCCTGCACGATCATCGACGGCGAGCGCGACATTCGTGCCGCTGAGACGTCAGGCAGCGGCACGCTCGAGGTTTCGGTCAACGACGCGGTGGCCGACCGCCTCCGCGTCCAGTCGGTCGGCGGTGGCACCGGCAGTGTGTGGGTCGTCTGGGATGGGGTTGATGCAGACTGGAGCAGCAACGCCCTCGGTCTGTACGTCGGTGTCGACGACGACTACTCGATGCTCGAGGTGGCGGTGGCGAACCCGGGCACCGGCCCGGCCACGATCCAGCTCAGGATGTGGACCGACACTACCGGTACCTCCTACTACACATCTCCGCTGTTCACCGTCGCTGCGGGGGCCGCACTCGAGACCCTCAAGCTCCCATGGGATGCGATGACGCTGACTGGCAGCGAGGGATCGGTCGGTGTCATCAGAGCATTCGAGCTCCAGGTCACCGCAGCGGGTCCCGGGTTCGACGTACAGGTGGAGTCGGTGGAGCTGACGACTGGCACGATGCTTCCGTTGGTGATTGACACGGGCGACGACTACGGTGGCGCCTCTGTGTCGGCACCCGGCGAGCACGGGGCGGTGGCTGATGGTAGCGGCATCTGGGGTGGCGAAAGGGACGCCTGGGTGCAGCTGGACACCGGCACGTACTGCTGGTTCGAGACCAACAACGGCTACAGGTTCTCGTATGAGTGCTACGACGGCCGGGGCCGCATGGTCTGGGACGGCGACGACAACGACTGGTCGAGCCTCTCATTTGCCGGTGTGGCTCTCGATGTCACGGGGTACTCGATGCTCGAGCTGGAGAACGTGATGGGCGCCAACCCGGTGGATCTCAGAGTGCTGCTCTACAGCGCCGCCGACGCCTGCTCGGAGACGAGCACGACAGTTCCCAGCTCCGGCAGGTACGAGCGCCTCACACTGCCGTTGGCAGCGCTTGTCACTGCCTGTACCGCTCCGGTTGACCTGAGCGCCGTCAAGGCCGTTGTCCTGGAACCGTCCAACGACAGCCATGCAGGCTTCGAGTTCAGCACCATCGGTTTCGGCGACGGCACAGTGCCAGTGGAGCTGCTCAGCTTCGTGGCGGAGTGAAGAAGTTGAGGTGACATGCGCTCCCGGTAAGGCCGAGCCGAACCGGGCGGCGACGAACCACCCGCGGTCGGAGCCAGGTCCAGGGCCAGGGCCGGGCAGCTTCGTTGGATGGCTCTTCGGAGGCCACCGGAGGTCTTGTGCATTGCCCACCACGTCGTCCTCTCGCAATGTCCTCGTGTCCCAAAAATCCGGCACTTTGGAACGCCAAGCTAGCTGGCCTTCAGCACTGGTGACGGGAGCTCGGAAATCCGCTGCTCCGCCTCAAACAGATCGATCGCCTGTTGCGCGTTGAGCCAGAAATCCGGTGTCGTCTCGAGAGCAGCACCGAGCCTGAGCGCCATCTCTGCGGACACAGCGCTTCGACCGTTGACAATACGATTCACCACCTTGACGTCACATCCAAGGTGGTCCGCAAGCTGCTTCTGAGTGAGCCCCAGCGGCTCGAGGTACTCTTCGCGCAGGATCGCGCCAGGACCGGTCGGCTGCCGTTTCCTCTTCATCGTTACCCTCTATGGTAGTCGCGGATCTGAACCTCGGTGGGACCCGAGTCCGTCCACCGAAAGACGATTCGCCACTGTTCGTTGATTCGAATGCTGTACATCCCCTTCATCTCACCCTTCAGGGCCTCAAGACGGTTTCCCGGTGGTGATCCGAGATCGCTGAGCTGCCCCGCATAATCGAGCATATCGAGCTTCCGTACGACGACCCTGCTGAGCGTCGACCAGCCGACTCCTTTTGGCGTGGTCCCATCGACAAAGAAGGCCTCAGCCGTTCGGTCCGCGAAGCTCTGAATCGCCATCCGACTTACAGCGTACTGCATGACGGTATACCCGAGCAAGGTATACCGAAGGGTGCCACGTTCACGCGACAGTAGACGTGGCACGGAGCTCCTGGCTCAGCGTCGCAAGGCTTGACAACCTCATACCGGAGAAGCGATCGTAGTACTGCGTTGACTGCGCAGGCGGCGCGGCTGGCTGCTAACCATGAGCCCGGCGCCGTCTTCCTTTCTCGGCCGATTTCCACCACCTGCTCCAGCCAAGGCCGAGCCCATATCTTGACTGATCCACCTCTCATCTGGCCACCAGAGAACGCTCGCCCACACCCGGGATACCGGTCACCGGACTCCGGTCCCCGGCGATGGCTGTGCAGCGGCCATGGCGCGCACGGGTTGGCGAAGCTTCGTGGGCTTCGTGGTGCGGTGGTTGGTGCTTGGAGCTCGGTGGTGGGTATTGGTGGTGCGGCAGTCAGTACGCGCACCGGTCAACCCGATGAGCGGGGCTCCAGTGCTCCGGGCTCGGCTGCCGGGGCGGGGGCCGGGGCCAGTGCTGTTGCCGGGTTTGCCACGGCGTAGCCGCGGCGGGCGGCTGGAGGAAGCGAAGCCGGGTGGCTTCGTTGGGTGGATTGAGACCAGCTGTCGAAAGAACCTTTTGCACCGCCCACCACGTCATCTCGACCGAGCCTCCGTGGCGTTGCGGATGGTGGTGGAGCACACTCCATCACCAAGCTCAGCGCAGCACCTGGCGAGCGAAGAGATGACGTGGTTTCTGGCTATGGTCGGGTGGTTCGTGCGGCTGCAGTGAATGGGGTTTGGATGGCTGTGTGTGCTCCGCGGCGTCAATGCTGCGGACGGGACGTCCGCGCTCCTCTCGTCCTCCGAACGCGCGGCGACTCCAATCTGCTTGCTCGCGACCCCGCACGGAACGCGGAGGGGACGGCCGCGGTCCTTTCGCACGCTGAACGGTGTGAGCCTGCCGTGCTTCGGCCCTCTCAGGGAGCGCGGACCTCCGGTCCGCATCTGGGTGCGATGAAGAAGCTGTATGTGTCGGGACGGTCGCTCACGGCTCGGGTTGGCCGGAGTGCTCAGTGCGGGATCTCAGCTCGCTATGCTCTTTGTATCGGCGAGGGGCGTCGCAAGGACGGGCTCCTCCGCAAGCTCACTGGCGCTCGGTCGAGATGACCCGGCTTCGTTTTCCATCACCCACCTGACGCGGCTCCGCCGAGGCGAGCGGCGTAGCTGGTTGTGCGGACGTGCTCCGCGTGGTGTGCCCTGCGGGGATCAACCCCGCAGCTACAGGCGCGCCACGAGTGCGGCTGGTCTTCTCGAGCTGTCGCTGGGGGAGAAGAGGCTGGAGGCGACGGGCGGATTCGAACCGCCGAGTGAGGGCTTTGCAGGCCCCTGCCTTACCACTTGGCCACGTCGCCTCAGGGCCGCCTATTGTAGTGCTGGCGCCACACCCGGTCAAGATCGGCACGCTCTGCCGTCGCGACCATGCAGCCGCGTCGCGGCACGGAGGCTCACTTCTTCGGCTTGTTGAGTGCGTTCATCAGCTGCTGGCCAAAGGCCGTGCCGTGCGAGGAGCTGGAGCCGGAGCTGGTGTGCTGGAGGTACTCCTGGCGCTCGCGCTCCCGCTCCAGCGCCCGGACCGACAAGCTGATCCGGCGGCGATCCGGGTCCAGCGACAGGACCTGGACCTCGATCTCCTCGCCCGGCGCCTTGAACTGGTGCGGGTCCACTCCCCGCTCCTGGCTCAGCTCGGAGATCGGAATCAACCCGCTCAGGCCAGGCTCGAGCTCGACGAACACTCCGAAGTCGGCTGCGTTCTCGACCACGCCCGTCACGGTCTGGCCAGGCTGGTAGTGCATCGAGATGTTCTCCCACGGATCTCGATCGGGAATCTGACGCATGGTGAGCCCGATGCGCTGATGCTCCGCATCCACATCACGAACCCAGCCGCGTACGCTCTCGCCTTCGGCCAGGGATCCATCGCTCAGCTCGACCCCCGGAGGTAGCTGACTGACGTGGAGCAGACCATCGATCCCCTCTTCCAGCTCGACGAACACGCCGAAATCGGCCTTGCGCACCACGCGGCCTTCGAACGGTCCACCAGACGGGTACCGCTCTGTCGCCGTCTCCCATGGGTTGTCGAGCAGCTGCTTGATGCTCAGACCGATCCGCTGGCGTTCTGGATCCAGCTCCACGACCTTCGCTTCCACCTCGTCACCAACCGTCAGCATATCGCTCGGATGGCGCACCCGCCGGTGCGAGATCTCGGTCACGTGCACGAGCCCGTCCACCCCACCCAGGTCAACGAACGCCCCGAAGTCCGTCACGGAACGAACGGTTCCCTTCACCACCGTATCGACCTCGAGCTTCTCCATGGTGGCCTGACGCAACCGGTCTCGCTCCTCGCGCTGATGTGCCGCCCGGGAGACCACCAGCTTGCGGTGCTCCGGTTCGTACTCGAGCACCTTGAACGTGTACACCTCACCCAGATGATGGTCGAGATCCTCGCTGCGGTGCTCATCGATCTGCGACATGGGACAGAACCCGCGCACACCGGCAATGGTCACGTCGAAGCCGCCCTTGCGTCGTCCGACGACCTTGCCCTCGACCGGCTCGCCGTTGTCGACTGCCTGATTCAACCGTTCCTTGAGACGTTGCTCGATCGCAAGCCGTCTCGACACGCGGATCTCATCGGAGATCGCTGTCACGACGACCTCCACCGGATCGCCGGTGCCGAGATCGTCGAGCTCGTCTCGCTCCAGGACGGCCTCGGACTTGCCGCCGATGTCCACCAGCGCCACATCACCGTGGACCGCCACGATCGTACCGTTGACGACCGTGTCCACCTGAATCGTCTCTCCGCCCTCCAAGCTATCCTGGAGCGCCTGCTCGAACTCATTTCTCGGGTTTTCGTTCATGGACGGCCTCGCTGCCTGTTCTTCCCGCGCCACCGACGGAGCTCGACGCTTGGCCCACGGAGTCCTCTTGCGACGCGGGGCCGCAAGGATACCACAGGATGGGCGCAGAGGTGAGGGCCTTCGAGCATCGCAGATCTTCGGAAGCTCGAAGCTCGCTTCCGGAGGGAGGCGGCGGTTCGGGTTCGGTGGTGGGTTTTGGTGGTGCGGTGGTCGGCTCTTGGGGCTCGGTGGTGGATACCGGCGGGGTGGTTACCAGTGGGCTTCCAGGTCAACACGATGGTCGGGGCTTCAGGGTTCCGGGGCCGGCTTCCGGCTGCCGGGGCGGGGGACCGGGACCAGTACCGGTGCCGGGCGGCTTCGTTGGATGGCTTGGGGTGGCAGAACCCTCCCGCCCACCCGCCGGCGAGACGCC
>CAZEJK010000169.1:0-10906 GCA_964512045.1 uncultured Thermoanaerobaculia bacterium
AGCCGGATCCCGGCCATCCGGTCCCCGGCGGATGCTTCGAATTTTCGAAGATACGCAGTTTTGAGCCGCTAAGGGCCTCTTCGGACAGCTCGGGCGCGTCAGCAGCAAGCCACAGGAAGGTACAGGTGTCGAGCAGCAGCTTCACGGCGAGGAGTGCCCTCCCTCGAAGGCATCGAGGATCTCGTCCGGCAGGACCTCGAAGAAGATCGGTGGGACGACCATGCCGCGATCGATCCCCACTGGCCGCGGCTCCTCGGGAGACCTGGCGATCGGTCGAGTCTCGGCAATCGGGATGTTCCGACGACACAGGATGATCGTCTCGCCACCTTCCACCTTCTCGAGGTGACCGGAGAGGTGGGCCTTGGCCTCAGCGATGTTGAGCCGAATCATGATCACGATGCAGGTCATATTGATGATCATGTCAATCATGCACGAGACCGTTGCACTGTGGATTGCGCGCCGAGGAGCGGGGTCTGGGCACCTCCGGTAGCTGACCGGCTCAGGACAGTGAGGTCGTTGGTTCTTCCACGGGATCTCTCCGCTCGCCCTGTGCTTCGGTGGAGCACCGTGCTTGAAACGGCTTCGGCGAGCAGAGAGTCCATGGCAGCTCGGCCGAGATGACGTCGTCTCTGGTTGGCACCAGCCCTCCGACGGTCGCAGCATCGCAGTCGAGCCCTCGCACGGACCGCGGACCTCTGGTCCGCATCGGACCCGACTGAGGGCGTTGCTCAGCGAGACTCGCTACCGCCCCAGGGGCTCCCGCACGTTCCCGTCGATCGCGCGTCGGACGGCGGTGGCCATCTGGCGCACGGTGAACGGCTTGGCGAGAAAGTGCACGCCGTCGGCGAGCACGCCCTTGTCAGAGATCACATCGGCGCTGTAGCCGGACATGAAGAGCACGGCGAGGCCGGGAACCTCCTCGCTCACGATGCGGGCCAGGTCCTGGCCGTTCATCTGCGGCATGACAACGTCGGTCACCAGCAGCTTGAGCTCGGTCCGGTGCTGTCGGGCCGAACGCAGCGCCTCGGCCGGGTTCGACGACGTGAGCACCCGGTACCCTACCCCTGCCAGCATGTCCTTCGCCATCGACACGATCGCCGACTCGTCCTCGGCCAGCAGCACGGTCTCAGTGCCACCCGGGACGTCCTCAGGCTCGACCTCGGTGTCCGCCGCACCGTTCAGCTCGCCGTACGCGACGGGAAGGTAGATGGTGAACTCAGCTCCCTCTCCGGGAGCACTTCGCACCTCGATTGCCCCACGGTTCTGCTTGACGATGCCATACACCGTGGCCAGGCCGAGGCCCGTGCCCTCCCCCACCCCTTTGGTCGTGAAGAACGGCTCGAAGATCTGCTCGCGGGTGGTCTCGTCCATGCCGTGGCCGTCGTCGCGGATACTGATCCGCACGCCACGGCTCCAGCTTGTCTCTCCAGGACACTCGTCCGCCCGGACAGGCCAGGTCGAGATCTCGATCCGCCCTGCCCCGCCAATGGCGTCCTTTGCGTTGACCACAAGGTTGGCGAGCATCTGGTCGATCTGGGCCGGATCCATCCGGACTGGCTCCACGTCCTCGCCCGGACTCCAGACCAGCTCGATGCTCTCGCCGATCAGGCGCCGCAGCATGCTGAGCATGTCGCCGATGGTCTGATTGAGATCGAGCTGCTTGGGCGCCACGGTCTGCCGACGGGCAAAGGTCAGGAGCTGACGAACCAACGTCGCGGAGCGCTCGGCGGCCTTCACGATCTCGTCGAGGTGAGCCCGCTCGGATGTATGTGGCGCCGCCGTAAGCGACGCGATCTCGGCGTGTCCGAGAATCACACTGAGCATGTTGTTGAAGTCGTGGGCCACGCCGCCTGCAAGCCGGCCGACGGACTCCATCCTCTGCGCCTGCGCGAGCTGCTCGCGCAGCCTCTCCCGCTCGGCCTCGGCCTGCCGCACGTCGGACAGATCAACGTCGATGCAAAACAGCTCCTGGGGACGATCGCGAGGGGTGACCATGCAGTGGCTCGAGTACACGGTCACGCGGGAGCCGTCCTTGCGCATGAGCTCCAGCTCTGAAGATGGCACCGGCACGCCAGCTCGAGCCATTGCGTCCATCTCGCGAGCGACGTCGGCTCGCAGCTCGGGCGGAATGATCAGCTCCAGCAGGTTCTGGCCGAGGGCCTCCTCGGCAGTGTAGCCGTACAGCTGTCGAGAGCCCTCGTTCCAGAAGATCGTGGTGCCGTCCGGAGCGTAGCCCTGCACCGAGACCTTGGCGACGTTGTCCAGCAGGGCGCGGAACCTCTCCTCGCTTTCACGGAGAGCCGCCTCGGCCTTCTGCTTCTCAGTCACGTCGCGGATCATTCCGAGAAGGCCGACGACCTGGTTCTTTCCGTCGCGAACTGGAGTCCCGACGGTCTCCCCCGGAAACACTGATCCGTCCTTGCGGCGGTAGCTAACGACGTACGGCTCGTGGGTCTCGCGAGCCTCACGGTTGTATCGCAGACGGCCTTGCTCCGCATAGTCCTCGGCATCGGCATAGATCAGCTTGGTCTCGTGTCCCAAAGCCTCGGCGGAGCTGTAGCCGAACTGCGTCTCGAAGTTGCGGTTGACCCGCGCGATCCGACGATCCGGGTCGGCGTAGACCAGCGCGTCGGGTAGCGCCTGGAGGATCTGCTCCACCTCCAGCTGACGATCGCGCAGCTCGGTCTCGACTCGACGCTGATCCGTAACGTCCAGAGCCGCCCCGCTGAGCGTCAGCACCTGACCATCAGCGACTCGAGTGGCCTCGCCGTAGGCGCGGACCACGCGCACCTCGCCGGTGTCTCGGCGGACGATCCGATGCTCGATGTCGTAAGGACCATGTCCGGAAGTGGCCTTCTCCATCGCCTCCTGAATCGCGACGAGGTCGTCAGGATGGGCGAGAGTCCGTATCTCGTCCAGTCCCGCCGGTGGACCGTCGCAGCCATGGATCGCCAGCCAGCTCTCGGAGAACTCCCACGCATCCTCGGGAACATGCCAGACCCACCCGCCGACGCCAGCCAACCGCTCGGCATCGGCCAGCATCTGCCGCTGCGCCCGCAGACGGTTCTCGAACTCCCGGCGCTCGGTAATGTCCTGGATGGTCCCGCGTAGAAAGTGACCTGCCGGCCCAGCCTCTGCTTCCGGCTCGCAGATCGCGTGGATCCACTTGCAGCGCCCGGATGACAGCTCCACGCGAAGCTCGATCTCGTACGGCGTCCCGTCCTCGATGGCCCGAGTGATCGCCGAGTGAAACCTCTCCCAGTCCCTGCCGGAGTAGACCTTCGGGTAGTCGCCAAGCGGAATCGGTCCGAGAGCCGGGTCACGTTCGTAGATGGCATAGACCTCATCTGACCAGACGGGAACGCCGACGGCAGGATCGAACGACCAGTTGCCGATGCGAGCGATCCGCTGCGCCATCCGCAGGTCGGTCAACGCAGCGTCGACCTCGCGCTGCGCCTCGTTACGAGCCTCAGCAGCGAGCCGTTCGAGCTGCTCGGCGCGCCGCTCGGCGGCCTCGCATCGCGCTCTCAGATCCGCAACGCGATCGGTGGGCTCATCCATACTTCGGCCCAAGAGTAGTTCACATGATCGGTTGGAACAACCAACGCGGCCGCGGGGCCGCCCCTGGCTGCGGGCCGCAACCAATGAGGCGTGGTGCTCGCTCGCGTCCCCTCATCTTCACCGGGCCCAGAGGCCATCGCTCGGCGTCCCGCGCTGGTTCGAGCCTGGCACGCTCGAACGGCAGGTGGCGTGGGTTAGAATGCCTTCTATGACATCCGCCGAGCTGCTTCATGAGAGACGAGACGAGCTCCAGACAGCGTGCCGGGAGCACGGTGTTCGAGAGCTTTCGGTCTTTGGCTCCATGGCTCGATCCGATACGACGGAGTCGTCGGACATCGATTTTCTGGTCGAGTTTGTCGAGATGGATCCACACGCTCACAAGGAAGCCTACTTTGGGCTTCTGACTCGGTTGCAAGGTCTTTTTGCCAGAGACGTGGATCTTGTCGAGGCTCCAGCCCTTCGAAATCCGTATATCAAGGGGCGAATCGAGCGAGAGCGAGTCACCGTCTATGCGGCAGCATGACCGTGAGGCCTTCCTCTGGGAGATGCTCCAGGCAGCCAATGCGATTCAGGGTTTTCTCGCCGGGAAGTCCTTCGAAGAGTATGAGAACGATCTTCTGTTGAGAAGTGGTGTGGAACGTCAGTTCGAGATCATCGGAGAGGCTCTCGGACAGGCGTTGCGGAGCTTTCCAGAGCTGGAGAGCTCGATCACAGACGCGGCGCGGATTGTCGCGTTCCGCAACAAGCTAATTCACGGGTACGCGGTCGTATCGGACCACGTTGTGTGGGCCATCGCCCACGATGAGCTGGTGCGGCTCGCTGGCGAGGTGGAAACCCTCATTCACGGCCCATCGACCGCTCGGACCGAGAACTCGAGCCAGCGTGAGTGAGCCAGGCGACGGATCTGAGTCGAGTCGAGACCACCGAATCTCTCGGCGACGCCCTCACACCTGGAACGTGCCGTCGCGGTAGACGAGCTGGCCGTTCACGGGGATCTCGGTGTCGCCCAAGCTGAGCGGTTCTGCCGGATGAAACGTGCCAAGATCCTGATGCTCCGATCGCATGGCAGGTGTCACGTTCACCATTGCACCTTTGTCAACGAGGAGGGACGCTCGGCTCGAGTATGGCGTGAACAGCCCCAGGACCGCAGCCTTGGCGTTGTTTCGGCGAGAGACCGGAGAGATGCAAGGTCCATTTTGAAGTGAGCGCCTGCTCGGTTTGTCGAGGAGTGATTGGGGAGCGAAGGCGGCTCGCCTCGAGCAGCGTGGGGTTGTCACCGCTCGAGACAAGAGGCAGTCGGCCTTCGTGGGGCCGTGGGGCCGCAACCGGTCGACGGGTGGTGCTCAGGCGCCAGTGTCGATGCTCGGCGTCAGTCCGCAGGGCACGCCCATCGCCCCGAGCAACCGCACGAGCCTGCGATCAAGCGTACACACCGCCGCCCCGCTGCGACGGGCGCTGATGGCGTAGAGCGCATCGTAAACCGGGTGGTCGTGGGCTCTGGCGGTGGCCAGAGCCTCGATCACGAGCTCCTGCGACGGGATGAAGGTGTCAACAAGGTCGATGGCACAACGTATCGCGTCATCGGCATCCTCGGCGCCAAGGTCGCCGACGCGGACATGCTTCCACAGGGCGTTGCCCGCCTCGGCGACGAAGAGATCCGGCGCGCGGACGCTCACAGCTTCCTCGAGAAGACGCAGCACGTCGCCGGCGCGCGGCCGCCTCAGCACCGCCTCGATTGCGGCAGAAGCATCGAGCACCAGGTGCCGGCTCACCGCTCACGGTCCTCACGCACAGCGTCCGTCGGGTCGAGCAGCGTTTCCCGCGTGCCGCTTGCGTCCAATGCAGCGCGCAGCTCTGCGACGGCCTCCAGCCGCCGCGTCCCCCTGGTCTCGGCCGCCACCAGCCGCTCCAGCTCCACACACGCTTGCTGGGCAAGGCTGCGGCGGCTCCGCCGCGCCTTGTCGATGAGCGCCCGATACAGATGCTCTGGCAGGTTGCGGATCTGCAGGGAGGGCATGATCACGTCTCCGGCTTTCATCATAATGCATGCAGAGTGATGCAGCAAGCTCGTGGATCCAGCCATCCAGCCATCCGCTCACGTCACAGCGAGCGCATCGTCGCATCGAACCGCCGACGGAAGGCTGGCTGGTCGGCACGGGCACGGCGAGCTCTGGCCCCCTCCGAGTCGATGCTCACGTGCACGGCACGGGAACGATCTCGAGGTCCCCCGCTCTCAACGGCCTGCTGACGGTATCCATCGCAGTGCCCGGTGACGTCCCGGCAACACTCTCGTCAGGCGGCGGCCTACTGCGTGCTCAACGCATCCACGTCCGCCAGGTCCTGCGGCCGGCCGGCAGCCTTCTTGTTGGCGATCAACGCGTCCCGGCCAATGATCGGAATGTCGCGCCCCTGGACGCGGAAGGTCTCGCCGTCGGCTATCGCCTCGTCGAAGGAGACTCCCGAGACGCGCGTGACCACGTCGATTCGGCGAGGCGGCAAGCCAAGCTGCAGCACGCCGTCGTACTCTGCGAAGTCGGCCTCGGACACCTCGAACGCCTCCAGCGGAGCACCGAACTCCGCCAGTCCGCGGTACACGCGCGCAGCGTTCGCTCGCGTCCCCTCATCTTCACCGGGCCCAGAGGCCATCGCTCGGCGTCCCGCGCTGGTTCGAGCCTGGCACGCTCGAACGGCAGGTGGCGTGGGTTAGAATGCCTTCTATGACATCCGCCGAGCTGCTTCATGAGAGACGAGACGAGCTCCAGACAGCGTGCCGGGAGCACGGTGTTCGAGAGCTTTCGGTCTTTGGCTCCATGGCTCGATCCGATACGACGGAGTCGTCGGACATCGATTTTCTGGTCGAGTTTGTCGAGATGGATCCACACGCTCACAAGGAAGCCTACTTTGGGCTTCTGACTCGGTTGCAAGGTCTTTTTGCCAGAGACGTGGATCTTGTCGAGGCTCCAGCCCTTCGAAATCCGTATATCAAGGGGCGAATCGAGCGAGAGCGAGTCACCGTCTATGCGGCAGCATGACCGTGAGGCCTTCCTCTGGGAGATGCTCCAGGCAGCCAATGCGATTCAGGGTTTTCTCGCCGGGAAGTCCTTCGAAGAGTATGAGAACGATCTTCTGTTGAGAAGTGGTGTGGAACGTCAGTTCGAGATCATCGGAGAGGCTCTCGGACAGGCGTTGCGGAGCTTTCCAGAGCTGGAGAGCTCGATCACAGACGCGGCGCGGATTGTCGCGTTCCGCAACAAGCTAATTCACGGGTACGCGGTCGTATCGGACCACGTTGTGTGGGCCATCGCCCACGATGAGCTGGTGCGGCTCGCTGGCGAGGTGGAAACCCTCATTCACGGCCCATCGACCGCTCGGACCGAGAACTCGAGCCAGCGTGAGTGAGCCAGGCGACGGATCTGAGTCGAGTCGAGACCACCGAATCTCTCGGCGACGCCCTCACACCTGGAACGTGCCGTCGCGGTAGACGAGCTGGCCGTTCACGGGGATCTCGGTGTCGCCCAAGCTGAGCGGTTCTGCCGGATGAAACGTGCCAAGATCCTGATGCTCCGATCGCATGGCAGGTGTCACGTTCACCATTGCACCTTTGTCAACGAGGAGGGACGCTCGGCTCGAGTATGGCGTGAACAGCCCCAGGACCGCAGCCTTGGCGTTGTTTCGGCGAGAGACCGGAGAGATGCAAGGTCCATTTTGAAGTGAGCGCCTGCTCGGTTTGTCGAGGAGTGATTGGGGAGCGAAGGCGGCTCGCCTCGAGCAGCGTGGGGTTGTCACCGCTCGAGACAAGAGGCAGTCGGCCTTCGTGGGGCCGTGGGGCCGCAACCGGTCGACGGGTGGTGCTCAGGCGCCAGTGTCGATGCTCGGCGTCAGTCCGCAGGGCACGCCCATCGCCCCGAGCAACCGCACGAGCCTGCGATCAAGCGTACACACCGCCGCCCCGCTGCGACGGGCGCTGATGGCGTAGAGCGCATCGTAAACCGGGTGGTCGTGGGCTCTGGCGGTGGCCAGAGCCTCGATCACGAGCTCCTGCGACGGGATGAAGGTGTCAACAAGGTCGATGGCACAACGTATCGCGTCATCGGCATCCTCGGCGCCAAGGTCGCCGACGCGGACATGCTTCCACAGGGCGTTGCCCGCCTCGGCGACGAAGAGATCCGGCGCGCGGACGCTCACAGCTTCCTCGAGAAGACGCAGCACGTCGCCGGCGCGCGGCCGCCTCAGCACCGCCTCGATTGCGGCAGAAGCATCGAGCACCAGGTGCCGGCTCACCGCTCACGGTCCTCACGCACAGCGTCCGTCGGGTCGAGCAGCGTTTCCCGCGTGCCGCTTGCGTCCAATGCAGCGCGCAGCTCTGCGACGGCCTCCAGCCGCCGCGTCCCCCTGGTCTCGGCCGCCACCAGCCGCTCCAGCTCCACACACGCTTGCTGGGCAAGGCTGCGGCGGCTCCGCCGCGCCTTGTCGATGAGCGCCCGATACAGATGCTCTGGCAGGTTGCGGATCTGCAGGGAGGGCATGATCACGTCTCCGGCTTTCATCATAATGCATGCAGAGTGATGCAGCAAGCTCGTGGATCCAGCCATCCAGCCATCCGCTCACGTCACAGCGAGCGCATCGTCGCATCGAACCGCCGACGGAAGGCTGGCTGGTCGGCACGGGCACGGCGAGCTCTGGCCCCCTCCGAGTCGATGCTCACGTGCACGGCACGGGAACGATCTCGAGGTCCCCCGCTCTCAACGGCCTGCTGACGGTATCCATCGCAGTGCCCGGTGACGTCCCGGCAACACTCTCGTCAGGCGGCGGCCTACTGCGTGCTCAACGCATCCACGTCCGCCAGGTCCTGCGGCCGGCCGGCAGCCTTCTTGTTGGCGATCAACGCGTCCCGGCCAATGATCGGAATGTCGCGCCCCTGGACGCGGAAGGTCTCGCCGTCGGCTATCGCCTCGTCGAAGGAGACTCCCGAGACGCGCGTGACCACGTCGATTCGGCGAGGCGGCAAGCCAAGCTGCAGCACGCCGTCGTACTCTGCGAAGTCGGCCTCGGACACCTCGAACGCCTCCAGGGGAGCACCAAACTCCGCCAGTCCGCGGTACACGCGCGCAGCGTTCGCTCGCGTCGGCCGGACGAACACATCGAGGTCCTTTGTAGCCCGCGGATGTCCATGGAAGGCAACCGCGTGGCCACCGACGACGACGAAGTCGGCGCCAGCATCGTGGAGCTCGATGAGCAGGTCGCGGAAGTCGACGGGCAGCTCGATCACGGCTCGTTGGGGACGAAGCGCCACGGAATGCGCTCCCGTGTGTAGGTTGGAAGTGGCTTCCCGGAGAGACTCCAGGACTCTCGCGTCAGCTGGGTGACCAACGAGATCGCCTCTGGTCCCGAGATCGGAACACAGTCTGCATCGCTGCCCATCCCCGTCTTGCAAATCACCGCGCGTGCCCGACGACTCTGTGCACGTTGTCGTCGAAGCTCGTTCATGAGGGTATTCTAGCAGCCCAAGACCCGACATCCTCGAAGATTCGAAGCACAGTCGTGAGCTGCCAACGTCACAGCGAGCGCATAGGCGAGGGCGAACGCGTCGTCCACATCCGACCCGATGTCCGTGTCGATGAAGAGACACAGCCGCCTGTCCGCCTCCCGCTGCATCACGTGTACTCCGAACCGTCCGCCAGCCCCGCACCCCAGCCACCGACGCCGCATCTAGCGTACAATACCCCTTGCACGCGCCTGGGGGAAGCCTGCACGTTATCAGAGGTTTAGCAGCTTCGAGTTCGGTGCAGGCCTCTGAAGTGTCCCGTTCGCAGCACGATGCGTCCGACGCCATCGGCGTCGAAGACCGATCTTCGAGGCTCGTGATGGGGTGGCCTTCGAGTCCTCAATAAGCGACTCATTTCATGGAAGATTCTTGCACGAACTCGAGCGCTCATTGGCTCGTCTTCGAAGGCGCGAACGGAGAGGGCTTTCCAGGGCTCATTCGGCGCCCGCCATGGATGCTTTTCGCGGGCTTTCAGGGCCCGCCTTTTCGAAGGCGATGCCGTCCCCGGCGCCCCTCTGGAATCTTCGAGGCCGTTCGGGCGTGTTCCTGGTGGGAGGGAGCTTCAGGGCGCCTCGAAGACGCGAGCAAGCTCGAGGAGATGAGCCGATGGCAATGATCGAGGAGTTCGTAACCTGGCTGCAGGCGACCGGTCGCAGCCAGGCAACACAGCAGACGTACCGGCGCTGGGTGCAACGTTGGCTTGCGGCCGCCCCGCCAGGACACGAGCTGAGCCCCGGCGGCATGCGGAAGTTCGTGCTCTCCGATACCGTCCGGCGCCGTCGGGACGGCGCCCTGGCGGCCGCGGCGACTCAAAACGACGCGCGCGCTGCTTTGCGGGCCCTTGGCCGCTGGGCTGTCGCCACTGGGCGACGAGATGCCGATCCAGCGGCTGAGATCGGGCTCCTGGCAGCACCTCGGGGTGCTGACGAGCCTGTCTTGACCGACGCTACGCTTCGAACGGTGCTCGAGCGGGCCTTACGGCCATCTGAGCCCACGGCGAGAGACGGTCTATTGGTCGCCTTGCTCGCAGTGACGGGCTTGCGGCTTGCGGAGGTCGTAGCACTGACCAACGGGGATCTCGATCGCAGCAGGCGCCTGCTGCGGGTCCAGCGGCGGAAGGGCGGCGCCCGGGAGTGGCTCCCTGCTCCTCGCGCTGTCGTCGACCTCGCTGAACAGGTGGAGCCCGGGGAACGCGATGCGAAGGCGCCCCTGATTTCGGCGCGTGGCGGTGGGTTCCTCTCGATCCGCCAGGCTCAGGTCCGCTTTCGGCAGTGGTGCGACGCCAACGGCCTCGCAGGAGCAGGCCTCACACCGCGCGCGCTGCGACGCAGCTTCGCGGAGCACATCTACCGCAGAACGGGTAACGACCTCCGTCTGACCTCGCTCGCGCTCGGTCACCGTCATCCGTGGACAACGGCGCGGTACCTTGCACTGGCGCCGCCCACAGTTGAGCGGGAGGTTCGCGCCCTTGCGGAGGACCTGTGCGGCCCTACCAGGTCATGAGGAAGCCCTCGTAGCGATCTGTACGGCCGTCGAACAGGCGCGCCAACGCCTGCGCCTGGGTGTCCAGAATGCGGGATGGAGCGGTCTTCGCCCCACGCCACGAGATCGGCTTCGACCAGCGGCGATGGAACGCTGCGGCCAGCCTTCGGCGCGTGATCGTTCGGAGGCCGCCATCGCGGTCAAGCTGCGGTCGAAACCTCCGGCCCAGCATGGCGATCACCAGGCGATCGGAGAAGGGGGATCTGGCTCCAGCAGCTCGAGGCATGCCGCTTGAACGACCCGGTCGCGGACGCAGCA
>CAZEJK010000170.1:0-10904 GCA_964512045.1 uncultured Thermoanaerobaculia bacterium
ATGGCTGTCGCTGGCGATGGCCCGTGATGATAAACCGCGAAGGCGCGAAGGACGCGAAGAGACGAGTATATGAGCCCTCCTCTCTTCGCGTCCTTCTCGTCTTTGCGGTTGAATCTGGACGGCCACTCAGCATCGGAGCGCCACTCTCGTAGCGGCATCGGGGCCCATGTCCTGGGTTGATCTCTGTTGGGCACGTGGAAGGGGCGCTATGGGTCATACGGCGCCCTCCCAGACGGCCTTGTGGAGCGCCGGCGAGATAGATGGGAGCTGTTCCCTGAAGACCTTGTTGAGGCGATGGTAGCCCCTGTTGCGACGGAACTCGCCGGA
The DNA here is from genome assembly GCA_964512045.1 of uncultured Thermoanaerobaculia bacterium. Classification (GTDB taxonomy): domain Bacteria; phylum Acidobacteriota; class Thermoanaerobaculia; order Thermoanaerobaculales; family Sulfomarinibacteraceae; genus CAZEJK01. The sequence continues at coordinate 328 of CAZEJK010000170.1, forward strand.
GTGCGTGCATCGATGGTGTTGTGAGCAAGTTGGGTGCCAGCGGTGGGCGCAGGAGTACCTGCCGGTGCTGCAGATCCACTCCTGAGCTGGCGGGATGTGCACCTTCTCCCCTCCCTGGGCTGACCAACCGTTGTAAGCCGGTGCAGTCGCCACATGCCGATGCACTCGGTCAGGTCATTTGTACCACGGAATCAGGATCTGCGGTGCGATGAGGTGTGTCAGGCTGCTGTTCGATCTCGCCGAGGGAGACTGAGTGAGTCAGATTCCCAGGCGCTAGCGAGCCAAATTTTGCGGTCAGTGCAAAAAATTATGCAATTCAACGTCGTTTTTCGGCGACCTCGAGGTTGGCATGGCTTGCAAGGGGGTGCGACAACACGCGGCCTCTGTGGCCATGAGGAGGGAATCATGATGTTGCACACCACAACCAGAATGCTGACAGCGATCCTCGCGATCGCGTTGCTCAGTGCATGCACCACGATCACGCGCGGCTCGCGGGAGGCTTTCGCCGTCTCTACAGACCCGCCGGGCGCCCAGGCTGACGTGACCGACTCACAGGGCACGAAGTCCTGCATCACACCGTGCAGTGTGAAGGTGAAGCGGCGCGGCACGCTGCATGTCGTGATCAGCAAGGCGGGCTTCAAGACTCTGCGCACAATGGTCAGCTCGAGCATCGACGGTGGTGGTTCCGCCGGGATGGCCGGGAACTTGCTGTTCGGCGGGCTGATCGGCGCTGCGGTGGACGCCGGCTCCGGCGCGATGCACAGCCACAAGCCAAACCCATTGGAGGTGGCGCTCGAGCCGGAGGAGCAGCCGGAGCCTCCGCCGAACCCGCAAAAGGACGTGGTTAGCAAACCCATTGGCGGGGGCGACGGCTTCTGACGTCATCAGCGAAGCTCAGGTCAGCCGGCGCCAACCGACTGGGAGGTGCCGCTATCTTGGAACCAGGGTCATACGACTTTGTGGACGGGAGGTTGAGATGTCACCACGACGGACGATCATCGCAGTTGCGAGCTTCTTGGTGCTCACGGGCTCGGTGCAGGCCCAGGAGGCTGAGCCGAAGGTCATCGCCAGTCCAGGCGGCCGCTACGCCTTCGGTCAGGTCAACTCGGTCCGAGCAGATCAGTTTCTGCTTGACACGGAGACTGGAAAGATGTGGCGAATTCTGACAATCACAGATGACAGCGGGGAGCGGCTGTACTGGGGCCTGGAGCCGATCGTTCGCCGCGATGAGAGCGATGTGCTGGACAACGCGATCGGGACACGCGAGATGCGAACACGTGCTGTTGTGCGGCAGGGCCTCGTGGCAGTGCGCAACGCGAGCGCTGGGCTCCACCGGCTCGTGCAGTCGACGGAGTACGACTACGACGAAGCGATTCGGGAGATTCAGCTGCTCAACGGTAACATCGGCGCGGGCCGCAGGGCCGAGATTGTGGAGAACGTTGTCGCGCTGCTGCAGACTTCACGGGATACGGTCGAACGCGCGAATACCAGCCTCGAAGCGGCGAAGGACACGCTACGGGAGCTGGAGTAGATTCAGAGAGCCTTGATCATCTCGGCTGCACGAGGCCGGAACTCGAGCGAGGCGGCGCAGCAGCAAGGAGGCTGAGCGTGGACAATATCGAGGACTCGGTTCAGGGTTACGAGGACTTCTACAAGAAGCTCCGGGTGAAGATTCGGAAATGGCTGGAGTCCAAGGAGGGGAAGAACCACCGCCTTTCCGGTGTGATCATGCTGGCGCCAGATCTCGTGCATCTGCTGATCCGGCTCATTCTCGATGCGGATGTGCCAAAGGCGCAGAAGGCGAAGCTCATCGCAGTGCTCGCATACTTCGTGTCACCGATCGACATGATTCCAGAAGGCATTGTCGGTCCTGCCGGGTACATTGATGACATCGTCCTCGCTGTGATGACGTTGCACGCCATGCTGAACCACGTCGACGAGGAGGTCGTGAGACGACACTGGGCGGGAGAGGGCGACATCCTCGAGGTTGTCCAGAGCATCCTGGACTCGGCGGCGTCGCTGTTGGACGAGGGCATTCTCCGAAACCTGAAGCGGATGCTCGGTCTCGAAGCCTGACTCAACAATGTCTGACAGGGACGTCCGAGGGCTCTGGTGTTACGCCAGCTTGCCCACGGCTGGCGAAGGCCGGATCCGGGCTCCCGCAGCTTCTCGCGAAGCTCTCTCGGAATGCCGGATCCCTCGTCGCCGGTAGAATGGCCGCAGGAGGCGCACGCTCATGATCAATGCAGTGGTACTGATGAAGATCCGCAACGACAGGATCAACGATGTGGCCGAGAGCTTGCTGGAGCTGAAAGGCGTCACCGAGGTGTACTCGGTGGCCGGTCAGTACGACCTGGTGGCCATTCTGCGGGCCTCCAGCGATGACGGAATCGCCGCTCTGGTGACCGACAACCTGCTCAAGACCGAGGGCGTGCTCTCATCGGAGACGCTGATCGCGTTCCGCGTGTACTCGAGGTACGACCTCGAGAGGATGTTCTCCATCGGAATGGACTGACGCGGCCGCGAGCTGCAACTAGGGTACTGCTCCGGAGCTGACGGTCCCCCGTCCGCGTCCGTTCTCAAGGGGTCGACATTGGCCGCCAGCTGCCCCAACCCACCTCGTTTCACTCGCAGGGGCAATGACACCGCAGCCCGGCCCCGGTCTGTGCCGCTCTGGCCCCGCCAGCCGGCTCCCGGCTCTCCGGCCCCGGCGATGATGTCTCGTTTCCTCGGAGATGCGCCGGTCGTCAGCCACCAGCGCGGTCGGGGGCCATGTCGCACGCGCCGCCCTCGCAGAAGGTGGCCTCGTGCTCGGGATCGTGCCCGGGGTCGCCCTCGAGCGGTGTGAGCCCGGCGACCATCTCGCGGTACTGCTCCTCGGTGATCTCCTCGTACGGCGCCTGGGCGTAGCCGTGGCCACGCGACGGCAGGAACACCATCGCCTTGAGCCGGTCCTCGTACGCGCTCAAGATCCGCGGAATCTCGCCGGCCTCCCGCTCGGGGTCGAGCTGGGCGGTGCACGAGACCTGGTTGTCCGACCACCACCGCTGCATCTGCGCGGCCAGATCCACCTTCTCGCGCACGCTCACGTCGCGCTTGCGCCGGCCCGCATGGGGCACGTGAATCGGAAACGCCACCACCATCGTGCCATCGGCGTACCGGTCCGGCGCCGCCGAGTAGCCGGCGCGCTGGCACAGCTCCACCAGCGGATGATCCTCGGCGATCCGCAGCCTGCGGATGTAGTACGGCGCATGGTCCCAGTGCACCCCCGGGGTCGCGCCCGCGAGCAGGCTGACGGTGCCGGACGGCTTGACCGAGGTCAGCTTGATCGAGCGCGGCACCCGCAGCCAGGTGGAGTAGCTCTCGTCCAGCCGCGTGAGGTACTCGTACGCCTCCTGGCACCAGTGGAAGAACCGACGGTAGCCGAACCGGTTGATCGCCTGGACGATACCGGTCATCGAGCAGCCGATCCGCCGGTTGCGCAGCATCACCTGCGCCGCCGCCGGGTCCGCCGCCGGAACCAGGGTGACGGTCTTGGCGTACTGGTAGGCGATCCGCAGGGTGCGCAGGTAGTCGTCCAGGTCCTCGTGGTGCGCCGGGTAGGTCTCCACGAGGGTGCACAGCTCCCGGTCCCACAACGTCTGCTCGACGCACGGGTTGCTCCCCATTGCCCCGTCGTCGACGCGCCCCGGCGGGTCGGCCATCCGCCCGAACCGGCGGGCGTTCTCGAGCCACAGGTAGCCCGGCTCGCCGTTGGCGGCGCTGCGCGCTGCCACCTCGCTGTAGTCCATCCCGATCTCGGCGAAGATCGAGTTGTTCGAGACCCAGCGGTGCGACTCGACGGCATCGGGGTCGCTCTTGAGCTGGATGAACTGCCGGTCGTCCGGCGACCCGAAGGCGATCTGCGCCGAGCGCCGGATGCCGCCGGCGACCACGCACCGCCCTATCAGGTTCATGGTGTCGACGATCAACCGCGCGTCCACACGCCGGCCAACCACACCGTCGTACAGCTCCTCGAGGCTGGCCAGCATCTGCTCCAGCGGCTCGGGCCCGCTGGCCACGCCACCGAAGCTGGACAGCGGCGCGCCCCGCGGACGGATCTCAGAGGTGTCCCATCGGGCCGGCATGGTGCCCTCGCCGGCATACGACATGAGCAGCCGACGCAGCGCCTCCGCCCACCCTTCGCGGCTGTCGCCGACGGTGTGCGGCTCGGAGGCACGCTTCGGCCCAACGATCTCCACCGAGCCTGCGCCCCGCGTGTCGAACCCGACGCCGACGCCGAGCATCGACATCCGCAGCATCCAGCAGAACGGCTCGGCGAAGTCTGAGGCGACGCTCTGGGTGGACACGAAGCCACAGTTATTGAGCGCGGCGCCGCCCCGCTCGTACAGGAAGTCGGTCCCCATGATCCACAGGCCGCGACCGGGCGGCGTCCACTTGAAGGTGAACATCCGCTCGTACGCCTCGCGCGCGAGCCACCGTGCGGTGCAGTCGTCCCAACGCAGGCCCGCCTCGAGGCAGTGGGCTCGCTGCACGGTCACCATCCCTTCGATGACCCGTCGGCAGGTCTGCCACCACGCCTCGCCGTCGCGGCTGTACGATCGCTTGAACGTGATCCAGCCGAGCGCGCCAAACCCCCACCGTACCGGCCTCTGGCTGAACGGCGCGAGAAACTCGTCGGTGAGCCGGAAGACGCCGTGGCGGTCGACGTCGATCACACGCTTCACGCCTTCACCTCGAGCTGCTCCACATAGCGCTGGATCACCGGGAAGTCGTCGAGCCGGCGGCCCGCCGCGGCCTGCAGAAACCCGTCGACCCACCAGAAGATGTCGTGCCGCCGCACCCCTCGGCGCAGCCGCTCGGTACGCTGCTGGCGCTCCTCCAGCGGCATGGCGACGGCCCTGCGGATCGCCTCGGCCGTGTCCTCCACGTCGTTCGGGTTGACCATCAGTGCGTTGCGGTGCATCTGCGAGGCGGCGCCGGTGAACTCGCTGAGCACCGGCACCCCGAGACGGTCCGGGCTCGCCGCACAGAACTCCTTGACGATCAGGTTCATCCCGTCCTTGATCGGCGTGACCAGAGCGACCTGACAGGCGGCGTAGTAGGCAAGCAGATCGCGCCGGGGCAGATGGCCGTACAGGTAGTGGATCGGCGCCCAGCCGGGCTGGCTGAACCGGCCGTTGATCTCGCCGATGCGACGGTCGATCCGCTGCTTGAGCTCATCGTAGGACGGAAGCTGACGCCGGCTCGGGACCACGACCTGGATGAGGGTGAGCTGACGGTGGAGCTCCGGGTGGTGCTCGAGCAGGTGCTCGAGGGCGTTGAGGCGTTGCGGAATCCCCTTGGTGTAGTCGAGGCGATCCACGCCCAGGAGCAGGTTGTCGACGTCAAACTGCTGGGCCAGACGGGCGGCCGCATCGACCACATCGGGCTGGATAGCGCCGTCGGCGAACTCGCGGTAGTCGATGCTGATCGGGAAGCTGCCGATCTTCAGGCGGTGTCCATCCGCCAGCTCCACCACGGACAGCGCACCCTCGCGGTGGACCCGCACGTTGCGCACCAGCGTGCGCAGGCACGCCACGAGGTTCCGCCGGTCACGCATCGTCTGCACACCGATCAGGTCGTACTGGAGGAGACCGTTCAGGATCTCGAGCCGGCGGGGCAGCCTCAAGAAGATGTCCAAAGGGGGAAACGGGGTGTGCAGGAAGTAGGCGATCGAGCGCTCGACATCCATCTCACGGAGCGCGCCCGCCACCCCCATCAGATGGTAGTCGTGCACCCACACGAAGTCCTCCGGCGCGGTGGAGCTGGCAATGGTCTCGGCGAACGCCCGGTTCACGCGCTGATAGGCCTGCCAGAAGCGCGGCTCGTAGTTGGCCGTGCCCGGCAGATCGTGGAACACCGGCCACAGCACCTGGTTGGCGAAGCCGTAGTAGTACAGCTCCACCTCCTCTGCGGTCAGCGGTTGGGCGATCAGCCGGTAGCCCGCGTCCTCCTCGGCATCGGCCAGCATGCTGTCCAGACCATCCTCGACGGAGCTGCCAGGCCAACCGATCCACACCCCGCCGCGATCCTTGAGCACTGGCGCCAGCGCCGACACGAGCCCACCAGACCCCGGCACCAGCCGGCCGCTCCCGTCCGGCTGCCGCTCGACCACCACCGGCAGTCGGTTGGAGACCACCACCATCCGGCCCTGCGGGCTGGCGCTCTGCTTCTCCTCCATGCTCGGCTCCTTCCGTTGCGACTCCGGGCGATCGCGGCTGACGTCTGCCGAGGCTCCGGCGCACTGTCAGCCGCCGCCACCAGCATGCGCCCGTCACCACGACCAGCCAACAGGGGCTCAACCGAAGCCACCCTAGGAGGACTCACCAGAGCCACGCACCCGGGCGAGCCCCCAGCCTCTGTTGAGCACCACCCTGGTGACCAGGAGCGAACGTTCCCTGCACCATCAGACGGAGAAGGGATGTGCGGCACAGCGGGCCGCCCCGAGGCGGCGTTCCGCGGTGCCACGAGCAGCTCCGCCGCCGGAGGGGAGGTCACCGTGTCCAAAACCCCGCTCGAGCTCTCCAGCAACCGTTGGTCTGCGGCGATCTTCGATCTGGACGGAGTTCTCACCCGCACTGCCGCGGTCCACTCGGCCGCGTGGAAGGCACTGTTCGATGAGTACCTCGCCGACCGCCCGCCGCAGGATGGCGAGGACCACTCCGAGTTCACCCAGAGCGACTACCGAAGGTTCGTGGACGGCTTGCCCCGGTATGATGGCGTACAGCGGTTTCTCGAATCGCGAGGGATCGACCTGCCGTGGGGGGCTTCCGACGACCCGCCCGATACGGAGACGATCTGCGGCCTCGGGAACCGCAAGAACCAGCTATTCCATGAGCGCCTGCGCGACGCCGGCGTCGATGTGTTCGAGCCGGCCATCCGGTTGGTGGCCGCGCTCCGCAACGCGGGCATTGCCACCGCTGTCGTCTCGTCGAGCAAGAACACCCGGGCGGTGCTCGAGGCCGCCGATCTCGAACGACTGTTCGACGCTCGTGTCGACGGCGTCGAGGCCGAGCGTCTCGGTCTCGACGGCAAGCCGGCGCCTGACGTGTTCCTGGAGGCCGCCCGCCGGCTCGGGGTCGAGCCCGCCGACGCCATCGTGCTCGAGGACGCCGACTCCGGCGTCGAGGCCGGGCGCCGCGGAAGCTTCGGCCTCGTCATCGGCCTCGACCGCGACGGGCGCGGCGAAGCGCTCCGAGACGCCGGCGCAGACGTGGTCCTGAGCGATCTTGAGGAGGTCACCGTGACAGCATCTGAAGCCAACGCCACCGAGTCCACAGCTCTCCCATCGGCCCTGGAGAGGATCGACGAGATCCTCGAGCATCGCCCGCTCGCGGTGTTCCTGGACTACGACGGCACGCTGACTCCGATCGTCGAGCGCCCCGAAGATGCGGTGCTCGGTGAAGCGACCCGCCAGGCCATCGTCGAGCTCGCGGCCAGATGTCCGGTGGCGATCCTGAGTGGCCGTGATCTCGACGATGTCCGCCGCCTGGTGGGAGTTCAGGAGATCCATTACGCCGGTAGCCACGGGTTTGATATCACCGGGCCCGCGGTGACCGCCGAGCGCGGCACCGAGCTTCTGCCCGACCTCGACGAGGCGCAGCACGAGCTGGAGGTGGCGCTGGCCACGATCTCCGAAGCATGGGTCGAACGCAAGCGGTTCTCACTGGCGGTGCACTTCCGGCAGTCGGATCCAGCGGACGAACCGGCGATCCAACACGCCGTGCAGGCGGTCCAGCACCAACACGACGGTCGCCTGGAGATGAGCAGCGGCAAGAAGATCCACGAGCTGCGGCCCGCCATCGACTGGCACAAGGGACGGGCTCTCTCCTGGCTTTCTGAGCAGCTCGGCCTCGACGAGACCGGCGCCACTCCGCTGTACATCGGCGACGACACCACCGACGAGGACGCATTCCGCGAGATCCGTGCCCGCGGGATCGGCATCGTGGTCACGTCCACCTCTCGTTCGACCGCGGCTTCCTACCGGCTGCACGACCCCGACGAGGTTCGCCAGCTCCTCGAGCAACTCGCCGCTGCGTTGGAAGGAGAGCCGGCATGAGCGATCCGTGGATCCTACGCTACACCGGCTATGTCCCCGAGGAGGAGGCGCTGCGCGAGGCGCTCACCACCCTCGGCAACGGCTACTTCGCCACACGCGGTGCGGCAGCCGAGGCCGTGGCCGACGACGTGCACTACCCGGGGACCTACCTTGCCGGCGGCTACAACCGGCTGACCACCGAGATCAAGGGCCAGGAGATCGTCAACGAGGATCTCGTCAACCTGCCGAACTGGCTGTTCTTCACATTCCGGATCGCCACCGAGGAGTGGTTCTCCCTGGACCGGGTCGAGGTGGACGAGTACAGCATCGAGCTCGACCTGCGCCGGGGCGTCCTGACCCGCAGCGTCCGGTTCCGCGACAGCCAGCAACGCCAGACGCAGCTCGAGCAGCGCCGCATCGTGCACATGGGCAACCCGCACCTCGCTGCCATCGAGACGGTCATCACGCCGCTCAACTGGAACGGCGACATCGAGGTTCGCTCCGGGCTCGACGGCCGCGTCAGCAACACCGGCGTCGCCCGCTACCGCAAGCTGGCGAGTCACCACCTGCAGACGCTGGACACCGAGGAGCTCGACACGGACTCCGTGTACCTGCGCGTCGCCACCAACCAGTCGCGACTCAATGTGGTGCAGGCGGCGCGCACGCGGCTGTTCTCGCCGGCTGATCTGCCCGCGGCCCGACGACGTCGGGTGTTCGAGGACCGCTTCGTCGGGCTCGATCTCGGCGCCGAGGCCGACCAGAGCACTCCGCTGCGCGCGGAGAAGGTCGTCGCGTTCACCACGTCTCGGGACCGTGCCATGTCCGAGTGTGGGCTGGAAGCTCGCAAGGTCCTCGAGCGCGCCGGCAGCTTCACCGAGCTCCTGGCCGACCATGAGATGCGCTGGGAGCACCTGTGGCGGCGGTTCGACGTCCGCTTCGAGCACTCCGAGAACGGCGAGGCCGATCGCGTCAGCCTGATCGTGCACCTGTACCTGTTCCACCTCCTGCAGACACTATCGCCGCACACCATGGACATGGACGTCGGCGTGCCCTCGCGCGGGTGGCACGGGGAAGCGTATCGCGGGCACGTGTTCTGGGACGAGCTGTTCGTCTTCCCGATCCTCAACCTGCGGCTCCCGGAGATCACCCGGGCGCTGCTGATGTACCGCTATCGGCGGCTCGACGAGGCACGGGCCAACGCCGCCCAGACCGGCTACCGGGGCGCCATCTACCCGTGGCAAAGCGGTAGCGACGGCCGTGAGGAGAGCCAGAGAATCCATCTCAACCCGAAGTCCGGCCGGTGGATACCGGACAACTCCCATCTCCAGCGTCACGTCAACTCGGCGATCGCGTACAACATCTGGCGGTACGTCGAGGTCACCGACGACTGCGAGTTCATGTCGTTCTACGGCGCGGAGATGCTGCTCGAGATCGCGCGCTTCTGGGTCAGCCTGACCACCTACAACCCCAAGCTCGACCGCTACGAGATCCTCGGGGTGATGGGGCCCGACGAGTACCACGACGGCTACCCGGAGGCCGATGCCCCCGGTCTCGACAACAACGCCTACACGAACGTAATGGCCGCCTGGGTGCTGGACACCGCCCTGGAGGTCCTCGAGTCGCTGTCCGAGGTCCGTCAGCGCGAGCTGCGCGAGGACCTGGATCTTACCGAGGAGGAGCTCGAGGAGTGGCGCACGGTGAGCCGGCGGCTGCGGATCGTGTTCCACGAGGAGCGACCCGAGATCATCAGCCAGTTCGAGAGGTACGAGGAGCTGGAGGAGTTCGACTGGGAGGGGTACCGGGAGCGGTACGACGACATCCAGCGGCTCGATCGCATCCTCGAGGCGGAGGACGACACGCCGAACCGCTACAAGGCCTCCAAGCAGGCCGACGTGCTGATGCTGTTCTACCTGTTCTCGGCGGAGGAGCTGGAACGGCTGTTCCATCAGCTCGGCTACGAGTTCGACCCGGAGATGATCCCGGCGAACATCTCCTACTACCTCGAGCGCACTTCCCACGGCTCGACCTTGAGCTGGGTGGTGCACTCCTGGGTGCTCGCACGTCTCGACCGGGCACGATCGTGGACCCTGTTCCGTGGCGCGCTGCATAGTGACATCCAAGACATTCAGGGCGGCACGACCCCGGAGGGAATCCACCTCGGTGCGATGGCCGGCGCCGTCGACATCCTGACCCGCGGTTACATCGGCCTCGAGCCACGAGGCGGCGTGCTCCGCTTCAACCCCTGCTTGCCCGAGGAGCTGGCCCGTCTGCACGAGCACCTCCACTACCGCGGCCACGCCCTCGAGGTGGAGGTGACCCCGAAGCAGCTGACGGTCTCGTCGCTGCCCAGCCAGGCGGATCCCATCCAGGTCGCCGTCGGCGAGGTCGAGTCGACCCTCGAGGCGGGCGGCACGATCACCATCGACCTGGCCGACGCCGAGGACTGCTGTGCGGCCGGCGGGCGGGGGCAGTGACCCACCCACCCGGCCCGCGTCCC
>CAZEJK010000171.1:0-10843 GCA_964512045.1 uncultured Thermoanaerobaculia bacterium
CGGACCCCTCCACCCACCCGCCGGCGAGACGCCGGCTCCCACAACAGAAGAACACTCCGGTCCGGTTGTAGCGGCCCGCGTCTCGCGGGCCGGGCGGGCGGGTCACGAGCAGACGGCGGTCGTGGCAGAAGCGTCTCCGGGGCCGCCCGTGTCACGGCGAAGCCTTCAGGCGAAGACGGGCTTCCGGCGTCCGGGACGGGGGCCAGGGCCAGTACCGGCGCCGAGCGGCTCCGAAGGCTGGCCGGTGGGCTCAGAGGTAGGTTGCCTCGCGTCTACGCCATTCCAGCCGCGATCTCGCGCAATCGCAGCCGTAACAGACCGATATTGGTCGGTTTGCGAAACACCGCGACAAGGGCCCTCGATCGATCTCGGGGGACAACCCGCCAGACCATCAACCAGCCCTCGTCGGTCATCTGATCGCTCTCCACAATCGAGCCCACGTCGCGCGCGGCAAGGAAGCTGTCGATCCAGCGGTTCGCGCCATCAACAATCGCGCAAAGCTCTCGATCGACGACATCCGCTTGACCGGTCTTTGCAAGGATCCCGTTACGGCTACACACCGCCGCAGCCACAAACCCTGCCAGGCCCTCGAAGGCCGCGAGCTGCTTCTCGCACACGACCAGATCGATCTCCTCTCGGCTCTCCGCAACCTCAATGCCCTGCGCACTTTCATCGCTCAGCCGGTATGCATCCAGCAGGATGTGGGCGAGTGGTATATCGATCGTGCGCTCGCTGGTGGCGAGCACGTCGATGACCTCGAGCCTGGGCTCCTTCACGTTGACCAGCACCTGTGCCGCCTCGACGCCACGCTGCAACTGCCACTCTGCATCAACCAGCTGGCCTCGGCTGAGAAACAGTCGCCCGACACCCCTGTGATTTGCGACTGCCACCGTGCAGGTCTTTCTCTCGGACTCAAGCAGCTGTAGAAGGCCGGCCACCGTCACTCCATGGACAACACTGCGTGGACTCGCGGCAAGCAACGAACCGGCGGCCTCCGCCAGTCGCTGCAGCGGCACAGGCTTCTCGAAGCACCAGAGCCCTCCGAGGTCGGTTACCCGCTGACGAACCTCCGGCGACATTCCCCTGCCGATGACAATGGCAGGCACCCGGTCCTGGGATCGAGCCAGGTATGACAGCAGCTCGAACCCGCCTCCCGTGGGCAGAAGAAGATCCGTGATGACCAGCCCCATCGGCCGCGCGCCAAGCTGGGAGGTCGCCTCAGTCAGATCCCGGGCTGCGTAGATCGCGACATCGGGAAGCAGACTGCTCAGACCCTTGCGCAGGGTCTCGAGGAGGGACGAGTCGTGATCAACAAGCAGAACCGTGTCATCTGGCCGCTCACCCATGAAGTCTCCGCCGCGCCGTCCAATTCACGAACCATCGGGAGATGAAGACGGCGCTACCGTGGATTATAGAACATGAGCGTCACCAGGGAGCGGGCCGAAGAGCCAAGAAGAGCTCAAGCACCCGTGTCGCTGAGTAGTGGACAGATCATCGCGCTCGGCGCTATAGTACGGTGGCGATCTAGAACCTCGCGACGGGGAGACGAGAGCTGTGATTCGCGTGCTGGTCATCGATCAAGGTCCGACATCATTGCGGCAGATCACCAGCATCCTCGAAGAGATGTCCGGCGAGGTCGAGGTGCAGCACGCTGCCAATGCCGAGCATGGCATGCAAGCTCTCCGGAGTGAGAGTCACGACATCCTCCTCATCCCAGCGTACACCGAGGGCGTCCACGTCGTCGAGCTGGTGGCTCGCGCGCTCGAGGCACGCCCCGGGCTGAACGTCGTCGTTCAGGCCCCGTCAGTCTCCGAGGATCTCAGGTGGCTCCATTCACAGGCAGGCGCCGTCCAGGTCATCGATGCGAGGATCGATCGGAACCAGCTCCGGAGCCTCCTGGAAGGGATCTCGGAGTCCACCCAGAGCTCGGTGACCCAGCTCGATGTGCTCGATGTCCTCCTCCTCATGACGCTCGCAGCCGACTCGAGGACTATCCGCATGCGATTCGGCGAGGAGCGCGGCACCCTCTCCTTCGATGAAGGCTCGCTCGCCTATGCGGCGACACGGGGCCTCCGCGGTGAAGACGCATTCTCCCTGATGGCGTCGCAGGGCCCCGGGGTGATCGAGGAGACGCTGCATGCAGACCCCCGTCGGTACCACGTCAACATCCGGTTGAGCGTCGCTCAGCTCGTCGACCTCTCTCGACGCGCGGAACCGGACCCTTGGCACGAGCTGTCAGAACCGAGTGCCCACCAAGCTCCGATCGCACAAGACGATGCGGCGTCTCCAGAGATTGCCGCCACCGACATCCGTCAACCGTTCGAAACGCCACGAACACTGTATGATGAAGAGAGAACACCAGGAGGCGGAGAAGAGATGAACATCGAAAAGCTCAAAGAGTCCGTAGACGTCCTCAGAGATGACCTCGGAGTGGCTCTCGAGGCCACCGACATCTTCGATCAATCTGGCCTCTCGTACGCTGGATACAACGAGCAGCCGGCCGCAAGCGCGCTGTTCGCCGACATCACTCAGAAGCTACGCAAGCTGCTCTCAGATGCGGATTTTCCACCGCTCGGCACGTACTACTTGGTTGAGCTGGAGGACCGCAAGATGGTCGTCGTGGCGCTGGTCAACGAGCTACACTGGGGAATACTGGTCGACGGCAAGAAGGTCAACCTCGGCGTGTTGCTCAACGTGGCGTTACCGAAGGCAATCCAGAACCTCAAGGGCGCTCTCTGAGGTTTGAGGCTGGAGTCGAGCACAACTGCACCGGGGATAACACAGCGAAAGCGCAGAGGAGTGGTGCGTCCCCGTCACTCCCCGCGCGCCATAGCAGTGACACATGTAACGTCGACCGCGGTCGCCGAAGATGGGGGCGATCTGGCTGGAGGAAGCTAACGAATGGCTGTACTGGTAATCGCGAGCCAGAAGGGTGGAGTTGGCAAGACGACGGTAGCCCTCAACCTCGCCTTTGCGATGGCGCGCCGAGGCTGGAGTACACTGCTCGCCGACTGCGATCCTCAGGGATGTGTGGGTCTTTCGCTGCAAGGCAAGGTCGGTGAGCTCGCCGGACTCGCTGAGTGCCTACGCGGCGAGCGCACGTTTGAGTCCGTGCTCTGCGCCACACGGCTGCCCGAGCTGACGCTCCTCCCGGCCGGCAAGACTCGTCCAGAGGAGCTCGCAACCGGCGAGACCCCGTTTGACAACCACACCGCTCTCGGCCGAGTGCTTGCGGAGGCCAAAGAGCAGTTCAAGCTGGTCCTCCTCGATACCTCCTCTGGCCTGTTCGGTGCGAGCCAGGCCGCACTGCGCAGCGCCGATCACGTTGTGCTGGTGGTTCAGGCGGAACCGCTGTCGCTGCGCGGATTGCCACTGCAGCTCGACTTGCTCCACCAGCTGCGCGCCAAGGGACTGGGCATCGGAATCGCCGGCGTCATGCTCTCGATGGTACAGACTCGGAACGCGGAGTCGATGTCGGTTGTGCAGGAGGTCTTGGGATTGATACCGGAGAAGCTCACGCTGGACGCCTTTGTACCGCGCGACCCGGTCTTCCTCAAGGCGAGCGCGAAAGGAGTTCCGTTGGGCCTGCTCTATCGCAGCCCGCCCCCGGTCGTTTCGGTGTTCGACCATCTTGCGGCCGAGCTGGAACCGCGCATCGGATTGGCGACAGAGGAGGCTGATGATGAAGCCGTCCCACTTGTGGATTAACCGGGACGAGCTGCGGGCGAGCCTGGCTGCATTGACTGCTGAGACACCATCCCCATCTCAAGCCAAAGGAGCGGCCCCTACCCTCGCTGAGCTCGGATCGCCTCCATCAGCTCAAACCGAACCGCGCCCACCAGAGCCCGTCAAGCCACCGGACGCCCCAGCCCCGCACCTCAGCACTCCTACCGAAGGCGCAAAGGCGCCAATCCCGGAGCTTGAGCTGCCGGTGGGGCCAGCGTCGACCAGGCTCGAGGCGTTCGTCCGGTGGGCCCAAGACGCCATCGGATCCGCCAGGGCCGTGCTGCTCGGCAAGGATGGCCTCGTGCTCGCGCCGACTGACATTGAACCCGGCCTCCGCGAGACGACATCGGAGCTGGTCGCGCTGTGGCAAGGCGCGGTGCGAGCTCTCGGGTACGACGGCGGCGGAACCTGTCGCATCGAGGTCACCGGCGGCCCGTTTCTCGTACTCCTGGCGGAGCGTGCATCGTGGGGAATGTGCGGTTTTGCAGCCATCCTCGACCGAGCTCTCGGCCACGAGGAGCTGATGTATCTCAGAACGAACCTCCAATCGCTGATCCGCTCGCTGGACGACTGATATCGGTCCCGGATGAACGGCTTGGGGAGCTCCGCACGCTCCGGATCGAACAACCACCCCGCCCTCGGTCAACCCGATGACTGGGGCTCCACGAGCCCGCGGCCACCCACGCTTCCGGCAGCTCCTCGTCGAAGCCCTCCGACATCTCGAGCGCCCCTGTCCATCTGCCGCTTTGCCGGTGTGTGCGCGACGGGCCCAGCGGCACGAGGCGTGCGACCGGCCGCCCGTGCCGCGAGATCACGATCTCCTCGCCAGCTTCGACCCGGGCGAGGAGCTTGGAGAGATGCGTCTTGGCCTCATGGACCTTGATCGACTCCTTGATGCAAATACAGACTCAAAAGTAAGTCCAAACAAGCCGCGGTGGTCGGGGCTTCAGGGTTCCGGGGCCGGCTGCCGGCGTCCGGGGCCAGGGCCGGGGCCATGACCGGAGCCGGGCGGCTTCGTTGAGTGGATCGGAGCCGGGCGGGTTGAGTGGCGTCAGGTTCTGCCAGGGGATCTCTCCACTCGCCACATGCTCCCTGGTGTCGTAGGTCGCTGTTCGATCGGCGTCCACTGGTACGTCATGGAAGCTCGGTCGAGATGACGGAGCTTTTGTGGGCACGGGCTTCGGAGAGGACGCCGCGCGGTGTGATCGCGGTGCCACGTCTCCATGGCCGGGCTCGGGCCCCGCTACACGGTTTCGACCAAAGATCACTCTTTGGGTATATGGAAATAGTTTCTTCAGTGGTACAGTTACTTCGATCGCTCGCCATGACGAGCAGCCCGGAGTGCACGAGGAGGGCCCAGCTGTGCCACGAGTTCAACGTTTGGTTCCGTTCCTGCTGCTCGCAATGGCCATCGCCGGTGGCCCATCTGTCGCTTCTGACAACAGCGCGCTGCACCGGCTCCGCGCCAGCGTCCAGGCCGCTGCGGAGGACGCGCCCCCTCTCGCTGCCAGTCGAGAGCGCATCAGCGCTGAGGCCGCCCTGACTCGCTCGGAGCTGGCCGCCGGTACACCGAGCCTCGAGGTACAACGTGAAGGCATCGGCGGTGGCTTCTCGCATCAACCGAACTCTGCGAGCTACCTGCGACTGGTGCGGGAGCTGCGGTACCCGTGGATGCTCAATGAAGCGCGTACGGCTGTGAAGGCGACGGATCAGTACGCCGGCGCCGCCACCACCAGCGCCACGCTCTCCACCTCCGCGGAGACCGCTCGGCGATGGCTCGAGGTCGCTGCTGCCACCGACCAGCTCGAGCTGATCGAGCGCCGCCGCTCCCGCCTCTCCGCGGCGGTGCGCATCCAACAGACGCGCTACGACGTCGGCGAGGTCTCCGGCAGCGACCTCCTCCAGCTCCAGCTCGAGCACGCCGCCGTCGAGGCGGAGCACAGCGCTGCCCAACGCCGGCTCGAACGCTTCCATCGGCGGCTCGAGCTGCTCTGCGGCGATCGCTGTGCGCCACCCGAAGGCGGGGATCTCGCCACCCTCACCGTGGAGCTCCGGGCGGACCCTGCATCTTTCCCGGACACATCTGCGCTCGAGCAATCCCCCAGATGGACCATGCTCCAGCAGATGTTGGAGCTCGAGCAGGCACAGACGGAGATCCGCCGACGGGAGGCGTGGGGGCGACCGGAAGCGGACGTCGAGTGGGAGCACGTTCCCTCGCTCGCCGGCGAGCCGTCGTTCGACGCGCTCGGCGTTCGCCTCAGCGTGCCCCTGCCGCTCGGCACAGCGGGTCGCGAGGCCCGAGCCGCCGCCGACGCGATGCTGCGTGCAGCCCAGCTCGATGCCCGCGCTCGCCAGGATGAGCTCACGACGAGGCTGGAGAGCTCGCTGACCGCCGTTCGCAGCGCTCGGATCAGCGTGCGGCTGCTTGACGGCGTCCTCGAGGGCTCCACCGACGCGGAGCACTCCCTCGCCGAGCAGTTCCGGCTCGGCGCCATGACCTACCTCGCCTACATCGATGGCCTCAGCCGGCTCGAAGCCACCCGCTCATCGGCGATCGAGAACCGGCTCGAGCTCCTGTCGGCACACGTCGATCTCTACGACCTGCTCGGTGATCTCGCCCCACTCTCCTTGACCGCTCCCATGGAGGCCGCTCGATGAAACACCTGTTGACGACCCTCGCCATTGCTTCGTGCTCCGCACTTTCGACGATTGCCGCGGCAACCGACACGGTCGAGCTCGACCCGCAGGCACAGGCCCGGGCCGGGATCGTCGTCCGGCCCGTCCTCGAGCGGACGTTCGGCGACCAGCTCCGAATCGTCGGCCAGGTGGTCCGGGCGCCGGGATCGTCGCTCGTGCTCAAGACCGTGGTCGCAGGACGCGTGGAAGGTCTTGACGTCGCCCCTGGCGACGAGGTCGCGGCGGGCGACCCGTTGGTCATCCTGCACTCGCATGAGCTGCAGAATCTGCAGGCGTACTTGCTGCGCCACGACAAGGCGGCGAGCCTGGCACGTCTGCGAGTCGATGCCGGCCGTCAGCTCCTCGCCGTGAACGGGATCAGCCAGCTCGAGCTCGAGGCTCGAAAGGAGGCGGAGCTGGACGCGAAGCTCGCGCTCGCGAGCTCGAAGGCCGAGCTGATCGACGTCGGTCTCACCACCGAGGAGGTGGACGCACTGCTGGAGAGCGGGACCACTGATCCCCACCTCGCGGTGCGAGCTCCGGCGTCCGGCGTCGTCCTCGCGCTTCCGGTCCACGTCCACGAGTGGATCCAGGCGTACGATCCGCTCGTCACCCTCGGCGATCCCAAACGGCTCGAGCTCGAGCTGCAGGTTCCGCCGGACCAGGTGAGCCGTGTCACCCGCGGCGATGTGGTCGAGTTCATCCCGGTGGGTCGCACAGACCGGCGGGAAACGGCCACCGTGCTGACCAGCGTCCCTCAGGTGGACTCCGCCACCCGTACCCTCACCATCCGCGCCGCGATCGATCCCTCCGCCGAGGAGAAGCTCTACCCGGGTGTGTTCGTCGAGGGCACGCTCACCCACGGTGAGCCCCGCAGCGCTCCCTCCGTGCCCGAGTCGGCCGTGATCCGGGTCGGCAGCAACGACGTGGTGTTCGTCCAGACCGGACCGTCGACGTTCGTCGCACGTCCGGTGGAGCTCGGCATCTTCAACGGCACCCGGTACGAGGTTCGAGAGGGCGTCAGCGTTGGCGAAGAGGTCGCGGTGCAGGGTGTCTTCTTCCTGAAGTCTGCTCTGGTCACTGGCGAAGGGGAGGAGTGAGATGCACCGTATCGTCGAGCTTTCGCTCGCGCACCGGCTCGTCGTCATCCTGCTCGCTGTGCTCCTGGTGGGCGGGGGCATCCGCGCTCTGACGACCCTACCGATCGACGCGTTCCCAGATGTGACCAACATCCAGGTCACCGTCATCTCGCAGGCGCCGACGCTGTCGCCGCTCGAGGTCGAGCAGCTCGTCACCTACCCGATCGAGCAGGCGTGCGCCGGACTCCCCCACTCCACCGAGATCCGCTCACTGTCCAAGTTCGGGCTGTCGATGGTGACGGTGGTGTTCGAGGACGGTACCGACATCTACTTCGCCCGCCAGCTCGTGATGGAGCGGATGTTCGCCGCCCGTGACGAGCTCCCCGAGGGCGCCAGCAGCAATCTCGGGCCGATCTCCACCGGCCTCGGCGAGGTGTTCCAGTACACGTTGGAGTCCGACCAGCGCGACCTGATGGAGCTGCGGACCCTGCAGGACTGGGTGGTCCGCCCGATTCTCCGCACCGCTCCAGGCGTGGCGGCCGTCGACTCGTTCGGGGGTTTCACGCGCCAGTTCCACGTTGTGGCCGATCCGACCGCCCTGCGCCGCTACGGGCTGGCGCTGGGCGAGCTGACCGCGGCAGTGGCCGCCAACAACGCGGTTGCCGGCGGCTCGTTCGTGGAGCGTGGCGGCGAGCAGTACGTGGTCCGCGGCGACGGCTGGGTGCGATCGCTGGACGACCTCCGCAACACCGTTGTCGCGTACCGCGACGGCGTCCCGATCCTGCTCGATCAGGTCGCCGAGGTGACGATCGGCTCGCAGATGCGCCAGGGCGCGATCTCCAAGGACGGAGAGGGCGAGGCGATGGCGTGCGTGGTGCTGATGCTGCGCGGCGCCTCCGGTCAAGACGTCGTCGCCGGCATCAAGGACCGGCTCGAGGTGGTGCGCCAGTCGCTTCCGCCCGATGTCGAGGTCGTGCCGTTCTACGACCGCAGCGAGCTGGTGACCACGGCCCTTGGCACGGTCCAGACAGCTCTGCTCCAGGGCGCCGTGCTGGTCGTCCTGGTGCTGCTGTTCTTCATGGGGCACCTGCGGTCTGCGCTGCTGGTGGCGCTGCAGCTACCGATGGCGGCGCTGGCCACGTTCTTCGTCATGGACCTGGTGGGGCTCACCGCCAACCTGATGACCCTGTCGGGCCTGGCGATCGCCATCGGCATGCTCGGCGACGGCGCCATCGTCCTGGTCGAGAACGCCGTGAGGCTGCTCGGCAGACTGCGCGAGTCGCCTCAGGATCGGTGTCCTCTGATCCGTCAGGCCGCCCTCGAGGTGGTGCGCCCGATCGTGTTCGGCGTGCTCGTGATCATCGTCGTCTTCCTGCCGATCGCCTCCCTGCAGGGGATGGAAGGCAAGATGTTCGCGCCGCTGGCGTACACCATCAGCATCGCCCTCGGCTGCGCGCTGATCCTCAACCTGACCCTGATCCCGGCGCTCGCCTCGCTGATCCTCAGGCCAGCGCCGATCTTCGGCGGCGGCAGGATCCCCCATCCGGCGGATCTCGTGCGCCGGATGTACCGCCCACACCTGCGCTGGGCGCTGGAGCATCCTCGCTTCGTGCTGGCCGCAGCCGTGGCTCTCCTGGTGGCAGCGTTGGCGCTGGTGCCGACCCTCGGCACCGAGTTCCTCCCGACGATGGACGAGGGCTCGATCGTGGTCCAGCCGTTCCAGATCCCGTCGGTGTCGCTCGATCAGGCGTTGCTCACGGTGCAGCGGATCGAGCAGGCGATCATGGAGCTGCCCGAGGTTCGCCACGTGGTCAGCCGGACCGGGCGCTCGGACATCTCATCGGATCCGATGGGCGTCGGAGAAAGCGACATCTATGTGGTGCTCGCGCCGCGCGACGAGTGGAGCACGGCAACGACGAAGGATGGCCTGGTGGATGCGATCCGCCAGAAGCTCGATCAGTTCCCTGGGGTCGAGTTCGGCTACACCCAACCGATCCAGATGCGCGTCGACGAGCTGCTCTCCGGCGTCAAGTCACAGATCGCCGTGAAGATCTTCGGCGACGACCTGCCCACCCTGGTCCAGCTCGGTGATCAGGTGGCGGCCGTGCTCGAGACCGTCGAGGGCGCTATCGACATCAAGACGGAGGCCGTCGAGGGCCTCGGCTACCTGCAGATCAACATGCAGCGGCAGCGCATGGCGCGTCTCGGGGTGACGGTCGCGCAGGTGCGCGAGCTCATCGAGACGGCGATCGGCGGCGAGATCGTCACCACGGTTCCGGAAGGCGACCGTCGCACCGACGTCGTGGTGCGCATGTCACGGGAGTACACCGCCAAGGTGGCCAACCTCCGCGACCTGCCGCTGACCACCCCGACCGGTGAGCGAGTGCTCCTGCGCGAGGTCGCGAACATCGACCTTGTCGAGGGCCCCGCGCAGATCTCCCGGGAGGACGGCAAGCGCCGGATGGTCGTGGAGCTGAACGTCCGCGACCGGGACATCGGCTCCCTGGTCGCGGAGGCCCAGCAGCGCATCGATGCCGAGATCGACTTCCCCACCGGCTACTTCGCCACCTGGGGCGGCCAGTTCGAGCAGCAGCAGCGGGCGATGGCGCGGCTGCGCCTGATGGTCCCGCTGGCCCTCGTGCTGATCTTCATCCTGCTCTACCTGCACTTCCGCGCGACGCGACCGGTGTTCCTGATCCTGGTCAACATCCCGCTCGCGCTGGTGGGCGGCGTGTTCGGGCTCAAGGTATCCGGGCTCTACCTGTCCGTGTCGGCCTCGGTGGGCTTCATCGCGCTGTTCGGCATCGCGATTCTCAACGGGCTGGTGATGGTGGAGTTCTTCCGGATGCTGGAGCGCCAGGGCTCGAGCCGCCGCGACGCGATCCTGAACGGCGCCGAGCTGCGCCTGCGGCCGGTGCTGATGACCGCCGCCACCACCGCTCTCGGGCTCCTGCCGATGGTCTGGGCCACCGGTGTGGGCTCGGAGGTCCAGCGGCCGCTCGCAGTCGTGGTGGTGGCCGGCGTCGTCACCTCGACGCTGCTGACGCTGATGGTGCTGCCGGTGCTGTACGAAAAGCTCGGCGGCGTCGTCACTGATGAGGCCGGTAACGAATGCGCTGCGCCGGAAGCACCGCGGCCTCAGACGTTCGACACCGAAGCCCCGGCGACGTCGACGTAGGTTCGTCGCGGTCGGCATTGGACTGACAGAGACGCGAGGGGGACGTCACGCAGGGTTGGGCTTGCACCGAGGCCCAATGCGGACTGGAAGCCCGCGGTCCCTGTATGGACGACAGCAGGAACGTTCGATCATAGGGGTAGGGAACCCCGGTTGCCCGGGGTCCCCTCCCTCCGAACCGTGCGTG
>CAZEJK010000172.1:0-10749 GCA_964512045.1 uncultured Thermoanaerobaculia bacterium
GTGTCTGACCGTCTACTGGAGCGAAACAGCAACGCCGAAGGCAGGTGCCTCCGGCGTGAGCTCATCTCGGCGAGCAGCTCCTGCGGAGCCGCACCCAGCACACGAGTGTCACCCCTTCGATCGCGGCTCCTCGTCACCGTCCTCGGTCGTCTCCTCTGAAGCCTCGCTGGTGACCTCGGTATCGTCAGCCACATCGTCGGAGGGCTCGCGCGCCTCGGTGGTCTCGTCCTCTTCCACTGAGGCCTCCGTTACCGTACCAGCCTCGTCCTCGTCGACGTCCGCGCTGGCGGAGACCTCCTCCTCGGCAGCCTCGGCCTCCGCCTCCTTTGGCCGGGCACCGAACATCCCGCGAGCGCGATCAACGAGGGAACGACGCCCCTCGCCCCGCTCTCCACCGCTCTTCTTGGCGGCCGTCGGCTCGAAGTCGACGAACTCGAGGATCGCGATCTCGGCCCCGTCGCCGCGCCGCGGCCCGATCCGCACGATGCGCGTGTAGCCACCATCGCGGCCGGCAAACCTCGGTGCAATCTCGTCGAACAGGCGTCGAACAACGGCCCGATCCGGCACCATCACCCGAACCTGACGACGCGCCTGCACAGTGCCCGTTCTCGCGAGGGTCACCATCCGTTCAGCGAGCGGACGCAGCTCCTTCGCCTTGGCGACAGTTGTCGTGATCCGCTCATGCTCGAACAGCGATGTCAGCTGGTTGCGAAACATGGCACGGCGGTGGGCGGACGTTCGCCCTAGCTTGCGACCTTGGACTCGATGCCGCATAGTCGTATCTCCCGTTATCGACGCCCGCACGGTTCTACCGACCGGCCCACAGGCCACGTCAGCATCCTCAGCGGTCGGTCAGCTTCCCATCTCCAGATCACATATCGAGGTTGATCCCGAAGCCCAAACCGAGGGCCTCGAGCTTCTCGCGGACTTCCTTGAGCGACTTGTCGCCGAAGTTGCGGATCTCGATCATCTCCTTCTCGGACTTCGTCACGAGGTCGCGAAGGGTACGAATGTTCGCGTTCTTCAAGCAGTTCAGAGACCGGATGGAGAGATCGAGCGACTCGATCGATCGGTCGAGGATGCTCTCCTCAGCAGGGGGCTCCGGCTCGACCTCCGGCGCCACCGGCGCCTCGCTATGCCCGACTGCAGAGTAGATCTCCATATGACCCTGAACCATCCGCGCCGCGTGACTGACCGCGTCTTCAGGCGACACCGTACCGTTCGTCCACACCTCGAGGAGCAGACGCTCGTAGTTGGTCATCCGGCCCTTGCGCGCCGCCTCCACGCGAAGGTTCGCGCGCAGGACGGGCGAGTGTGCGGAGTCCACCGGGATGAAGCCCACCCCGAGGTCCTCGGTCTGGTTGTCGTCTGCCTGCACATACCCGCGGTTGTTCTCGATACGCACCTGCAGCCGAAGCCGACCGTCAGACGACAGCGTCGCCACATGCACGTCAGGATCGAGGATCTCGACGCGGTGACTCGTCTGAAACTGACGGGCTGTCACCTCGCCGGCCCCCTCCGCGTCGAGCGTCAAGACCTCGGCCTCGTCGCTATGCAGCTTGAATGGTATCTTCTTGAGGTTCAGAATGATATCGGTTACATCCTCGACCACTCCAGGTACCACGGAAAACTCGTGATCCGCGTTCTCGATCATCAGCGCCGTCACAGCAGCGCCGGGGATCGAGGACAGGAGTGCCCGCCTCAAGGCGTTGCCCACCGTGGTGCCCCAGCCACGCTCAAACGGCTGCGCGAGAAATCGCGCATACGAGCCCGAACGGGTCTCGGCTTCAATCTCGACGGCAGGCGGCCGCTCAAAGTTGGACCAGATCATGCCACCTCCCGGTTATCGCGAGTACAGCTCGACGATGAGCTGCTCTTGAATTGGAATCCGGATGTCCTCGCGAGTCGGGTTCTCCAACACCTTGCCGGTCAGGGTGTCGGCATCAAGCTCCAGCCATGGGGGAATCCCACGTCCCTGGGCAAACTCCACCGCCTCTGCGATCCGGCTGTTCTTCCTGCTCTTCTCCCGAACGGCGATCACGGTTCCGGGTCGCACTCGGTACGACGGGATGTTCACCCGACGCCCGTTGGCCTCGATGTGACCGTGTCGGACCAGCTGCCGGGCCTGTCGGCGCGACGTCGAGAACCCCAACTGGTAGACCACGTTGTCCAACCGCAGCTCGAGCAGACGCAGGAGGTTATCGCCGGTCACACCCTTCTGACGGGCGGCCTCTTTGAAGGTCCGTCGGAACTGACCCTCGAGCAGACCGTACACCCGGCGCAGCTTCTGCTTCTCGCGGAGCTGGAGGCCGAACGCCTGCATCTTGCGACGCCGTCGTCCACCGTGCTGCCCCGGAGGTGCGTTGCGCACCTCGATCGCGCACTTTTCCTTGTAACAGCGCTCTCCCTTGAGGAAGAGCTTCATCCCCTCTCGACGACACAACCGGCAAACCGGCCCTCGGTAGCGTGCCACGTTCCTGCTCCTTGCCTACTCGCTCACACCCGGCGCCGCTTCGCTGGTCGGCAGCCGTTGTGCGGAATCGGTGTCACATCACGCAACGAGCTCACCTCGAGGCCCGCAGCTGCGATCGCTCGGATCGCACTTTCCCGCCCGGGACCGGGGCCCTTGACGAGCACATCGACCCGTCGAACGCCCTGCTCTTGAGCCTTCTCGGCCGCATCTCGCGCGGCGAGCTGTGCTGCATACGGTGTCCCCTTGCGCGAGCCCTTGTACCCGATTCGGCCTCCGGAAGCCCAGCAGATCGTCCCTCCGCTGGGATCGGAGAATGTGATGATGGTGTTGTTGAACGTCGCGTTGATATGCGCCACGGCAAACGGGATATTCTTCTTCTCCCGTCGTGGCTTCCTCGCGCTCTTGCGATCCTTTGCCATTCCCACGTCCCCCGATTACTTCTTCCCGACCTTCTTCTTACCAGCCACAGCCTGCCGCCTGGGACCCTTACGACCCCGCGCGTTGGTGTGCGTCCGCTGACCTCGCACCGGAAGACCCTTCCGGTGACGGATACCCCGGTAACACCCGATCTCGATGAGGCGCTTGATGTTCATGGCAACCTCTTTGCGCAGATCGCCCTCGACACCGCCCACATCTTGGATCACGCGCTGCAGCCGCAGCACCTCGTCCTCAGAAAGATCCCGAACCTTGACGGAGCCGTCGACTCCAGCCGAGGACAGGATCGTCTTCGCACGAGATCGTCCAATCCCGTAAATATACGTCAGGCCAATATCCACTCGCTTGCTCGCCGGAAGGTCGACGCCTGCGATTCGTGCCACCTCGAACCTCCTCAATCAACCCTGTCGCTGCTTGTGCTTCGGGTTGTCACAGAGCACCCGAATGACGCCCTTGCGCCGCACGATCTTGCATTTCGCACACATTTTCCGAACCGATGGACGCACCTTCATGGCGATGCTCCTCACTCATCTGTCACTTGTACCGGTAGACGATCCGCCCTCTCTTCATGTCGTACGGAGAGAGCTCCACAAGAACCTTATCGCCGGGGAGAATGCGGATGAAGTGCTTGCGCATCTTGCCAGAGATGTGAGCCAACACCTCGTGGCCGTTATCGAGCTCCACCCGAAACATCGCGTTCGGCAGGGGCTCGACTACGGTGGCAACCACCTCGATCGCTTCCTCTTTGGCCATCTAATGCTCCTCGACTCCGAGCACTCTATGGCCGTTCCCATCGCTGGTCACCGCCACCGAGTACTCAAAATGGGCTGCGAGTTTACCGTCTTCTGTGCGAGCTGTCCAGCCATCGCGATCGACCGCAACACCCCAAGAACCCTGAGTGATCATCGGCTCGATCGCGATCACGAGCCCTGGTTTCAGCAGCAGACCGTGTCCGGCCTTACCGTAGTTCGGCACCTGCGGCTCCTCGTGCATCGCCCGCCCGATTCCATGTCCGACGAAGTCCCTTACGACACCGAATCCAGCAGCATCGGCACGCCGCTGCACTGCGGCGCCAACATCCCCGAGCCGGTTGCCAGGTCGAACCTGGCCGACCGCATCGTGCAGGCTTTGCCGGGTCACCTCCAGCAGACGAGCGGCCTCGTCCGAGACCTCGCCCACCGGCACCGTGACCGCAGCGTCACCGACAAAGCTGTCGAGCACCACGCCGCAATCGACTGACAGGATATCGCCCTCTCGGAGCACCTGCCGCGTCGACGGGATGCCGTGCACGATGACCTCGTTGATCGACGTGCACAACGTTGCAGGGAAACCGCGATACCCCTTGAATGCCGGCACTCCGCCGCGTGAACGGATCAGCTCCTCCGCGAGCTGATCGAGCTCGGCGGTGGACACCCCCGGTACAGCCGCCTCGCTGACGGCCCGCAGCGCTTCATGCACGACGCAGTTCGCCCGGTGCAGACGTTCCACCTCTGATGGGGTCTTGAGAACAACGCCGGTCATGGCGCCACCGCCGCGCCGATCTGGCTCAACAGAGCCTCGGCCACATGGGGCACCGGCTCGTTCCCGTTGACCTCGACGAGGAGACCCCGATCACGGTACAGGTCGAGCAACGGCTGTGTCTTCTGATGGTACACGCGCAGGCGCTCCCGCGTGACGCTGTCGTCGTCGGCGGCGAGGCGCTCGATGATCACGTCGTCCGGCACGTCGATCAGGACCACCCGCTCGACGCTGCGTCCCTGCTCGGCCAGCAGCCCGTCGAGGATCTCTGCCTGCTCCTCGGTTCGCGGGTACCCGTCGAGGACGAAGCCGCGCGCACAGTCCAGGTTGTCCAGACGTCGCAGCAAGATCCCGGACATCAGCTCGTTCGGCACGAGCTCACCGCGGTCGAGGTACGGCTTCACCCGATGGCCCAGTGGGCTGTCGGACGCCACCTCGTGCGCCAGAGTATCCCCAGTGGAGATATGTGGCACGCTGAACCGCTCGGCCAACAGCTTCGCCTGGGTTCCCTTTCCAGAACCCGGCGGGCCGAACAGCACGAGGTTCAAACCGCGGTGGTACGGGCTCACGCACGCCTCCCACGAATACGCCCACGGCGCACGAAGCCATCGTAGTGACGCATCACCAGCTGCGACTCGATCTGCTGAACGGTATCCATCGCCACGCCGACCACGATCAGCAGCGAGGTCCCACCGAAGTAGAACTTCACGTTCAGCCCCTCCGTGAGCCAGCGCGGCAAGAACGCATCGAGCTGCGGTCCGATAAAGGGAATCGGCGCTACCTTGAACCCGGCGATGAGCACTTCAGGCAGAATGGCCACCACCGCCAGGTAGAGCGCACCCACTAAAGTGATCCGGGTGAGGATCTTATCGATGAACTCTGCGGTCTTGCGACCGGGGCGGATCCCCGGAATAAACCCGCCGTACTTGCGCATGTTCTCGGCGGTGTCCTCCGGGTTGAAGATGATCGACGTGTAGAAGTAGCAGAAGAAGACGATGGACAGGAAGTACACCAGGTTGTACAACGGCTCGCCCCACGACAGGGCCTGTGTCAGCTGACGCAACCATGGGTGCTCGACCATCTGGCCGATCGTCTGCGGAAACGACATGATCGACGCGGCGAAGATCACCGGGATCACACCGCCTGTGTTCAGTCGCAACGGTAGGTAGGTGCTCTGACCACCGTACACACGCCGTCCCACCACGCGCTTGGCGTACTGGATCGGAATCCGTCGCTGGGCGCGCTCCATGTACACCACAGCCGCCACCACGGCCACCATGAACACCGTCAGCAGGACGACCGTGTACAACGCAATCGATCCGGCCTTGAGGTCCTGGAAGGTGTTGACGATGGCACTCGGGAAGCCCACAACGATCCCGGCAAAGATGATCAGGGAGATACCGTTGCCGATGCCACGCTCGGAGATCTGCTCGCCGAGCCACATCACGAACGCCGTACCGGTGGTCAGGGTCAGCACGGTCATGAACCGGAACCCCCAGCCGGGATCGGGAACCAGCGCCGCACCCCCGGGCGCAGTGGTCTGCTCGAGGAAGAACGCAATACCCATCGACTGGATGACGGACAGCACGACCGTACCGTACCGCGTGTACTGGGTGATCTTCCGCCGCCCGAGGTCGCCCTCCTTCGAGAGCTTCTCGAGGTACGGCCACACCACTGTCAGCAGCTGCAGGATAATCGATGCCGAGATATACGGCATGATGCCGAGAGCGAACACCGCGACGCGGCTGAGCGCACCCCCGGTGAACATGTTGAGGAAACCGAGCACGGTTCCCTCGGCAGCCTGCGCGAACTGCTGCAACGCGGCCGGATCCACACCAGGGGTCGGGATGAACGAGCCCAGGCGGTACACCGCCAGGATACCGAACGTGAACAACAACCGCTTGCGCAGGTCCGGAATGGCGAAGATATTACGAAAGCTGTCGATCACGACGACACCACCTCACACTGTCCGCCCGCGGCCTCGATCTTGCTTCGCGCCTGCTTGGAGAACCGGTGGGCATGGACAGTCAGGCTCTTGGAAAGCTCGCCGTCGGCGAGAACCTTGACGGGGCCACGGGCGAGATCCACCAGCCGTCGCTCCGCCAGCGCCTCCAGGGACACCACGGCGCCGTCGTCGAAGATCTTCTCGAGCTGGTGCAGATGCACGATCTGGTTCTCCGTGCGGAAGATGTTCGTAAACCCGCGCTTCGGAATGCGACGGACCAGAGGCATCTGGCCGCCCTCGAAGCCGAACCTCCGGGAGTACCCACTGCGCGACTTCTGACCCTTGTGCCCGCGGCCAGCAGTCTTGCCGAGACCCGAGCCGGGCCCTCGGCCGACGCGCTTGCGACCTCGCTTGGCACCGGTCGCCGGCTTCAGGTTGCTGAGATCCATGGCTACTCCTCCACTTCCTCGACCCGCACCAGGTGCGGGATCTTCGCGACCATGCCGCGAATGCACGGGTCATCCGGCCGGAGCACCGACCGGCCGATCCTGCCAAGTCCGAGCCCCTTGAGGACCCGGCGTTGACGCTGCTGGGCGCCGATCTGACTCCGCACCTGGGTGATGCGCAGCTGTGTCTGCCGTCGCGCGCTCATGACGCACCTCGCTCGGTGTCCTCAGGCGAATCCTCCTGCGATCCCGCGGGCTCGGCGCTCGGCTCGACGTCAGGCGCCTCCGACGGGGGCTGGGCAGCAGCCTCGACCGTGTCCGTCGATGCCTCGGCGGCCTCGCTCTCGTCGTTGCCGACGGCGCCGGCGCCCTCGATACCCCGCAGCCGCCTCACGTGCGACTCGGTCAGCATGTTCTCGATGGCGTCAAAGCACGCGCGCACGACGTTGAACGGGTTGCGGCTGCCGATGATCTTGGTGAGCACGTCCTGCACACCGGCAGACTCCATCACCGCCCGAACTCCGCCGCCAGCAATCACGCCGGTTCCGGGCGACGCCGGCCGGAGCAGGACATGGGTCGCACCCCATCGCCCCCAGATCTCGTGCGGAATCGTACCCCCGACCATCGGCACCCGGCGCATGGTCCTCTTGGCCTGCTCCATCGCCTTTTGAATGGCCGCCGGAACCTCGCGGGCCTTGCCGGCGCCGTACCCGACCTTACCGTGTCCGTCACCGGCCACCACCACGGCCGAGAACGAGAAGTTCTTGCCGCCTTTCACCACCTTGGCGACGCGGTTGATGTGGACGACGGTTTCGACAAACTCGGATTCCTGCTCGATCATTGCCATGCTCTAGAACTCCAGCCCTGCTTCACGAGCCGCCTCGGCCAAGGAACGGATGACTCCGTGATACGGAAAGCCGCCACGGTCGAAGACGACCGTTGCGACCCCGGCCTCCTTGGCGCGCTCGGCAACCGTCCGTCCGATCAATGCTCCCGCCTGCCGGTTTCCGCCGTGCGTCAAATCTCCGGCGAGGTCCGACTCGAGGGTCGACGCCGATGCGACGGTCACCCCCCGCTCGTCATCGATAATCTGAGCGTAGGTGTGACGAAGACTGCGGTACACGGCCAGCCGCGGGCGCTCGGCGGTACCACGCACCGCCTGACGGTACCGAAACCGGATCCGATGCCGACGTGCCTTGCGATCTCTTGTGCGGCTCATCACTTCGCTCCCTGCTTCCCAGGCTTGATCACGACCCGTTCGTCCACGTAGCGCACGCCTTTGCCCTTGTACGGCTCGGGTGGTCGTAGACCGCGGATGTTCGCGGCGACCTGACCCACGCGCTGCCGGTCGATCCCCTGCACCGTGACCTTGTTCGCCTTGGCATCCACGTCGATGGTGATCCCGTCCGGCTCCTCGAACCGGATCGGATGGGAGTAGCCCAGGTTGAACACGACGGCGTTGCCTTCCTTGGCGGCCCGGTAGCCGATGCCGACGATCTGCAGCTCCTTCCGCCAGCCATCGGAAACACCGGTGACAGCGTTGGCGACGAGTGCGCGGTTGAGACCGTGGAACGCACGCGTCTTCTTCTCTTCGTCGGCCCTCGACAGGGTCAACCGTCCATCATCACCCAGCTCCGCAGAGATTCCTGGAGAGAGGTCGACCATCAGCGAGCCCTTCGGTCCCTTGACCTGGACGACCCGATCCGCGACCTGGACGTTGACGGCGTCCGGAATGGGGATCGGCTTCAGCCCGACACGTGACATGGCAAACCTCCTACCAGATCTCGCACAGAACCTCACCACCGACCCGGAGGCTGCGCGCCTGGTCGTCGGCAAGGATGCCTCGGTTGGTCGATATCACCGCGCTGCCGAGACCGTTCAGAACCTTCGGAAGGTCCTCAACGCCGCGGTACACGCGCAGACCCGGGCGGGAGACACGGCGCAACCCATGGATCGCCGGTTCACCGTCCTCGGCGTACTTCAGGTAGATCCGGAGGAGGCCCTGAGGACCTTCCTCGATCACCTTGAACGTCCTGATGAAGCCTTTTTCTTTCAAAACTTTGGCGATTTCGAGCTTCACCTTGGACGCGGGCACGTCGGTTCGATCATGGCGCACGATGGTCGCGTTGCGCAGGCGGGTGAGCATATCGGAAATGGGATCGGTCATGGTCATGGCACACCTCTCACCAGCTCGCCTTGGTCACGCCGGGAAGGCACCCTTCCAACGCGAGCTTGCGGAAACACACACGACAGATCTCGAACCTGCGCATGTACCCGCGGGGCCGGCCACACACCCGACACCGGTTGCGATGACGTACTCGGAACTTTGGCTTCTTCAGTGACTTGGCGATCAGAGCTTTGCGCGCCATGGGATCCTCCTATCGACGCTGGAACGGCATCCCGAGACCTGCGAGCAGGGCGCGGGCCTGATCGTCCGAGGGAGCCGAGGTAGTGAACGTCACGTTCATCCCGAGATTCACGTCGAGCTTCTGGTAGTCGACCTCGGGGAAGATCAAGATGTCGCGGACCCCGAGCGTGTAGTTCCCACGACCGTCGAAGGCGGTGAGGCTCACACCCCGGAAGTCTCGAACACGCGGCAGCGCGACGTTGATCAACCGGTCGAGGAACTCGTACATCCTCGTCCGGCGCAGGGTCACCGTTACACCGACCGGCATCCCTTCGCGAAGCTTGAACGCCGCGATCGACTTGCGGGCGCGGCGCACACACGGATGCTGGCCGGTGATGTTGGCCAGCTGCTCGCTGGCGGTGTCCATCAGCTTGGCGTTCCGTGACGCTTCACCGATACCGATGTTGCACGTGATCTTCTGGATCCGTGGGACCTGCATCGGGTTGGAGATATCGAAGTCCTTCCGCACCTGCGGAATGACCTCCTCTGCGTAGCGAGTCATCAAGCGCGCCATCGGACCTCCTACCGGTCGAGAATCGCGCCGTCGACCTTGGCGTACCGCACCTTACGCCCGTCCTCGAGGTACTTGAACCCGACACGGGTTGGGCGGCCGCTGTCCGGCGAGATCACCATTACGTTCGACAGATGGATCGGAGCCTCGCGCTCAACGATCCCCCCCTGGATGCGCCGCTGCGGGTTCGGACGCGTATGCCTCTTGATGAAGTTGACACCTTCGACCACGATCCGATGATCGTCGGCCTGCACCCGCAGGACCTTACCGCGCTTGCCGCGGTCTTTGCCGGCGATGACCAGGACCTGATCGCCCTTCTTGACCTTGAGCTTTGCCATCGTCGCCTCCTACAAGACCTCGGGCGCCAGCGACACGATCTTCATGAACTTGCGCTCGCGAAGCTCCCGTGCCACCGGACCGAAAACTCGGGTCCCCATCGGCTCCCGACTCGCGTTGATCAGCACGGCAGCATTCTCATCGAACGCGATGTAGCTACCGTCACGACGGCGAGCGCGGCGACGGGTCCGTACGACCACGGCACGCACGACCGTACCCTTCTTGATATCCGAGTCCGGCGCCGCCTCCTTGACCGTGCAGACGACGATGTCGCCGATGCCGGCGTAGCGCGGCGCGGCCGATCCACCGACCTGGCGGATCGCCTGCACCTTGCGGGCGCCGGAGTTGTCAGCCACGTTGAGCATTGTTCCCATCTGGATCATCAGACACCCCCGTGGCCGCTACTGAGCCCGCTCGACGATGCGGCGGACCCGCCACCGCTTCCTCTTGGACAGCGGTCGCGACTCCTCGACGAGGACCCGATCACCAACGTTGCACGCGTCCTCTTCGTCGTGCGCCATGAACTTCTTGGATGAGCGAACGAACCGCCGATACAGCGGGTGCATGACGACGTTCTCGACCCTGACGACCACGGTCTTGGTGGCGGAGTTCGACACCACCACGCCAACTCGAGTCGCACGATGCCCGGTCCCCTTGCTGCTGCTCCTCATGACTCCG
>CAZEJK010000173.1:0-10736 GCA_964512045.1 uncultured Thermoanaerobaculia bacterium
ACATCGACAGGGAGACGACGGCCGCTGAAGGCGTGCGGCATGCCATGTTGTCCGTGCCGGATCGAGAGAAGAAGAGTGTGCTGCTGGACATGATCCAGAGCGGCGACATCAGGACGGCCCTGGTGTTCACGAGGACGAAGCACCGTGCCAACAGGTTGACCAAGTTTCTGACCGGCGCCGGAGTGCAGTGCGACAGGATCCATGGAAACCGGAGCCAGCCGCAGCGAGAGGCGGCGCTGGCGGCGTTCAAGGAAGGCCGGATCCGGATCTTGGTGGCGACGGATATCGCATCGCGCGGTATCGACGTCGAAGCGTTGCCGCATGTGGTGAACTTTGACGTGCCGGGCCAGCCGGAGGACTACATCCACCGTGTCGGTCGCACCGCCCGCGCGCGCCTGACCGGCGATGCTCTGACGCTCGTATCGCCCTCCGAGCACGATGCGCTCCGGGCCATCGAGCGGACCATGGGGCAGCGGCTGGACCGTTGGCCAGGTGAGGCGCTCCAGCACCCTGTACGAAGCGCTGCTCTCGACGAGAGTGCTGCGTATCACGAACACCGATCGCACGGCACGAGCCGTTCGAATGCGCGAAGATCATACGGGCCGACCACCGGGGTGGGTCCGGAGCCGAGCGGGTGCGAGGCCCGCTCTTCTACCCGGATGGGAGACCGTCCCCTGAAGCGGGACCGCGTCTCCAAGGACACGAGGAAGAGTATGTCGAAGAAGCTGTTTGTTGGAAGTTTGAGCTGGAACACTGATGATCACGGCCTGCGTGAGGCGTTTGCGCAGCACGGCGAGGTCAGCGAGGCGAAGGTGATCACCGATCGCGACACCGGTCGCTCGAGGGGTTTCGGTTTCGTGACCTTCGAGGACGATAGTGCCGCCGAGAAGGCGATCGCTGCCCTCAACCAGAGCGAGCTGGATGGCCGCACCATCCGGGTCGATGTGGCTCAGGACAAGGAGCGCAGCGGCGGTCGCGGCGGTGGTGGCGGCGGCGGCGGTCGGCGCTGGTAACACCTCAGCTCATAGGATGACCAAACGAACGCCCCTCCGCTCGGAGGGGCGTTTGTCTGTGGGTCCGTTGCGGAGGTCCTGGCACCGGGCGCCGTCGCTACACCAGGTCTCTCGGGATGACGCTGGTCCAGTTTCGCGAGTAGATCCTCTGGTCACCTTCGAAGGCGTCCAGGCGTGCATGGAGGTGAAACTCCGTCTCGTTGGAGGTGAGGCGCGTGAAGGTCTCGGTGCGGACGTTCCACTCGTCCCGGCACATCGCGTACACCCAGTGCACCTCACCCTGGACGCTGTTCAGGTCGTCGTCCTGGACCGAGTATCGCTCGACCGCCCGCTCGTGCACCTCCGTTCCGATCGCGTGGAGGTGGCGGATGCCCTCGTTCTTGACGACCTCGAGCGTGGAGGTGTCTGTTGCCAGGTCGCGGGTGACCGTCCAGCGGCGCTCAGGGGGTTCGATGAACGAGACCTTCTCGGGCTCGGCCGAGGTCGGCTCGCCCAGTGACCGCAGCTCAGTATCCTTCGGGCGAGGCGGACGGACCGGTAGGGTCAGCGTGCTCGAACCGGTGGAGATCGCAAGCTGCACGAGCTGTGGAGGGGGCCATGCAAGTGGCCAGTACGACGTGGAGATGGCGAGGCGGATACGGTGTCCGGCGGGAAAGACCTGGGCGACGTGGTTGAGGGCGACCGAGACCCGGTAGGCAGTGCCGGGCTCCAGCGGTTCTGGCTCCTCGTGGCTGTCGCGGTGGGTCAGGTTGAGGAGGCCATAGGTGACTCGAGTCACCTTGTGGTCCGGTTGGACGTCTGACAGACGAACGGCCACCATCGCCACCGGACGGTTGGAGGTCAGCTGCAGCTCGACTACGGGCGCTCCGAGGATCTCAAGCGGTTCTGCAAGGGGGGCGGAGTCGAACACGAGTGCACCTCCGTCCTCTTCGCGCTGATCGCCCGGCAGGTCAGGCGGCGAAGCGTAGGCGCACCATTTCCCGGCGTACAGTCCATGCCGGAGCGGTGACTGCGCCGTCAGGTTGCAGTCTTCGAGAGGCGCGTCGGACGAATCGGCCAGCCGGAGAGGTTGCAGATGAAACGTCCTGGGCCGGACGCGCTCGGACGGCCACTGGTCCTCTGCCACCCAGCGTCCCGGTCGTTCGTCGTAATGTGTGCTCGGAGGTACGCTGTCCTGCATCCACGCGCGCAGGGAGGGTTCCGACTCCACTCCAGTCCGTTCTCCTTTCAGCCACCGGTCCCACCAACGGATCACCTCACCGAGGAAATCGATTGCCGGTCCCGGCTGACCGAAGTGGGGGTAGCGGTGGCTCCAGGGCCCGATCAGCCCGCAACACGGTGACTCGAGGTTGGCGACCAGTCGAAAGACCGCGTTGGAGTAGCCGTCGGCCCAGCCACTGACGGCGAGTACGGGACATCGGATCCGAGCGTAGTCTTCGCAGACGGAGCCGTGCTTCCAGTAGCGATCGCGCCGCTGATGGCTCAGCCAGTTGTCGAGCCACAGGCCGGAGCGTTCCAGCCGCTCCATCCACATATCCCGCCAGCGGTCGCCGACGAGCTCGGGATCGGGCGGGATCGAGTTCCGGTGGAACATGACGGAGGCCCACGAAAGGTTGTCGCCGAGCAGACAGCCGCCCATGTAGTGGACGTCATCTGCGTAGCGGTCGTCGGTGGAGCACACCGTGACCACGGCCTGCAGCTCGGGCGGTTGCATCGCGGCAATCTGCAGGCCGTTGAAGCCGCCCCATGAGATCCCGATCATTCCGACCGCTCCGGTGCACCACGGCTGTTGACCGATCCAACGCAGTACGTCGACACCGTCGTCCAGCTCTTGGTGGAGGTACTCGTCGGCGAGGACGCCATCGGAGTCACCACTGCCACGCATATCCACCCGCAAACAGGCGTAGCCGTGGCCGGCCATGTAGCGGTGGTCCATGCCGTCGCGGATCCTCGTGCGGTCGCGTTTGCGGTACGGAGTGTACTCCAGCACAGCGGGAACTGGAGCCTCCTCGGCGCCCTCCGGAATCCACGCTCGGGCGGCGAGGCGGGTGCCATCCGACATCGGGATCCACAGGTTCTCGATCTCACGGACGCGGCACGGAGGATCAGTGACTGTGCGCATGGGTGGGCAGAGTCTCCTTGTCTTCAGCTGGTGGATGGGGCCGGGTCGATCTCGAAGCGGAGCAGCTCTTCACACCGCTCCCACTGCTCGAGCAGCTGCTCGTCGGTGTCGCCCCCGAGGTACGCCACGGCGAGCCGGTAGCTGTACGGTTCCTGATCCTCCAGCTCCGAGAGCCTGTCGCCCTCGCTGACGTGGACGCGGACGATGGCGCCCGGGATCTCCCGTTGGAGCTGGCGGACCTCCTCCTCGCTCGGAGTGCGTGTGACGACACCGTCGCGAAACGCCCGGGCGTGGAACTTCGATGCCACTCCGCAATCACCGCATCGAGATGGAGGTGTGGGGGACTGGCCCGTTGCAATCTGGACGAGGACTTGGTGGTTCGACACACCATCGACCTTGCGGAAGAGGTCGCTGTGGGATTGCGAGATACGGGTGTTGAGCTCGAGGAGCTGTAGCCGGTCGGTCTCGGAGTCGTAGAAGACCTCGATGTTGAACGGCCAGCTCGTGAAACCGATGCGGGACATCACCTGGCGCGCCATGGTCGCGGCGCGCTGTTGGACCGATTGCGGAAGCTGAGACGGGTAACGGTACCGGAAGAACGAGGTGGTGTTCGGGTAGTTGATCGAGTCGATCATGCCGTAGACATGCACATCGCCATCGACGGCATACCCCGCGACGGTGTGCTGACTTCCGGTGAGGAGCTCCTCAGCAACGCACCACGATCCGTCAATACCCTCGATGTCCGCGGGTCGTGCGATCCGTGAGAGAAAGTGGTTGAAGGGCTTTGCAAACCTGGAGATGCCCTGGCGAAGCTGACGGATAGCGTCAACGAGATCAGCGTCGCTCGAGATCTTGAAGCCGAGCTGCGATGCGAACGCTTTCACCGGCTTGATCCAGAACGGGTAGGGCAGGTCGATGTCGGCCACCGACGCCTCGTCCGCCGGGTCGACTGCCCTGAACTGGGGGACTGCCTCCGGGACGACCTCCTGCTGGGTGAGTCGGCTCCAGTACTTGTGCTCGCAGTTCACGACGCTCCTCAGGTGAGGGCCGGTGGTGTCGAACTCGTCGATCAGAATCGGCACCATGAGGCTGATCGGGAAGTCCCAGAACCCGATGATGCCGTCCACCGAGCCTGGAGTCTCGCGGATCCTCTCCCGGGCGCGGTCGAGCCAACGGTCGATCGGGTAGCGCTCGGCACCCTGAACGCGCTCCAGAGACAGGACCTCGTGAAAGCTGTACTGATCAACATTCTCGATCTGGTGCAGCAGCTCGCTGTTGACCTCGTCAAGGCCAACCACGAAAACATTGAGACCCATGCGCCCTCCCTCCCTGTCGGCCCCAGACGACTGCCGCCAACATCAGAGCTCGGATTTAGGGTACGGGTCGGCGGAGGGACAGTGAGCCGGAGCAAGCCGCCAAACGCGGTCGGGGTTGCCCCGATGCTCGTGAGCATGTGCAAAGCCTTCTCGCTCAGTCACGGGCGATCCCTCGGTCATCTCTCGGGGCAAGCCCTGTACCCGTGAGCGGTGGTGGGTGACAGAGTGGAGGATCGAGACGACAGACCGAGCCACGACGCGAACGACCCGGGGCTCGGTTTGATGAGGACGCGGAGAGCCCGAGCCGTAAGGGGCTCGAACGCTCAACGGCCAATGGCTCCGTCCGGGTCGGGAGTGCGTGGCTGCAACGATCGGGAGGAACCATGTCAGTTGCCAAGGTGATCGAGATCAGTGCCGAGTCGAAGAAGGGCTTCGACGATGCCCTCGAGGACGGGATCAAGGAGGCCGGGAAGTCGGTCAAGAACATCCAGAGCGTGTGGGTGAAGGATCAGGAGGTCCAGGTCAAGAACAACTCGATCTCGTCGTATCGGGTGCACCTGAAGGTGACATTCCTCGTCGGCGACTGATACCCGCCGGCGTGCTCCCGAGCACGCTTCAGAACAGCACGTGGAACCAACCACCGGGCGAGCGTCACGCTCGCCCGGTGGTGTGTGTGGAACCGGTGTGTCGCGAGGTCAGTCGCGTGCCAGGAACAGGCGCAGGACGTACCACAGCATGAGCGCCACTGAGGCGAACAGCTGCAGCGCTGCGGCCACATGACGGTCCGTCGGGAAGTGGTGGATCACGTTGGAGGTGTCGTACAGGATGGCGGCGCCTGCGAACACGATCATCCCGACCGAGAACCACGTGCCGAGCTGGAAGCCGAAGAGCACCGCCGCGACGATACCCACCAACGCCATGATCCCGATCCAGCGCAGGAAGGCGCCGAGGAACGAGAAGTCCTTGCGGGACAGGAACGCCACTGCGGTCAGGCAGACGAAGCCGATGCCGGTGACGCTGGCGGCACTCTGGACGGCGCCGGGCGCCACACTGAACGCGAGCCACAGCAGCGGGACGAAGATGATCGCCTCGGCCAGCACGAAGCCGCCGAGAGCGGCATATTGAGCCGGGAGTGACCGCGCCTTGAATGCCACGTGGCTCGCGAGCCAGCTCACCAGCACGAAGCCTCCCAGGATCAGGAGCCATGACGTGCCAAGCATGGCTCTCGCCATGTGCTCCGCCACCCCGGAGGAGAACAGCATCCACTCGATCAGGACGAATGCCAGGACGGCGCCGAGTAGATGCAGGTAGGTGCGAACGATGAACGCCTCGCGGGCGGTCTGCTCGCCGATCGCCTCGTACGGCCGACTGGTCAGATCCTGGGACTGGTTTGGGTTCATGACGCCTCCTGCCCAACGTTGTAGTGAAACCACCGAGAGTCTACACCATGTGTGGCGACAGGCTCTACTCGACGGTGATGATGCCGAGGAAGCCGTCGACGGTGAGCTGGTCACCGGTGCTGATCTGCGTCGCAACGGTTCCGCAACGGTTCCCAACAGTTCCAGGTTCATACAACGGTTCCATATACAACGGTTCCTACAACGGTTCCATACAACGGTTCCAGGTTCATATATCCGAACATTCTCGTTCCGTTGCCGCTGGTCCGCTGGAAACCACCGCCGCGACGAGCGCCTCGACCCCATGAGCAAAGTCGCGATCCTCGGTCCTTCGCTTCGCTCCGCGGCGTCCCCAGAGACTGGCCGTGTCGTAGTTGACGTCGAGCTCCTCCGCCAGGTCCTTCACTCTGAGCCGGAAGCGTTCAACGCCGATGGTCATCAGCATCTCCCGGGCGCGGACGACGTCCCGCCGCTTCGTCCGTCCCGCGATCTCGCTGCGGTCGATCTCCAGCTCGTTCAACGCCCGGTCGACGAGCTCCCCGGCGCTCAGCTGGGGAAGCTCGACGCCGGTACTTCGACCGAGCTCGTCGATGAAGGGCGTCGACGGGTCGAGACCGAGCTCACCGTCCGCTTCCTCGTTCACGGGCCTGCCGAATCGCCACCACGGAAGCGCCCCGGGGGAAGCCTCGGTCCAGGGCTCCTCCTTCGCGGCTCGAATCGCTGCAAGGTACAGCTTCCTTGCGGCCCGCCTCCGCTCGCCGAAGGTCAGGAGGAGCTGATCCGTTTGCACGAGCGGCGCCCGGGTGCTCCTGACCACCTCCCGGTGGCCACTCCACGGGTACTGCTCAGGCCGCTCAACGACGCCGGCCGAGACGGGGTTGAGGTGGATGTAGAGCACCAGCTGTTGAAGGTACGCAGAATCCTCCACCAGCTTCGCCTTGTACCGACCTTGCCAGAACGGGCCGAGCTGGCGGTGTCGCCGGTTGAAGCTCTTGCTGACCCTCGACTGGATGCTCGCCATGGAACGTGACAACGGCGCCGCCGTGCAGCAGACCGCGAGATGGTAGTGGTTCGACATGACGCACCAGGCCAGCACCACCAGCCGGTCACGGTCGCGCACCTCCCGCAGTATCCGGACGAGCTCAAGTGCCTCCTCATCTTGATCGAACACCCGTTCCCCACGGGTCACGCGGTTGTACACGTGGTAGATCCCACCGTCCACGAAGACCCGCGGTGCTCTTGGCATGGGGGCACTCTACCTCGAATGCTCGAATGTGTGAACCTGGCACCGTTTTGGCACCGTTTCCGGCACCGTTTCCGGCACCGTTTCCGTTTGCTCGTTTCCGTTTCCGTTTCGAGGGCGAGACAGTCAGCGAAGTCTGCCTTCGACGAGGCGAAGCTGGCGACCGCCGCCGCCACCAAGAGCGGCTCGTGGGCTGCAAAACAACGTGCCAAGGCAGGGAGCCCGGTGCGTGGTCGCTGCTCGCTCCACTTGACATTCGGACAAAAATGTCCGATCTTCGATTGGTGACCGGCGCCGAGTTCATCAAGCGGGTGAAGCGGATCGGGAGGCGTCGGGGCGTCGCCGTCGAGCTCGTGAAGGAGCGCGGGAAGGGAAGCCACGGGACGCTGTACTTCGGCGACCGCCGGACGACGGTGAAGGATCGCAAGGCGGAGCTGGGAACCGGACTTCTGCACGCGATGCTCGCGCAGCTCGGGTTGACGATCCGCGATCTCGAGGAGTGAGGAGTTTCTGATGGCGGGTGACTTCGCATACCACGTGGTGCTCGAGCCGGACGGCGACGGATGGCTCGTGCGCTGTCCGGACCTGCCCGAGCTGCTCACCGGCGGCGCCGACCGCGAGGAGGCGGCGGCCTCGGCCGCGGACGCGCTCGAAGAGGTCGTGGCGGGCCGCATCCGACGCGGTGAGGCGTTGCCGGCCCCCAGCCCGGCCGATGAGAATGCCGATGCGGTGGCCGTGTCGCTTCCGCCGCTCATGGCCGCGAAGGCCGCCCTCGCGGAGGAGCTGCGTCAGCCCGGCCTCAGCCGGTCGGAGCTGGCGCGGCGCCTCGGGGTCGACGAGAAGGAGGTCCGACGCTTCCTCGACCCGCGCCACGGTACCAAGCTCGCGCGCCTCCACGAGGTCCTGGCGAAGCTGGGTCTCGACGTGGAGCTGCGGGTGGTTCGGGTCGCGCAGCCCGAGATCCGCGAGGCCGCCCCACGCACCTATGCCGAGATCGCCGCGGTAGCCGAAGGATGTGCGGCGGCGCGGTTTCCGGAGGCGGTGAGGGACGGCAGCGCGATCCCAGTGCACGAGCTCCTGGATCCGGTCACCGTCGGCGAGCTGGCGGGCGGCGTTCCGGTCGATCTGCAGACTGATGACGGTCTCCGCGACGAGGCGGTCTGCGAGGCGACGGATCAAGGGCTCACCCTCCGCCTGCGGACCGGCATCCGGGAGCGGGCGTTCGCCGGGGACGGGCGGGCGCGGTTCACGCTCGCGCACGAGCTGGCCCATCTCGCGCTGCACGGCCGAGATCTCGCGGGCCAGCGCGGGCGGGCCTTCCGGGACGTGGTGACCCCGAGCCAGAAGCTCCCTCCCGATGTGCCGATCTTCCGCTCGCCCGAGTGGCAGGCCAACGTCTGGGCGGCAGCCCTCCTCATGCCGGAGGTGGCCGTCCGCGCCTACCTCCGGCGCCTTGCGGACGAGGACCGCGAGCTGGACCTCACCGAGCTCGCGCGCCACTTCCAGGTTAGCCGGGAAGCCGCCTCGATACGCCTCGAGAAGCTGCTGCCGGCGCTGGTGGGAGGACGAGCCCGCGGGTGACGGCTGCTCCGGGCGGGGGCTCCGCCGAGTAGATGCCACAGTGTCGGGGTCGGCTCCCGATCTGACGGGACCCGGCCGGGCAGGTCGGCGCCGGAGCAGCCTCGGTCTGTCGGACCTCGGACAGCTCTGAATATATGAACCTGGCACCGATGGGCACCGATGGGCACCGATGCTATGGTTCATCCGTACCATGTGTGGCGAGGACTCCGAGGAGCTGGGTTGTCAGCAGCTGCCGGAGAATGTGCATGTGGTTCTGGTCTTCAGCCATCGGTGAAGATTATATCCCGTGTTGACGAGCCCCAGTTCCGATATACTCGGCTGAACATGCTGCATCTCTACTTTACGAAGCCTGACGGTGGCAGCGAGGAGCACGCTGTGGAGGACGGGGGGGCCGTCATCGTCGGACGGTCCTCCAAGGCGGACATCTCGGTGGCGGATCGTTCGATGTCGCGACAGCACGCACGCTTCGCGCTCTCCTCCGGTGAGTGTTGGGTCGAGGATCTGGACTCGCATAACGGCACCCTGGTGAACGGGGCCCTGATCACGGGCCGGTGTCAGGTTGGGCCGGGTGATGTAATCATCGTTGGTGCGACGACGATCGGGCTGGAGCAGCCGCGTGCCGCCGAGACTGCGTCAGAGGTCGGCGAGACACTCCTGAGGCCGGCCTCGGACCTCGTGCACGCGACCCTTGTCGAAAGAGACCCCTGCGATGTCGAGGCGCTGCGCCGGCAGGCAGCCCGACTCCGTGCGATGACCGAGGTCCACAGATCGCTCGACACGTCCGTGGAGCTCGGAGACCTCTT
This sequence comes from uncultured Thermoanaerobaculia bacterium, assembly GCA_964512045.1. Taxonomy (GTDB): domain Bacteria; phylum Acidobacteriota; class Thermoanaerobaculia; order Thermoanaerobaculales; family Sulfomarinibacteraceae; genus CAZEJK01. The sequence continues at coordinate 9,476 of CAZEJK010000173.1, forward strand.
CGAGGTCATTCTCGACCAGATGTGCGAGCAGCTGCGCCCCGAGTCGGCCGTCGTGGTTCTTCGAACGGATGACGGTAGTCTTGAGCGGGTCGCGAGCCGGTCTCCCGGTCGAGAAGATGGGATGGTCCTGGAGTCACAGCATCTCTGCCACGAGGTCATGGACAAAGGGATGGCGGCGCTGGTCTTGGATATCCGTCAAGATGTTCGTTTCCAGACTGCAGAGAGCCTTCTCGCCACCGGCGTGCGCAGTCTGATCGCGGCGCCGCTGCTCGATCCTGATGGCTCGCTCGGGATGATCGTCCTCGGATCCGGGTCCCAGCCCAGGCAGTTTACCCAGGATGATCTCGAGCTGCTGGCCTCTCTCGCGTCGGTGGCCGCGATGCGCATCCGGAACCTGCGCTTGACGGAGGCCGCGGCAGAGCGGCGTCGCCTCGAGCAGGAGGTGGCTCTAGCGCGCGAGGTCCAGATGCGGTTGCTGCCGGTCCGTCTGCCCGAGCTGGACGGATGGGCGGTGTTCGGCTCGAACGTTCCGTCGCGCGGAGTCTCTGGTGACTTCTACACCGTGCGCAGACGGCATGAGGGCGACCAGTGTGCGGTCTTCCTGGCAGACGTGTCCGGCAAGGGCATTGGGGCCTCGCTGCTGACGGCCTCGCTCGAGGCCCTCGTCGCGGCGCCGTTGGCCGCCGATGTCGCGCCGGAGCAGCTCTGTGCGGACGCGTCGTCCCTGCTGTTCGAACGCACGCCCCCGGAGAAGTTCGCCACAGCCTTCGTGGCTGTCCTGGAGCTCGCCAGCGGTCAGGTGCGCTACTGCAACGCGGGACATACGGCGGCGATGCTCGTCCGAGCATCAGGAGAGATCGAGCTCCTGACGTCGACGGGCATGCCGCTGGGCATGCTGCCCAGCGGTGCATTTCGGGCGGGCTCGGTCGAGCTTCTCCCGGACGATCTGCTCGTGCTCTATACCGACGGTTTTGTCGAGGCAGAGAATCCCGATCAGCTCGAGTACGGCGAGGAGCGGCTCGCTTCCGTGCTGCGCCATTCCAGAGCCCTGCCGCTGGACGCCGTGGCCACCGCGATCGACGAGGACGTGACGCGCTTCGTTGAGGGTGTGCCGTATGCGGACGATCGCACGCTGGTGCTGCTGCGTAGAGCTGGCTCTCTCTGAGCACTGGCCGGCGGCGAGACTTTGGTAACTCAGAGCTCCGCATCTTCGAAAATTCGAAGCAAAGCTCCTGAGTTGAGTTCTCAGTTCTCAATTGGT